>JALOTP010000018.1 GCA_025457865.1 Thermoplasmatota archaeon | reverse complement strand
GGTCCAGAAGACGTCCAGCTGCCAGTGGACGTGGTCGAAGCTCTCCAGGAGGTGCATGACATCACGGTGGATGTCACCGTGGTCGGAAAATGCCATCCTGGCTATGAGGTCCCCACTGAACCCCCGTTCCTTGATGTCCCTGACATTGGACATCACCAGATCATAGGTCCCTACCCCTCTGGAAGCGTCCGTGACCTCTCTGGGGCCGTCCAGCGATACAAGGATGGAATGGAACCTTAGGAGATATTCCGTTCTCAGCTCCTTTAGCAGGGTGCCGTTGGTCTGGAGGGTGAAGGATGTGGCAGGTACGTTGTCCATTATATCATAGATGCGTTCCATCGCCAGAAGCGGCTCACCACCGTAGAACCCAATGACGGCATCCTTGTCCATTGATATGAACCTCTTCAGGTCCATTATGTCATAGGTCATGTTCAGAGGGATGCCGGGGAGCTGCCTGGTACCCCCGCAGTAGGTGCAATGGAGGTTGCATCTTTCCGTCGTAAGGATATGGTACTGCATGGCCAGCCCTTGTAGGGATACAGCGTATGGGATAAATCGGTTGGTTTCGAGGCCGGACAAAAAGAGCGGTAGAGGATGAAAAAGATCGGTGTTTGACACCGATCATGGAAAACAGAGTTTTCCATGGAAGAGAGGATTGGATGTATGAAAAGTTGATTTCACCCTCTACCTGTTTTTTGTTTTTTTCGCGACGCGTACGCCGCTATTTCGAGGTTAGACCGTGGTTGTATAAATATATTTGGCCTAGATTCCTGAACCCGCACCAATGATGACATCATAATACGAATATATGTTATTTAATATAGAACAATTCATTTCTTTTATGGCTCCTTCCTACCCTTTGACAAGGGCTTTGATGTCCTCTATGCGGTCCAACGTTGCTTCCCTGCCCTTGATCACCGCTCTCTCGGGTCTGTGGTAGTCGAATAAGGATATATTGCCGACCCTGGGCCTTATGATGACATCTGGCGGGTATTCCTTCAATTTCATCTCGGAGATGGAACGTTCCATCAGGTAGAGGGCATCCATTATGAGATCGAATATATGCGGGATGTCGGGGCTCTTGCCCAGGACACCGGTCTGGAACGCCTGGATGAAACCCCCTTTCTTCCGTGGGACCAGGTCCCTCTCAAGGACGTAATGGTTCAGGTCCACGGCTATCACCTTATCTGCACCCAGCTCCCTGAGCGCGGACACCGGTATAGGGTTCACTATCCCTCCGTCCACCAGCAGTTTGTCCCTGTACTTGACCGGTGTGAACAGGCCGGGGATCGACAATGAGGCCCTCAAAGCCTTCCGAAGGGGGCCCTTGGTTATGTGAACCTCGTTGCCCGTCCTCAGGTCGGAGCATACCGCTACGTAAGGGATCTTGAGGTCCTCCATCCTCTCGACCTCAAGGCGGTCCACGATGTAGTCAACTATCTTTTCGGTCTCCATGAGCCCCTCCACGGGATTGGAGGGGTCTATCAACCTTATGAGCTTCCAGAGGTCCATGTTGATGGCTATGTCTCGGAACACTTCGTACCTTCCAGATGCCAGACCCACGCCCATGAGCGCGCCTATGCTCGTACCTGCAATGCAGTCTATCTCTATACCTTCCTCACGGAGGACATCTATGACCCCTATCAGGGCCATTCCCCTGGCAGAACCGCCACCTAGCGCCAGACCGACCTTCATCTGAGACCTTCCTCCCAATATTTTCGGATACGTATAGGGGCCTTGACCCCATCAGTAGCTCCTGCCCAGATAGACGACATCCTTCGTAGGTTTCCCACATATCATGCACTGACCGTCCGAGAACAGGAGCTCCCCGGAAGCGACGTCCTTCAAAGGATATCCCAGGAAGGCCTTGTCAAGGGCCTTCTCCATCTCCGCGGCGCAGTCCATGTCGGTGCACCAGCCGGTCTGTATTATCCCGTCCCAGCCCTTGGAGAGGTGCTCCTTGGCCTCCTCCACCGTCGAGGCCCTCCTTATCCCATCATCGATGATGGCCTTCGCCCGGGATAGAAGCTCGCCCTCTATGTCCTTGAGCTCCTTCAGTGCTTCCTCCTTGAGGTCGGCCCTCTTGACGGTCCTCTTGGTCGATAGGTCCCTCCTTGCGAAGACCAGTGTGCCGTTCTCTAGGTCCCTCGGACCCAGTTCGATCCGGACCGGGACACCCTTTATCTCCCAATCGTAATGCTTGGAACCGGGGCGGACGTCCCTTGCATCCAGGTGGACCCTGTGGCCAAGGGCGATGAGCTCCTTCTCAAGGGCCCTTGCTCCGTCCATTACCTGTTCCAGCTTACCCTTGGCGGGTATGGGTATTATGACGAACTGGAACGGAGCTATTGCCGGCGGAAGGATCAATCCCTTGTTGTCCCCGTGAACGCCAATGACCGCACCTACCATCCTCTCTGACATACCGTAGGTCGTCTGGTGGGCATAATGATGCTGTTTGTCGCTGCCCTCGTATTTGATATCGTAAGGTCTTGCGAAGTTCTCATGGTATTGATGGATGGAGCCTAGCTGCAGCGTCCTTCTCGACGGAAGTAGGGTGTCAACACCTATTGTGTAAACTGCACCCGCGAACTTGTCCCAATCCGGCCTTCTGGTGAGTATGTATGGCAGGCAGAGGTCCCTTGCCACCCTGTCCATGATGGCGCAGTCCTCTCTTATCTGCATCTCAGCATCTTCCGCATCCTTATGACAGGTGTGGGCCTCGAAGAAATGAATCTCCCTGACGCGTATGAAAGCCCTTGTCATCTTGGTCTCGTACCTGAACACGTTCACTATCTGGTAGGTTTTGAGGGGCAGATCGTTGTGGGACCTGACCCATAGTGAAAAGATGGGATACATCGCCGTCTCCGAAGTGGGCCTGAGAAGGAGCGGAATGTCCAGCTCGTTGTTACCTCCTTTGGTCACCCAGAAGACCTCGGAATCGAACCCCTTGATATGGTCCGCTTCCTTCTGGAACTCCGTCTTGGGAATGAGAAGAGGAAAGCAGACCTCCTGATGTCCGGTAGCATCACACTCCCGCCTGATGGATGCGTCCATCAGCTGCATTATCTTCCAGCCGTAAGGCGTCCAGACGTTCATTCCCTTTATGGGGTACCTCTTGTCGCAAAGGAACGAAACGTCCACTACATCGTTGTACCAGTTGAGGAAGTCCGACTTGTCCAGGACCACCTTCTTTGCCTCTTCGTCTGCCATCTTACCCACCGGGCCGCTGCACCCCAGTATTGGAGGGGCTATTAACGATTTTGGGGGGGCTCTTCCGATATCTGAGCGGGAATGAGCTCGCTGTAGAGCCTCATGGCCGCCGCTTCCGCCCCAGGGACCCCCTTCTTCTGGAAGAACAGAGAGATTATGGACAGGTCCCTCTTAAGGAGCTCTCTCGCCCTCGGGTGGTCCTTGTCCACGCTCTGGCCTACGTCCATATAGACAGGTTTGCCGTCATACAGGATATTGTACTCTGACAGGTCCCCATGGACCAGTCCGCACTTCCTGTAGAGCTTCTTGACGGTCCTCATGACATCCTTCCACATCTCGACCCAGTGGTCCGGTTCCGTCCGGAGCACCCTGAGCTGAGGGGCGGGACCGCCCTCGTACTCTATGTAGTCCATAACGAGAACGTTCTTGAACAGACCATGTGGTGCAGGAGCCCTGATGCCAGCATCTACCATTGCCTTGAGGTTCATCTCCTCCTTCTTCGCCCATGTATATATTATGCCCCTATGCGAGCGGTCTATCTTCTGGAAACGCCTGTCCCCTATGATGTAATCAAGGAAGGCTCCGAAGGTGGAGTTGGAGGTCCTGTATATCTTTACGGCCGCAAAGCCCTCGTCCGTCCTGGCCTTGTAGACGTTCGCCTCCTTCCCGGTCGATATGGGACATTCGAGCGTCCTGATACTTCCCTTCTTCATGAGCTTGAAGATATTGTCAAGGTTCTGTCTGTCGAAGACCTCATCGTAGGTCTTGAACCTGTCGGCATCCACTATGAGCTCCTCTCTCTTCCACCGCTTGTCGTACTTCTCGTGGATGATATCATAAACGTCCTTACCTGCCACGGGGCTCGTAGGACGGGCTCACTTAAAAAAGCTTATTGAACGCCTATATGAACGATTCCAGCGTTTTCGGGACCAGGCCACGTTTGAGCATGTTCTGGGCCTGGATGTGGGTGTACCTGTAGAGGACATCGCACTTGTCGTCCTGGAAGTCCCAGGGCTGTATGATGACCATGTCCTTCTCCCTCATCCACATCCTCTTCTTGAGCTTGCCCCTTATGCGGCCGAGCCTCATCTTGCCGTCCTGGCAGAAGACTTTTAGATGACCGCCCCCGAGGGACTGGTCAACGATGCCGAAGATCTCGTTCTTCTTCTTGTTGGGCAGCTTCACCCTGATATATCCGTCCGGTCCGGGTTCTTCCTCCACTTCATACGGTCTGCCCAATACATCACCTTTTAGTTTTTAAACGATTAACTAATGGAACCCCCTTATTAATGGTTTTCTCACCCCTTGGTTATTATATCTCCTCTTCGATGCGTCCGCGGAGGCTCACCATGATCAAAGCAAATCCGCTCTCCCTTGAGATCGAATACGCGATAAGGGATGTCACACTGCCAGCCAACGAAATGGAACGGAATGGCTTGAAGGTCCTGAAGCTCAACATAGGGGACCCCAACAAGTACGATTTCGATACCCCTTCGTTCATCAAGGACGCGGTGAGAGAGGCCATGGACATGGGTCTTAACGGTTACAGCCCCTCCCCGGGCCTCCCCGAGCTCGTCAAGGCGATAGTCAAGGACGAGAGGTCCCGAGGGAACATGATAGGGCCCAGGGATGTGATAGTGACCCACGGGGTCACCGAGGCCCTGCAGCTCATCTTCTATGCGGCGCTCTCACCGGGGGACGAGGTGCTGGTCCCCGGCCCATCGTATCCGCCATACGTCACCTACGTCAAGATGATGGGGGCCGTTCCGGTACCTTACAGGTGCAGCGAGGAGAACGACTGGGCCCCTGATGTGGACGATATTGCGAGGAAGATATCGGCAAGGACCAAGGCTGTCTGCATCATCAATCCCAACAATCCGACCGGGGCCCTCTACGACAGGGCCACCATCAAAGCCATAGGCTCCGTGGTGAAGGAGCACCCGAACTGCTTCATAATCTCCGATGAGATCTACAACCTGATGACCTTCGAGGGAACGACACCTTCGACGGCAGAGGTCGTAAAGGACGTCCCCGTCATAACGATGAACGGGATATCCAAGATATATCTGGCCCCGGGATGGAGGGTCGGGTACCTATCGATCAGGGATGTTGACGACAGGCTCAAGGATATCAGGGAGGGAATAGAGAGGCAGAGCAGGGCAAGGCTCTGTGCCAATTCCATCTGTCAGTACGCTTACATCAAGGCACTTGAAGGGGACAGGGGGCACATACGGGAGACCATGGGGAAGCTCATAAAGAGAAGGGACCTTGCCTTTAGGAGGCTCAATGAGATAGAGGGAACATCGGTTCGGAGGCCTGGTGGGGCCTTCTACATGTTCCCCAAGATAGATGCGATGAGGAGGGGGCCCTGGGCTACCGACAAGGAGTTCGTCCTTGAGCTCCTCAAGGAGGAGAGGGTCCTGACGGTATTCGGCTCCGGCTTCGGAAAGGAGTACGGGTCGGACCATTTCAGGATAGTCATACTGCCGACGGAGGACGTCCTGAACGAGGCCTTCGACGGGCT
This sequence comes from Thermoplasmatota archaeon, assembly GCA_025457865.1. Lineage (GTDB taxonomy): Archaea > Thermoplasmatota > Penumbrarchaeia > Penumbrarchaeales > Penumbrarchaeaceae > JALOTP01. The sequence goes on along the minus strand of JALOTP010000018.1, from coordinate 32,407 downwards.
CGATAGATTGATGAGAAGGAAGGTCCGCGCCTATCAGTGACCTGAAAGCTCCAGAACATAATGGTCGTACCTTGAGGGCCTAAACCCTGCCCTTCCATAGAAATTACAGGCAAGGACATTTCTAGGATGCACTTCCAGAAGTATCGCGACGGAACCGTAGGGTCTCTTCTCTTTTAGGTATCCTATGAACTCGGACCCTATGCCCGAACGCCTCTCGGATGGGATGACGTATAGCTCGTCCAGGAAGAGTATGTTCCCCCCGTACTCATTGGACCAGTAGTTGACCAGGATAGAATAGCCAACGGTCCTGCCGTCCTTCTCAAGGACCATTATCGTTCCCTGTTCCGAATGCTCCCCGAGCTGAGCGAACGTGCTCCGTATCTTCTCGTCCGTCATGGTCTTGCCCGAAGGGTCCTCGGAGTAGAGCCCCTTGATCATCCCGGAGACGATAAGGGCGTCGGACCTTCTGAAACGTCTGAAAGAGATGTCCATTCTATGACCTGACCATGATAATGGTCGCTGGATATATCAAAACCTCCCTACAAAATGTCATTTCACGACAGCTTCCTCACTGCCCTGATGATCGTCCTCTCGATCCTCTCGTAAGAGGGCGGGGGTCCTGTCCGGACCTGCTTCCCGTTGACATATAGCGCATCCATTATACCCCACTCGAGAAAGGTCTTCCGGTCGGACGTGTCGTAGGTGACGAAGGTCACTTTGTCACCTATCTTCCTGCAGGCCATCTTAGCTCTCTCGTAGACCAGATTCTGGCCGGGACACCATCCGTTCGTGAAGGAGCTTACTATTACCTTGTCCTTGCCCTTCACCGGTCTTTTCTTCTGACCGACCCATTTCGGAGGGACGGCTTCTTCATCGAAGGGCTTCCAGACCAGCTCCGACATCCCGTCACGGTCCACCTTCCTGTAACCGTTCTTCTTGAAGAACGATGACCTCATGAAGAAGGGAAATATGATCCCCCAGGCCACGAGCCCCTTGAATCCTCTTGACCTTACATCTTCCTCAGCGGCCTTGAGAAGGGCCTTCCCCATACCCTTCCCCTGAAAGTTCCCTCTTCCCTCTTTGTAGCCGTGGACCCAGATGCAGTTGATGAAGTAGAGGTCCTTCCCATCGGCGGGTGAGTGCTCGATGGGAACATAATGGACCATACCCCCAACAACTCCTTTGTCATCAAGGGCAAGCTTCACCCCAAGCCCCCGCTTCCTCATCTTATCGTACCAGATGAGCTTTCGTTCCCCGGCATCGTCCATCTCCGGTGACCAATCCTCTAAGCATTTGCAGTAGATGTCAAGGTCTTTCTCGGAGAGATCTATGACCCTCATTGAATTACCCCGGATGATACCATTATTGATGAGATGGTATAATAGTATCGGGAAGAGGTGGGCGAACCTCCTTTTCCATTGATAAGACCTGATCGCCAGGCTCATGTACCTCTTACTCAAGGGTATAAGAGATGCCTCATTCCCTCTTCAGGAGATATAAGATGGAGATGAGCCCGCCCAGGACACATATCCCGATGAGGATGGTGGACCCGCAAAGTGAATCCTTGGCTCCATCAGCAATATCTTCTCCGATCTCCTCGAGGAGTTCTATCTCGACATGAACCTGAGCGGTCTGCTCAGAGTCGGGATTATGGATGATGAGGTAGTAAAGCTCCGAGGGGTTCTCCCCGTAATCGTACCTGACCGTCTTCGATGTAACATCATCATACTTCGCTTCATAGGTGGTGAAGTTACCTGTCAGCGACGTTGAGACCCATTGTGTCTGGCTCATGATATAGACCGTTACTGGGCGGTCGCTTGAGATCTTCAGGTCATAACTTCCATCATAGGCCATAGGGATAGGCAGCCCGCCATCTTCCCCTGGTCCCAGGGTATAATCCTCCTCAGGGTTCTCTATTGCGTTCACCGGACCTCCAAATAGCATGAGCGTCCCTATTGCCAAGACAGTTCCTACGAGTATGTTGATCGACCTTCCCATGAAGTTACCCCCAGGCGTCATCGTTTCGGAGGGATAATAACCTTTGTCCGATTGAGTTCTCATATGATATCAATTTCTCAATGGATCGATCTTCCCAGAGGCCCAAAGAACGTCCAATTCGAGGTCCATTTCGCCCATTTAATCCAACAATGTCATCTTATCGATACGTTTTCATAAGGATAAAGTGAACATTTTAAATATGATAACATATATTCTCGGTTAGACTTGCACGTTGGAGGCCGATAAATGGATGAAAAGATCTACAAGGTAAGGGTCAAGGAAGGAGAAACGGTAGTTGAGATTGCTGGCGACAAAAAGTTCGTGGTCAGATCCTTCAATCAGATAAAGCGGTCATTGGGAAGGGAATTGAACGGAGGGAAGCTCCCCAGGGTCCTCAGGCCCAAGAAGAAGAAGACACCTGGCCGGAAGAAGAAGGGAAAGAGGGGAAGGCCTAAGAAGGTAGTGGTCGTGGTACCAAGGCCCGACCTGAGCAAATTGTCCTTGAAGGAGCTCTTCATTACCAAGGTCCCCAAGAGGGACAACCACAAGGCGCTCCTGATGGCCTATTACATGAACAAGGTCATGGGCAAGAGGGAGTTCAGAGGAGTGGACCTGATACCCCTTTACAAGGAGATGAACTTCGAACCACCTCAGAACATATCCAACTTCCTTAGAAGGATGGCTGGGGAAAAGGCCGGTATCCTGACACATGGAAGGAAGTCCGGAAGGTACAAGATCACCAAGGAAGGCATTGAATACATCCATGTGAAGATACCATCCGCTCCCAAGGAATGATCCGATAAGGAACGGAACCTTTCCAAACCGGACCCTCAACATTGGAAGGGTTTATAGTATCGAGCACTTTCATGTTCCAGACTCAATGGACCTTCCGAAGGGCTCGTGGGGTAGCATGGTCCATCCTTGTGCGTTCGGGACGCATAGACTCCGGTTCAAATCCGGGCGAGCCCACTCCAATTTCCATGCCATTTCAGGCGATGGTTTAATTATCATACCCGTTCGATGACCAAACAACGGGAACTATGATGACAGAGAGCGTTCACATAACAAGGTGTCCAGATTACGACCCTGCTTTGCTCAAGGAGCAGCTCAAAGAGCATCTTTCTCGCTATCCTGAACTGAGAGAGCTCAAGGGTAAGAGAGTGCTCTTAAAGGTCAATCTATTGAAAGCGATAACACCCGACAGGGCCGTCACAACACATCCGGAACTGCTGAGGGCGATAATTGATGACATCCATGGGAGAGGGGGGCGGACCATCATCGCAGACTCCCCGGGCGGACCCTTCCTCCCATCCACCCTGAAGAAGGCATACGAGGTCTCAGGGCTCGAGCAACTGGCGAGAGAGACGGGAGCAGTGCTCAATTACAATACCCGCTACCATGAGGAGGTGCATCCGAAGGGGAAATTCGTCAAACGCTTCAATGTCTGCGATTATCTGAGGGATGCAGATATCGTGATAGGGGTCCCAAAGTTCAAGACACACACATTGTGCGGGCTCAGCTGCGCATCGAAGATCATGTATGGTGTGGTACCTGGTCTGGAAAAGGTCAGACTGCATACGAGGTTCCCCGATCCATTGGATTTTTCAAGGATGGTCCTAGACCTCACAGAACTGGTGGCGGCAGACCTCTACATCGTGGATGCAGTGGTCGGCATGGACGGGAACGGCCCTAACGTTGGCAGGATAAGGAACGTCGGGCTCATAGCTTCGGGAAGGGCCCCGGTCGTTCTTGACCTGGCAATGTGCAGGGTCACTGGCATGGACCCGGAAAAGCTCAACATCATGAGGGCTGCCTTCAGGGACGGTAGGGCAACGAATGACATGAGAATGGATATTACCGGCAGCGGGTCCAAGATGAGGCTGGACCCTCCTTTCGATCTGCCGGATAGGGCCACATTCGGGTCGGACCCCCCAAGGACCTTGGTGGGCCTGGTGAGACGCATCTCCACCAAAGGTCCGTCCATTGACCTCAGGAAATGCGTCGGTTGCGGCGTCTGCATGGACAATTGTGCGGGAAAGGCAATAACCATGGTGGACGAGAAGGCTAGGATAGACATGTCTAGGTGCATCAGGTGCTATTGCTGCCATGAGCTTTGCCCCCACGGAGCCGTCAAGCTTTCACTGTCAGCGGGGAGGACAAGGCAGACCGTAGAGGAGCTCATCTATAACGTTTTCAAATGAATGAGGGACACGGGCCGGATGTCAAGCTTTTTATCCACGCTCCTTCCCTATGGGTGATCAGATGAACTCTGTAGCAATTGATGGACACCCAAAGGAGAAATGGATACCCGCCCTGAAGGACATACAGGTGGCACATTACAGGATAGAGGAGCATGTGCACAGAACACCGGTCCTGACCTCAAGGACTCTCGATTCGATGTTCGATTGTCAGCTCTCATTCAAATGCGAGAACTTTCAGAGGATCGGGGCATTCAAGATTAGGGGCGCCATGAACGCTGTCCTTTCCCTCACCGATGAAGAGGCCGAAGAAGGGGTCGCCACCCATTCTTCCGGGAACCATGCTCAGGCACTTGCCCTTGCGGCGAAGACGAGGGGGATACCTGCTTACATAGTGATGCCGGAGAACTCCCCCAAAGTGAAGGTGGAGGCGGTCAAGGGTTACGGAGGTAGGATAACCTTCTGCGAACCGACCCTGGAAGCAAGGGAGAGGGCCCTTAAGAAGGTCCAGGAAAGGACCGGGGCCCATTTCGTACACCCTTACGACGACCCGAGGGTCATAGCAGGGCAGGCAACGGTCGCCCTGGAGCTGATAGATGACGTACCCTACCTCGATATCATAATGGCCCCTGTAGGAGGAGGGGGCCTATTATCAGGGACCTCGCTCTCGGCCGCTTACCTTTCCCCGAAGACCAAGGTCATAGGTGCCGAGCCCGAATCCGTCAATGATGCCTTCAGGTCGTTCAGGACCGGCATGGTCCAGCCCCCTACGAACGGTGAGACGGTTGCCGACGGGTTGAGGACCGCCCTTAGCGAGCTGACATTCTCCATCATAAGGGAGCATGTAGAGGACATAATAACGACCAAGGAAGGGAACATCATCGCTGCGATGAGGCTCATATGGGAGAGGATGAAGCTGGTCGTGGAGCCATCGGCCGCAGTGACCTTGGCCTGTATCCTTGAGGGTGGACTCGATGTCACCGGGAAAAGGGTGGGTATCATCCTCTCCGGTGGTAATGTTGACCTTGACAGGTTACCCTGGATGCGGTGAGGCCCCGTCCATCCAATAACTAGCTCATTCTTCCCAGGCTCGGACCTTTGGCTTGTTGTGCGCTGATGGGTCAGGTCCGTGCTCTTTTGGGGCTTTCTTCACCCTGGAATAGACGATGGTGAAGATAACCATCCCGATAAGGACGAAGATGCCCATGAACAGTATTCCGGTACCATCATCAATGCCCTTCTCCTGTATGACCTGTATCTGGTTGTCCCCGATCCTTTCCTTGGTCCGGAGATAGAGATATTCCACCTCACCCTCGGCATAAGTGAGCGTCCTGTTCTCCACGTTCCTGTACTTGAAGTAAATATAGAAGGTATAGGTGGTCCCGTCGGTGAACTCCGATGCGGCCTTCACCTTGAACTTGAACTCCTTGGTCTGGCCTGCGGCGATATCGCCCACTTCGATCTCGTTATCGACTATGGTGAACTGGTTGGTGTTCTGCGGGATATATGCCATGACGTCGAATGCCTCCGTCCCCCCGGCATTGGTCACCTTCACGGTGACCTCGGTCGTCTTGCCCCAATCCAGCAGGCCCGATCTTACGTCAGTTATATACATGTTCGGGAGGACAGCATAGATATAGAAATAGAAATAATCGCTCGCTGAACCCATCTCGTAGAAGTTCAAGGTCTCATCATAGTACGAGAACGAAAGGTATCCGTAATGGCTGCCCCGAATGTAGTAGCTCTGCGCCAGCGTTCTCACATGGAAGACGACAGTGGCCTTTTCACCGGGACGCAGCTCTGTTGTAAGAGGCAGCCGCCCATCAGTGCAGGCATAACCGCTCCCGCTATAGAAGTACTGGGTGGTTATATTGTAACCTATGCCTTCACCATAGTTCTGAACGGTAGCCGTCACCGTGACCATGCCGTCATCTGTCACGTTCGAGGTGGAAGTGGATATGACCTTGAACTTTGGCTGTCTGCCCATGATATAGAGTTCAACATAGACCCTCTTCTCCAAGGGTTGCATGTACTGGTCGAACCCGGAGATGTCGATAGGGACCAATGTGGCACCTACCTTCGCGAAGTCCTTTATGTCAGCATAGAACTGTATTGTGTCAGAGCCAATGTTGCCCGGGGAACCTGCGGGGAGGTTGGGCCTGTAGATGGGCGGGAAAGTGGTCGTTGTTGAGTTCTCGGCCGAACCGGGTATAAGGAGCGGCGAGCCCTCATCGGTATGAATGGTATAGGTCATCCTGTCGAACTGGTAGTATTCGTAGTTGTATATTTGGAAATACATGTACCTGTTGGTCGATCCCCTGGTTTGCGAGATATAGCTCGAGTGGGATATCATCTGGATGTCGGGTCCCATCTCATCATCCTCTACCATAACATAAAGGAAAGGTATCAGCTGCCAGTCCTCGGGTTTGGGGTTCCATGTCTCCTGGAGGATGTCTTGATGAACATTGATGCCCTTCTCGTCCCAGTAGCCTGCCACAACGTTCCCTGATGGATTCCCCGTCTCGCCCCCATCGAAATAGGTGCATTCATAGTCCACGGGTATCATGTACTTCCCGGGCGGCATGTACTGCTGGAGCTTGAAGGCCGGGAAAGTGACCTCCTTTTCCTGGCCAATCGCAAGGTCCCCTGCTTCAACGATCATCTGGGACTGTATTTTGTATGCGCTGTTCTCCTCGTAATAATAGAACTCCTTGAACTTGACATAGGCCGAGGACTGGAGGTCGAGCCTGAGCCTGATGTTCTTCAAGGCCACGTTCCCAGCGTTCCTGAACATGACCACAAGGTTTCCCTCGGTGTCCTTCTGCTCTAGGACCGCTGCGGGTGTGGTCATCCCGTTGTTCTCCGGCGGCAGCAGGAGCGGAGTATGGGCCACCATTAAAGTATGTGCAACAGGGGTCTCGTTGACCATTATCCCGTTGAACTTGTAGGTGAACTGTGTCATGACCACATGCGGGCCTGGTGCGGCGTTTGGCGCGGCGGTAACCCTCCAGTAAAGGAAGGTATTGGTATTGAGGTCGGGCAGGAACGCTACCCCATCGTCCACATGGAAAACAGGCTCTGTTATGGTCAGTGTTGCACGGATATCGGTCATCGTACCGTAATAGCTATAGAGGTAGTTCATCCCCACCATCCTGTAGTTGGACCCGGCATAGAAGGGCCTTTGGTTTAGGTCCTCGCTCCAGCTGACGAGCGGACGGTCCACTTCGTCCGTGGGGGAGAGGCAGCTCCTTACGGAGAAATGGATATGTTCGTCCTCGTAGGACCTCTTGAACTCGAACTGGTCCACCCCATCCCAGCCGGTCATGGTCTTGAACTCGCCCCTCACGCGTATGATGTAATCGCCAGGTGCGATGCCGTCCTTCTTTACCCTGAAGGAAATGGAATTTGAGGAATCGTCAGCATAAAGATTAACGTTCGACCAGTATGTATCCAGGGTGTATCCTTTCCCGTAGTTATCTGAGATCGTTCCCTTGGTCCATTCTATGGGGGCGGGATTCACCAGCTGCATCTCGTCATCGTACAGCCCGGCGAATGTGTACTTGAGCTCGGATATCGCGGTATAGTTGCCCGGTGTAGGATCGGTATCGTCGTAGTCCTCTCCGCTGTACATCGAAGAGACATAGAGGTAGAAATCCTGGACGAAGGTAGGATAGACATCGCTATCGAAGCTCTGGGCCTCAAAGTACAGATAATCGTTAGGTGGCGCCCTTGACGGTGCATTAGGGACCGCCCCCTCAGAATTGTCTACTGCAAGCAGTAGAACGGCATTCAACGACATTACGAGGACCGCTGCGATCGCCAACCATCTCTGTTCCATTTTTTGACCCCCTGCAGGTTCGTTATCGCCATGCCGGATATTTAATCATGATGATTGGGTCAGAGGAACGGGTTTTTCACTAAGGGGTCTCGGAACTTTCTTTTAATAAGGGGTCGTTTCATATTAATAGAGGATAAGCTGATACCACCTCGGGGGCATGACATGCAAAGGATGGAAAAGGTCGAAGAAGAAGTTGTCGAGATACCTTCTTACAAGAAGTATGCAGCTGAGTTCATAGGCACGTTCGTTCTGGTCCTCGTTGGCTGCGGCAGCGCCGTCATAGCCGGGGCCCAGATAGGATTCCTAGGGATATCCTTCGCTTTCGGCATAGCCGTTCTTGCGATGGTCTATGCCATAGGTCCCATATCGGGCTGTCATATAAATCCGGCCATAACACTGGCCATGTTGATAGCCAAGAAGATCAAACCCCTGGATGCTTTGATATATGTCATAGTCCAGGTATTCGGGGCGATATTTGCGGCAGGGGTCCTCTATGCCATCGCCTCAGGACACCACGACTATTCCCTTTCGGCCAATGGCCTGGGAGCCAACCAGTACGGCGATACGAAGGCCATTGAGGGAGTTACGATCTGGGGATACAACTGGGTGGCTGCTCTCCTCTTCGAGGTCGTATTCACGGCCATATTCCTTCTGGTGATATTCGGTGCGACCCATGAGAAGGCGCCCAAGGGGTTCGCAGGGCTCGCCATTGGCCTTGCCCTCACAATGATACATATCGTCGGCATCCCGATAACGGGGACCTCCGTGAACCCGGCAAGGTCCATTGGTCCGGCATTATTCGTCGGCAACACACCACTGGAGCAATTGCCGCTCTTCATAATCGCTCCTTTTGTCGGTGCTGCCATAGCCGCTTTGATATGGGTATTCTTCTTCCAGGATAAGCCCGAGGAGGCTGAGGAGCTCCCCATGAGGGGACCATACGGCAGAAGGGACTATCCCCGGAGGGGTGAGGACAGGTTCTCCGGGTCCAGAAGATGGTAATCCAACCTTCGGAACTCAGTTCGATAACAATCTGTCACTAGGAAGATCATTGATGTTAGATATCATTCCTCTACTTTTTTAAGATCGTCTATCTGCGATGATATATAATCCCTGAGCTCACGGGTCGTCATCCCTTCCTCCTGCTCAGGGGCGGGCATACCGTAGAGGTCCTCATAGGAGACCTTCTTTGACCCCTTGCCTAAACTCGCATGGGCTTCGGTCACGCTTATGGCCACCTCGGTCTTTGCCGCTGGACCCACCTTGAGGTCCTCGTCCTCGTGTATGGTGCCAATGACCGTTTCTTCCTCGCTCTCATCCTTCTTCCTTGACCTGACCCAAAGGAATATCCCTGCCCCAATGGCGAGAAGGACCAGGACCAGAACGATGGGGATGACTATGACCCACAGGGTGTTCCCGGAGGTGGTCTTTGCTTCGACTACCTCGACTATGAAAGACAACGTCGTCTGATCGATGCCATCCGAGATGTTCACCACGACCCTGTGCAGCATGACCTGATCATCGGCCGGCTTCCATTCGAGATAGCCCGTGTCCACCCCAATGGTCATTCCTTCAGGTGACCCATCAAGCTTGAACCTCAGTCCTGTCCTATCGGCCTCATCTTGGTCTGTAACGGATATCAGAAGCTCGAACTTCTGCCCCACCTCAACCTTCTTCACACCAACGGTATCAACTACGGGAGGTGAGTTAACGATGAACGAGAATATGTTGTTCTGGCACTGCCCGTAACTAGCCCCATCGAACGGTATCACCGTCCAGAAATAGGTCTTACCCGTGGCTAGCCCCGCCACCTCAATGGCGGTCCCGGGGTAATCTGCGATATAACGGGTCTCGACCTTCTTAAGCTGGACCGAACCTTGGTTATCACCCACATAGAGGTCATATGTGATCTGGTCCCCTTCGGGATCGGTTCCGTCCCAAACCAGTTCCAGTCCCTTTGCGCTGACCCTCCTCCGGTTCTCGGGTGTGATGAGGGTCGATGTGGGCGGTCCGGTCTTGATTATCGTCAGCTCGAACTCATGGGTCATGCTCAGCTCTCCGTCCGATACCGAGACCTCCACGTACAGGATGTAAGGGGTCGTCTCGAAGACGTTCAGCGTCGCTTCCCATTCCAAAGCTCCCATGTTATCATCTATCCTCATATCAGTTCTTGGAGTGGTCTTTACAGTGTACTCCAGGTCGGTCCCAGTGTCCGGGTCCGATGCGTTCACATCGAACCTGAACATCGAACCGGACATTATGTTAGTATCCTGCGGGATATCGACGAAGAACGGTCTGTCATTGATGTTCACAACCTCTAAAACGAACTCCCTATCATCGGATAGGCCGCCGCTGTCCGTAACATTGATGTTCACTGTCCAGTTCCCAACATCATTGGGGCCTGGCGTCCCAGAGAGCACACCTTTGCTACCATCCATCTTAAGCCATGCGGCATCTGTCGTCAAAGACCAAGTATGTACATCGCCCGGGTCGATATCCTCGACCTCGTAATCCCGTTTGAAGGGGGCACCCTGGTCCACCTTTGTGACATCGTCCGTGACTATCACTGGCCGGTCGTTCTTATCAATTACGCTGATGTCCATTACCCTTGAATCGGATCCACCGTTCCCGTCCCTCACTATGAGCTGCACCCTCCAGATGCCCACTTCGGCCTGACCCGGGGTCCCCTTTAGAGTACCGTTGTATGGATCAAGGCTCAACCATCTGGCGTCCGAGGAATAGGTCCAGTAGATCCCTTCCTCCCCGTCCTCATCACTAGAATGGTCCGAGATGTACTCCTGGTCCTGGATAACGGTAAGGATATCATCACCGGACATAACCGGCGGGATGTTATCGACCTTGACCTTGATGGTCCTCTCGTCCAGGTGCCCCATACCATCGGATACGTTCAGCGTTATTGTGAACCTTCCCACGTCAGGGTTGGTCGGTAGCCCGCTCACATTCAAGGACTGCAGGTCGAAATCTATCCAGTCTGCATCCGTCCAGAACGACCATGTAGGGCTCGAATACCAACCAAGGTTCTGGAACAGGAGATGGAAACCCTCGTGCTCTATCAGATCGATCGAGAGGGGGGCGGAGTTCAATCTAACGGGAGTATCGACCGTGAACACCTTCCTCTTCGAACTGTCCACAGAGGAATATACAGTGATGTTCTCGTAGAACTCCGTAATAGCTGGTATCTTGAAGAATCCCCTATACATACCCGTGCTGACATCGGTCTCCCTGAGCCATACGGATACGTTCTGGTAGCTCCCTTTACCGAAGGTGAGGTTGACCTTGGTCCCGTCCCTGGTGGTGGAGTTGGAATCCAATCCTGTTATCTGGATATAGACCGGCTCTCCTCTGTCCCTGAGGGAGGTTACCATGGTGAAATCCGAGTCCGAATATAGACCCAGGGAATAGACCTCGAGCGGGTCCCTGGAGCTGAAACCTCCGCTCATCAGGACCAGGGCGTTCCCGTTAGCGTTCAACGGGGCACCGTGGTCATGGCTGACAGGGATATCGGACGAGCCGGTGGCACCGCAGAAGTACAGCGAGCCGTATGTGGTGCTGATGACCTTGTAGAGCAGATCTTCCGAGGTCCCTCCGTAGAACGTGGAATAATAGAGCGAACCCAGGTCCGGGGAGAGTATCGAGAATACGCAATCCCCTGCGAAGCCCCCACCATTGAACGAACTGTCCTGAGCGTCCAGGGTGAGCGGATGATCATAAGAGGCCGTTGCACCGGTGATTATGACGTTCTCCTGGTAATCCAAGGCCAAACCGAGCGTGAACTCGCCCTCGCTCCCTCCCAGATAGGTCGAATAGAGCAACGAGCTGCCTTGAATGGCCGCAGCGAAAGAATCGCTCGAGGCTCCCAAGGCTTTGCTCTGCTGATATGAACCAGCACCGGTGGGAAGGTCCGTGGACAAAGTTTGTCCCCCGATATAGATGATACCCGAGCTGCTTACCTCCATGCCCATCCCATTATCATCACCCCCTTCATTTTCGGTCCCGCCGAAAAAGGTCGAGTACTTCAGCCCCTTCAGGTCCGGATCGAGGATGCAAACGGCACAATCCTTCTGTCCGTTATGGGTCCTGTCATATGCATCGACGGTCGTGGGGAAGTCCGGTGCTTCTGTCCATCCACCAACATAGATGCTCCCTTCCTGGTCAATGCGGATGGAAAGACCCCTCTCATCACCATTCCCGCCTATGTAGGTCGAGTTAAGAAGATATTTGCCGTCCTTGTCCAATCTCGAAACCACCCAATCCTCGGACCCGGAAGAGCTCTCACCCTTCACACTATCATACGCATTGCTCGTGGTAGGGTAATCCGTGGATTCGGTCCCTCCGGTGATATATATGGAACCGTCCTGTGTGACGGCGAGCGAACCGAAGTATTCCGTTTCGTGCGCTCCGAGGAAAGTGGAGAAGACCAGGGTCTTTAGGTCCGGGTCTAGGCCGGCAACGTACATGTCACCGGCCCCGCTGTAAGTGGGCATGTATGTCCCTGACGTGGTGGGCAGGTCAGAGGACCTGGTGTCCCCTGCTATGATTATGTTCCCGTCGATCCCTATAGCGATGCCGCACCTCGCGTAATCCTCACCACTAGTGCCACCCCAATAGGTCGCGGAGAGAATGTCAGAACCCGTTGGGTCTAGCTTGATAATGAACAGATCGTTGCTGCCCCCAAGGGACTGGCTATATGACCCGACCGTCACTGGGAAATCGGTTGACTCTGTGCGACCGAGCACATAGATATAACCGGACTCATCGACGACCATATCAACGCCGTACTCTGAGGAAGTGCCACCTATCTGAGCGGAATATGTTATCTCAGGGTCTATGACCAGGTCCCTTGACCGGTCGTAATCATCGATCTCGAACCCGAACACTCCCTCCGATCTCAACAGGAAATCGGACCCAATATCTATTGCAGGGTCGGACTGGAACGTGGTCAGACCACTATCAGATATCAAATGGTCGCCACACCCTATCATGAGCGCGTCTCCAGACGCCGTCAATGTCTCATAGCCCTGGACACTGACAGCGATCATGTCCGGATCTCCACCGGGATGGACAATGAACTCGTACTTTGGTGAAACATCAGAGAAATAGTACCTAAGGTCGATCCCATCCCAAAGGTCTGGGTATAATATCTCGTTGAACGTCCGTGCTCCCGATACCCTCAACGGACCGATGAAGTAGTTATTGATCTGGGGGGTCGACCCAATACCTGTGGGTCGGACTGCCTTTGACCCTAGGAAATCGTACTTGATGATGTTCCCACCATCTTCAGAATGAATATCGATGAACACCTTTCCCTCCCCGAACCCCATCCTCCCGAAATCCGTATCGGAGACAAATGATAGCCCCTCGTCCCACTGGCCGAGGTTCTCTATGAAGGAACCCTCGGAAACCAGAGGATAGAGAGGGTCTGAGGCGGTATCAATACCCACCGTTGAAGGAAGGTAAAGAGGTAGTAAAATGATGACTATCCAAGCAGGTATCAACGAGATCTTTTCTTTCAATCTAGCACCTCCTGAGAGAACGGGGTACAAATGGACTTCACTCCAACACCTAAGGACCGATCGCCACTGTGGTATCAGTTTTCATTTTATATTAGATTATCGAAGAAGTGGGCCAGCCCGGATACGTAAAAAAGGTGATACCATTCTGCTTTCATTCTCCTTTTTCACTACCAATTATTATTCATTGATCCATTCGGGCTGGCCCACTTCCAATTAATTGATGGTCATAATCAGTGGGCCAGCCCGGATCCGAAAAAAAGGTGATATCGGTATGATATCTGACTCCTTTTTATCTACCATTGATATCTGGTAGATTACTTCGGTCTGACCCATTCTATGCTATCCTGTTGTTAATAATCGAATGGGCCAGCCCGGATCCGTAAAAATCACTACGTGATTTTCACTATCTGTGCTTTTTTGCTGATGAGTACGGACTGGCCCATCCTTCGTTGTATTAATGAAAAAAACGGATGGGCCAGCCCGGATCCATAAAAAAGGTGTTTCATTAATGATTATTATCTCCTTTTTCATTCTCAACGATAACATATTGATAGGTTCGGGCTGACCCACTTCCAATTAATTGAGAATCATAATCAGTGGGCCAGCCCGGATTTGAACCGGGGGCCTTCCGGTTATCAGCCGGATGCTCCACCAAACTAAGCTACTGGCCCGATACTTTTTTCGGCCCTCTAAACCGGAGGGGCCATTTAAGGTTTTTCTCGTGAGGATCACAGGACCTCAAGCCTTGGGTCCAGCCTTCCTCTTCTGATAATACCTGTACCCTGCATAACCCCCTCCTCCAGCGCTCGCGACGGCCAGGAGGATGAACAGCCATAGCAGGCCTATCCCTTCCTCACCGGGCCCTTCCGGCTCTTCCGGGGGTACGACCCTTCTCAGATCGAAGACGTATTCCGTGATGTTCATGAACGTGTCAGCGCTAGTTATCCCCGGGGATGGTGCCCAATAAGCGACCTGTGCGTGCGGTTCTTGCTCGGGCAGCTCATGGGAACCGGGAGGGAAGGATATGTTCAATGACATTATGAACTCGACCTTTATCTCCTTGTACTGCGTCTCCCTGAACCTCTCTCCGAAGTCCCAATCTATTCCCCTCCCCTCAACGTTCACAGACCAATATGTCCCGTAGGAGCTCTGGTCCACCGGGACAGTTGCGGTCCTGTATCCCTCAAGGAAGGAGGCATCCATGCTCCAGTCGGCAGAACCGTCCCCGTCCTGGTCTATGGTCGCATAGAGGGACGCAAGGCTCTTGCCGTCCGTGTTCCAGGGGTTGTAGGTGAGTATCAGTTCGAGCTCCGTCGAACCCTCCGGTACGTACACGAGCTTTGAGGTGTCATGGTTCATGGGTATTATCTGGTTGGTCTGGTTCGAGAACCTGCTCCATTCACCGCTCCAGGAGGTGAAGAGCCTGTTCGTGGGCACCGTTCTCTGCCTCGATACCAATACTGGCTCGAACGCCTTGAGCGCGCACATGACCGTCGCATCCGGGTGGTCCGGCAGACCGTCGCCGTCGAAGTCCCGCTCCCTGAGCTCCCTCAGCGTCAGCGCTATGGCGACTGCCCTGTCCACCTGGACCAGTCCGAACCCCTGGGCAAGATCGAAAGGCTTCCCGTTCCAGCCTATGGAATAGTTCTGGGGGATGTAGTTCTCGGCAAGGGGCGTTCCCTCGTCCGATGGCTGCACATAGCGAGCTGAGGCCTCGAGTATCAGCTCCACCTCGTGAACCTTGTTCTTCGAATCGTTCTTCCACCCCTGTCCGCCGTTCCATCCGGTCTGTTTCTCGCCCTCGGCCTCCTCATAGAACCCGGACATCTTCAACCCCGGATAGGCCTGGAACAACAGAGCGACGACCCCTGAGATATGTGGGGTCGCCATGGAGGTCCCGGAAATGGCGAAATAGTAAGGATCGATGGACGATAGCGATGCGGCGCTCTGTTTGGTCATGAGGGATATCATGGTCCTCCTGGCTGCAGTGGACCAGATACCCACGCCCGGGGCTCCCATATCGGGGTAGGTCGTGATGATACCGCTTTGCCCCCTGGATGAGAAGCTCGCGACACCGGACCCGTCCCTTGCAAAGGCGGCGACAGCAATGTTCGATGGGACATTGCCGTAAGGGTTCGTCTGGATATCGGAACCGTCCCCTCCGGAGTTGGAAGCGGCAAAGACCACGACCACATTGTTCTCGAAGGTTATCATCTGGGATATCTTGGTGATGGCGTCCTCGGGGTTGTAATCGCCAGGACCTGGGCCCCAGGAATTCGAGACCGCTTTGATATTGTACCTGTTGGGGGGTTTCGAGTTCTCATAGACCCATTCCAGCCCTCCAAGGGCATTGAATATCGATACCGCCTCACCTGTCGAGAGGCCTATGAGCTTGGCTCCGGGCGCTACACCGCGCCTCGCCCCTCCAGATGCATCTCCATTGCCGGCAATGGTCCCGGCGCAGTGGGTGCCGTGACCAGATGATGTGTCGCTGTTCTCGACCTCCCTCCACCCCAGGTCCGAATCTGACTTGTAGTTCTTTATGACCTTCTCACCCAGGTCCAGGTCCGGGTGGCCCGCATCCACCCCTGAGTCTACTACGACCACGGTCGTTCCGGTCCCGTCTATGCCGGGGTATTCCTTCGAAACGGCATCTATGACAGGTGACTCCCAGGTCTTGGTGGCATTGATGGTCGTCGTGGTCTTCTCCATCTGGTATTCCATCACGGAGTTCTCCTCGACCCAGTAGAGCCCTGGGTACCTTGAGAGCCTCTCTATGGATGCCCTATCGCCCTTTGCCAGGACCGCCGGGAGCACGTTCATATGCGCGATCACCTCAAGACCTGCGCTATCCAGCGCGTTCATATCTTCACCATCGAAAGGCGGTTCGAACTGGACCATCACTTCGATCCGAACATCGGGTGCATCCTCGAAGGCCTTCAGAAGGGTCCCATCCAGATCGGTGGGGGTTTGTTCACCATCGTACCATTGGTCGAGTGTGAACCCGAAGGGTGTCCTATCGAACCCTATCTCTGCATCGGAGCTGTCACCCATCATGGAGATCGGCCCTATTAGGAGAAGGATAGCACCTAGCAATAACGAACATATGAGCCTCATGAGGTTCACCGTACGACCGTGCGCTATGGGCCTAAGAGGGTTTGGTCAATAAATCTATCGGTGACATAGTTAGGGTCCGGCCATTTCCTTAAGTTCACATCCTGCCCCGGACGGTGGAGATGATCTTCCTGGCCAGGGTCGGGTTTATACCCTTGACCATCATGAGGTCCTCGGGGATGGCCTCCGAGAGGTCGCCCAACCTCCTGTACCCGGCATCGTAGATGCTCTGAGCCTTATCCCTGGGTATGTTGAACTCCCTCATATAGGTCTGGACCGTATGGGACTCTCCCAGCACTTCCTCATCGCTCCTTGTACTGGAAAGCTCGGGTCCGTATCCCACGACATCCCCTTCGCTCGGACCGGTCCTGACCTCAGGGAGGACCTCCTGTTTCCTCTTGGCCTTTTTGACCTCTATGGAATATGTTATCGCGAACATGATGGCGAAGGAGAACACGGATGCCCCAACGAGCCCTGCCATACCAAAGCGAAGACCTACGATAGCCCCTATCACGAAGGACAGGGCCGCAAGTCCCAGGACGTGATAGGGTTTCATTCTAGTAGCACCTTAGGTCCCATTAAAGACAAATGTCATAGATATTATTGTCCATTATTCTTACCCGGAATGATGAACTAAGGTCCATGTTCAAAGGATAAACCAAATAAAGTACCATTCACTGGACCTCATCGGAGGCCACCTCCTTGTTCAAGACGATGGAATGGAAGACGCCTGTGACATACGGTTGGCAGCTCACTGAGGAGCTTGGAAGCTATCTGCCCGAGGGGGACTGCTTCCTTGTGCTAGGGGGCCTGTCGTCCGACCGCTTGGGACTGGAGGGTATGGCCAAAAGCGCCGTAAGGGGAAAGCTCCATGTGTTCAAGGGTGTGGAACCCAACCCCACCGAACGGACAGTAGAGGGGGGGGCAGCTTCGTTAAGAGCATCCACGGCAAAATTTGTTCTTGCCATGGGCGGGGGCTCTGTGATGGACGCCGCTAAGATGATGGCCTTGATGGCCGGGTACGGAGGGTCGGCGAGGGACTACCTCACAGGTAAGAGGCTGCCAGAGGGCCCGGGCTACCCGGTATTCTGCGTGCCAACCACCCCTGGAACCTCATCGGAGATCACACCGTACGCTGTAGTAACGGTTCCTGAGCTCTCCAGTAAATTGAGCGTCAGGCATCCCGCTATCTACCCCAAGGCTGCATTGATAGACCCCTCATTGACCTTGGACCTTCCCCTGGACCAGACCACGGCGACCGGATTGGACATCCTCGCTCACGCCTTTGAGAGCTTCTGGTCAAGGTCGTCGGACCCTATCACGCGTTCCTTCTCCATGAGGTCGGTACAGCTGGTCAGAAAGCACCTTGAAGGGGCATGGAACGAACCATCATCAAGGCCGCACAGGGAGGGGATGAGCCTTGCAGGTATCATGGCGGGGATGAGCTTCTCACAGGTCGGGACCAGCGTCTGCCATGCAATATCATATCCGATAACCCTTGATACCGGTCTGCCACATGGGACAGCTTGCGCCCTGACGCTGGGGGCGACCTTCGACAGGCTAAGGGAGAAGGGTGCCAAAGGACTTGATGAGATAGCCGAGGCCTTCGGGTCCAGCCCTGGTTCGTTCAAGGATGACCTCTCCGCCCTCATGCACAGGCTCGGAGCACCTAGTTCCATTTCTGCTACGGGGTTCAAAGGAGGGTCCGAACGGGTCCTATCGACGGAGATGAAAGGATTCCTATCCAACAGCTGCATCCCGCTGGACAGGGAGGACGTACTGATCATCCTTGAGAGCTCCCTTTGATAGACCGTTTTCGACCGACATAGCGCCCATAGCCCCAAATGATATCAATCAGAGGGCATATCATGAAATGAGGTGGACCATGTCACTGTTCCCTGGTACAAAATGCGGCGCCTGCGGTTCGGCCCCGGAAAAGGGGAGGATATCATCGTTCTGCGGGGTCCCTGTCTGCTCAAGCTGCAGCGAGGCGCTCGACCTGGGTTCCCTGGGCCCGCAGATAGTCCCTACATACATTTCGGACCTCATCTCCAAGGAAGGTAACGAGGCCGCATCTGGGCTCGTTTCGCTGGCATCCAGGATGCCGAGGGATGAGGGTTGGAAGCTCCTATCGAACATACACGGAATGACTCTTTCCATCAAGGACCCTCCATCTAAGGAGCTCCTCCGCGGAAGCCTCATTCTGGTAGGTGCCTCCGTCATTTTTTCCGGGACCCCTGACGAAGGTCCGGCCCTTGACATCAAAGCACTGACACTCGCGCTGGTCCTGGGGGAGGTCCTGTGCCTCTCCATGATGAAGCGCATATCAAGGGAGAACGCCCTCACATCATCCGGCAGACTCGACGATGTCCTCATCACGGCATTCTTCAGGTCGGACCTCTCAAAATTCCTCCTAAGCCTTAGGCAAAGCGCTGTCGGCGTTCATGAGAACGAGCTCGCTTCGGCCGTCTGGACACTTGTAGGCTGATCCATGCCATTTCTCAGAGCAGCATGGCAACGATTATGACGGATATTATGCCCAAAGCTACCGTTATGAAGTGCAGAACCAGCTCCAGATAGGGCCTCCTCTTCTTCCCCAGTGACATGGTGCTTGCCATGGCGAAGGCCCTGGACCTTGCTATGGACAGATAGACTCCCACCATACCTGAGATGAAAATGACCCATGTGACCAAGAGCGGCCTGGCCTCACCCGTTGCCAGGACCACTGCAGCAAGGAATACCATGGCCACTGCCAGAACGGACCCCCATACGATGAAAGGACCTAACCTACCGTGCAGGACATCCCTGGGTCCGGACGGGGGGAATGCCTTCCTAAGTTCACCCCCAAGCCTCGCCATCTCCTCCTTGGCCCCCTCAAGTACGAGCTTAGCAGGCCTGTCAGGATCGAGGTACAGGGAGGCCCTTAGGCCACCTGAGATCAAGGTATAATAGAAATAACCCACGTCCTGGGGGAGAGCCCCCATGGAAGATGAGAGTTCGTCCAGGTCCTTGAACTGATAAGGCCTCCCCCCGGCCGTGAACATGATGAGCTCCTCCCGACCGGACCCGCCTGCAGGGTGAGCGAGCTCTCCAAGCTTCCGTCTGAAAGCATTCAGGAAGTCAATGTCGAGGTCCTGGGAGCCAAGGTCGATGACCGTCCTTTCATTGGGCATATGGGGACCGATATGACGAGGATGTACCTGCCTATATAACGTTTGTTTCATTACTTCCGGACAATGATGGGAACTGGACCATCCATGAGCTGTCAACCCTAAAGTTGATTTATGGCCTCTCCATACCAAGGTCATGGCCCAACCCTGGGAGGACAGCTATGATTCGGCGCAGAAGCGCACTGAAGATACCAGGAGGAAGATGTTCTCCGATGCGATCAGGGAGAAGGTCCCGGCATTGGACAACTCCCTCATCTTCATGACCCCCTCGGAGGTCCTCTCTGCCATGGAAAGCAACCTGATCATAAAGGACTTCCATGCCAGGCTCAAGCACTATGTTCCCAAGGAGAAGGAGATAGCGCTCTTGTTCCCGGATGCCGAGAGAAAGCCGTGGACCAGGGGCAAGACGAATGCCCTGATCTACAGGAACCTCTACACTGCCCTGAAGAGCACGGGCCTGGAGGATAAGGTTGCGATCTTCACCCTCTCTCCCGTCCTGGGTGTCGTTCCAGAGGAGTGGTACGACCGTATGCCCATGTACGATTCATCAGGTCTGCAGTCGTACATGGTCAAGAGAAGGGGGCTTTCCTGGAACCCAGAGGATTTCAGGAGGGTCATAGAACTCTCAGGGGGCATCCTCGCTGAGTTCATGGAGAGGAGCCACAAGGTCTTCGGTTCGTGGCACGCCGTATTCCAGGCACCCTCGGTCCATCAGAGGATGCTGGAAGTTTCGCTCGACCGGAACCCGCTGCCTGTTTGGACCCACCCCAGCAGGAAGTCGCTTGCGGACTCCTATTCGCATGTCAAGGAACTTCTAAGGAGCATCACCGAACCGGAGAGGGGCAAGAAGAGATGACGAAAGAAGAAGAGAGGGGGCCTGCGGATGCATTCACGGGACCGAGCCCCATGCCCAGGTTCTTCTCCTTTTTGGGCCAACGGCCATCCGAGAGCATCTCCACCGAGGGCGAGAAGGCAAAGGCAGCTCACGAGGTGGTCGCTCTCCTTTCGAAGCACTTCCAGGTCCTTGGCTCTATGCACGACGGTGCAGGGGTCTATGTCAAGGTCATTTTGGACCCGAAGGACGAGGGTAAGAGGTTCGAATCCGTAAGGACCGCCCTCAAGAAGGTCAGGATGTTCCCCAAGCTCGTTGACAATGGCAAGGAGACCGTCATTGCGGTCTTTCCCCTCCCGCCCAGGAAGAAGGGGAAGGTGACCGTGAACCTGGTCATGCTGGTCCTCACCATATTCACCACCGTCTGGGCCGGGGCCATAATCTGGATGTCAAGGACCCATGAGGCCATGTCCGCTTCGGACCTCATAACCGTCCTCCTTTCGCCCCTCGATGTCCTGCTGGGTGCGTTGACCTTCGCCTTCCCGCTGCTCCTGATACTGGGCACCCACGAACTGGGACATTACTTCACATCACGGAGGTATGGCATAGATGCCACACTGCCATACTTCATACCGGTCCCGCCCTTCATCTCTCCATTCGGCACCTTCGGGGCCCTCATCTCCATGAAGGACCCCATCTCGAACAGGAAGGCCCTGGTCGATATAGGGGCTGCCGGCCCGATAGCTGGGTTCATCGTTGCGGTACCCGTGACCCTGCTGGGACTCGTCCTCACGGGGGTGTTCCCCACCGAGAGCGCCATGGTGGAGGGGGAGACATACCTGATGATCAATCCGCCCCTTCTCTTCAATGCGCTCTCCTCGCTGACGGGCGGCAGCGGAGACTCGATGCTATTCCCCACTGCCCTTGCTGGTTGGATCGGGCTCTTCGTCACAGCGCTCAATCTGTTCCCCGTGGGGCAGCTGGACGGAGGGCATATAGCGAGAGGGGTGCTGGGGGACAAGGCAAAGTACCTCTCCTATGCCACCATCGCCGTCATGATAGTCCTGGGGCTCATAACGGGCTTCGGCACATACCTCCTCTTTGCGGTCCTCATACTCTTCATGGGCGGAAGGCATCCGCCGCCTCTGGACGATGTGACCCGCCTCAGACCGAGGCACCTGATGGTGGCGGGAGTGTCCGTCATCATAATGGCCCTGACCTTCCATCCTGTCCCCATCGAGACCTACACACATGATGCCGTCGATATATCGATGGATGATCTGGAGCTTTACCAGTTCGTATCACCTGAACATCCGAACCTCTTTGAGATCGACGTTCTTAACGGGGGGCAGATGGATAGGAACGTGAGGGTCGAGCTCTGGTTGAACGGGTCAAGGGCGACCGAAAGCCTGACCAAAGGTGAGTTCGATTGGGACCAAAGGGCCTTCTCCCCGTTCGTCGGCCTATCCCATTCCTCGGTGAGCCACAAGGGGTTCCATATCCTCTTGATGGGCAGTTCCAGGCTCAAGGCCGAAGGTAAGGATGCTACATCTCTACCATTGGTGGCTGGCTGCTCAAGGGAAGTTTCCCTTGGGTCATCCATCAAGGTCGAGGTCAAGGTCGTATCAGGTGGGGAAGTGCATGCGGCGAAGGAGTTCATTCTGGCAAGGAGCGGTCTGGACATGGACCTTTCCCCCGTTGAAATGAACGGAACGGTCCACGAGCTCTCTGGTACGATCACCCTCCTCGAGGGACCTAGAGACCCGACCGAGGTCCGAATGGGTCCCATACCAGGTGAGAGCGCAGCGACACAAATCGGCTTCATTGGCGGACCGGTCAACGGGTCCTGGGAGCCACCGTTCGATGCTGGATGGGTATTCCTCTCTCCGAACGAGGATGCTGTCATGGGAACGATCAATTGGTCATTGGATACAATAACACCTGTTGCCCTGTTCCGCATGAAGGTTGACCTACCAGAGGACCATAGGCCGACCAGAATAGGGATCTCGCTCAGGATGGCCGGACGACCCCCTTACGGAACAACGATCATCATAGAGTGAACGTTCCAAGCGATAAGGTCCGGATAAACTATAAATCCGACCTCCTTTATCAGCGGGCCTGACCGTTCAAAAAGGTCCATGCCGGTGATAGCATGATGGGATCCGATTTCATTAAGCTCGATTTCGATGCGTTCGTAAAGGACACCGAGATACTGGTCGATACGACCAGCGAAGAGACTGCCAAGAAGCATGATGCGTTCAATGAGAGGGCCAAGTACGGGCCTATCTCTGTAGTGATCGGCTCAGGCGCATTGGTTAAGGGGCTCGACAGGTCCCTTATGGAGGCCGAGGTCGGCAAGGAGATGACCGTTGAGGTCCTGCCAGCAGAGGCCTTCGGTGAGAGGGACCCCAAACAGATAGAGGTCTTCCCGCTCAACAAGATCATGTCCCTCCCCGAGTTCCGGAAGGGGGACAGGTACCCCTCAGAGGGCATGGAGATAAGGATCAATAACAGGGTCGGGACCATAAACAGGATCTTCGCCGGCAGGGTCAGGGTCGATTTCAACAACAGATGGTCCGGAAGGACCATAGTCTACAAGTACAAGGTCCTTGAGGTCATATCCGAAAAGGAGGGTAAGCTCAAGGCCATTCTAGAAGGGGCCTATCCTTCCTCCGGTGAGTTCAGGACGGAGTTCAGGTCAGACTCTGAACTTGACATAACCCTCCCGGACATTGCGAAACTCGACACCTCCTGGGCCATGGCGAAGTTCAAGCTCATCTCCGACCTTAGGAACCATCTAGGGATCAAGGTCGTAAGACTTATCGAGGAATACGTCCGGAAGGACGAATCGGAGCACGATCACGACCATGAGGGACATGACCACGAGCACGGTCATGAACACGAGCATCCCGCGGAGGCACCCGAGGCACCGGCGACCGAGAAAGCGCCGGAGGAAGCCCCGGAAATCCCCAAAGAGGCCGCCCCCAAACCCAGGGGAAGGCCCAGGAAGAAGCCCGCTGAAGCCCAGTGAGCATTCCCTATGACCGGAGCGGAGATGGACCCCAAACCGCTCCTGGGGCAACGTTCATGTGCAACAATGTCCGAAAAGATATATGTAGTATCTAACGGTTCAAAAGAAGGGTAGGGGACCCGTTAACGGGTCCTCCCATCTGGTGCCTGCATGACCGAAGGGAGACCATTTAGCTCAGGTGACATGAAAAGGACCATTTCATGGGGGGTCCTTGCCGTCTCCGTTCTCTCTTTGCTCGCTGCCCTTTCGGGGCCATCGCTCGGTGCTGTGACCCCCGGCTCCCTTGCCATACTTGTCCAGTCCGATATCAATACCCATGAGAACTCCTCCGCCATACCTATCTTCGGTTTCAGCGCCACCTCTTCCGGTACGGACACTTTGAGCTTCGTCGAGGTCAATGTCATCTCCCGTGCCACTGCCTTCTCCATGTCCGACCTGGAGGCCATATCCACCGACATGACCGCTTCAGGTATCGGCCTCTACAGGGATAGCGGGTCTGTCAACGACGCCCTTGACCCGACCGATACGGCTGTGGGCATATCATCGGTCACGGTACCATCGGGAAGCTCGCCATGGAAGGTGCGATTGAACGTATCTTCCGAGAGCGTGCCCTCATCTGTCTCTGGCTCCTATCAATGGTTGATCGTCGTAAGGACCTCTTCGACCATAGGACAGAGCGACGCCTTCCAGCTGGAGGTCCCGTCATCGGGCATAGGGTTCTCCGACGGGACACGGATGCCCTCCTCTGCCAGCCGGACCGGGACAATGAGCTGTGTCCATCAGAATGCCCACATGTACGGGTCCGGGACCTACATTCCCATTGGCGAGGATGCGGCCCCGGTGGATTCTGCCGCAGTGCAGGCGTTCAGCATCTCCTCGGGCATATCCCAGCTGGAGTCCATATCCTCCTTCGAGCTGGAGCTCCGACCGGTATCGGGGTTCGATCCTTGGACCGACCTCAAGAAGGTGGACACCACCTCTTCTAGCGGGGTGAGGCTATATATGGACTATGGGGGGTCCTCACCGGATAGCTGGAACCCTTCAGATGATCCTTTCATCACCCCTATTTCGGTCTCGGTGACCAACATCAGCTCCCCTTCGGTACTATGGAAGGTCAGATTGGGCTTCCCGACATCGGGGACCGGCAGGCCCTTGGTCCCTACCTCCTCCACGGGCTCCCACGATATGTTCATAGTGCTCTCGACCTCGAGCTCCATATCCAACAATGACAGGATGTTCGTAAGGACGAACGCATGGTCGCTCGAGTACACCGGTCTTGACGGGAAGGCGAACACGGTCATAACGAGGGCCAACAGCTCCATACAGGTCAAGGCCGATACGCTGGCCCCCAACCTGACCGGGGCTTCGTTCAGGGTCACTTCGGACAGGGGCTACTTCTACGAGAAGGACACCGACCTCTCAGGCAGGGACGAGGTCTTCTACAACAGCGTTTCAGGGGAAGGACTGGGGCAGACTTTGAGGTTCATGTTCCAATCGTTCACTGAGGACAATTTCAGGAGATTGACGGGCGAAACGGCCTTCGGTCAGACGCCCTCTGACACCGACCCGGTAACTCCCACGATCGGGTATGTGGTCTCCAACACCCCCCCCAATAATCCTTTGACCCTTACTTTGGAGGACACATTGGGGCACTTAACTGTCTGGGACGTTAATGTGACCGAGGATAATGCCCCGCCGCGGACATCCGGTCTGCGTCTGACCGATAGTTCCCCTTACATTCACACCGATATTACGGTCAGGTCGGTCCTTTTCAGGAACCTTATGGTCTCGCCCCACCCGTTCCATATAGCTGGTAGCTCGTCGGAACCGGAAACGGAGGCTGGGCTTGACAGGGTAGTGTACTCTAACGAACCTTCCCTCCATTCATCGCCGCCCGTTGACGATACGCCAGCTTCCTTCAACGGAACTTACGAGGTCTCATCCATTTCCACATCCTTCAGCTCGCCCCTCTACATGGACGTATATGATGAGGTCCAGAACCGCAACAGACTGCAGATAGACTACTCTCAGCTCAGCACCAGACCAGTTGTGACGATTGTGACCCCAACGAAGCTGGGGCTGGATGTCTCGGGCCTTTTCAGGGTCACGGCCAGGGTCAATACGCCCGCCCCAACCCTCAAGGTCGAGTTCTCCACCGACGGCGTCACAGGACCTTTGCTGATGGCCTACGGAGGGACCTCCGGAGGCCTCGAGACATACTACCACGACTGGGAGACGGTCGATGAGGAAGAGGGCCCCACCGCTCTGGTGGTCAAAGCGACCGACAGGACCGGGGGGGTCGGGTACAATACTACGTACTGGGTGAACGTGAACAATTACCCTCTATGGGGATATTTCGAGAACCTTGCCGAGGGGGATACCCGGGCCGGCAAGCAGACATTGAGCCTTCGTGTCTCCAGCTACTGCAAGTCCGTACTTCTCTATGTTGACGATACGCTCGTTGACAATTATAACGGGGTTATCATAAATGGCAGGGTCCAGCTGGACCTGGACACCAGGCAGTTCAAGGAGGGCGTTCACGTCGTTAAGGCTTACCTCCAGGGTTACGGGGGAAGGACCCTTGAGGTCATCGTGAAGGCGACCTTCGACAATACCGCGCCCCTCATAGGGAAAGCTTGGGTGGACTATCCCGGGACCCAGACGGCCGCAAGGGCAGGGGATTATGTAAGGGTCAAAGCCGCCTTAAAGGACAATGTCTCGGGGCTCCTCACCCAGAGGGTGTTCGCTTCCTCCATAGGCGGGAACGCCACGGAGACGCTCTATGATGACGGTTCCCATGATGACGGACAGCCCGGTGACGGACTGTTCGCAACGAACCAGATACGGGTGAGCGCCCCCTGGGCTTTCAGGACCATCAGGGTGGAGGTCCGTGACAGGGCATCCAACCAGGCGCTCAAGGATATCCTTGTCCCCGTCGATACGAAATCGCCACTTGTCGAGAGCACTTGGGTGAAGTATCCCGTGGGGCAAGGGGCTGCCAAACCGGGGGACAATATCCAGGTCATGGCATGGGCCTCCGATTCGACAGCTCCGGTCTATATCACGCTGGTCCTTGACAACTCCGGCTCAATGGCGACATCGAACAGCATGAAGGACCTGAAGAAGGCTGCAAATACATTCGTGAACTCCACCAGGTCCATAGACTACCTGGCGATCTACAGGTTCCGCGCGGACGGGGAGGACGATTGGGAGGGACCGCCCGGTTCCCCCAAGAGGATACTGAACTTCACTCGGATGGACGACACGGGCAAGAAGGCGGCCCAGAATATCATCACCGGTATAGTGGCAAATGCCGGAACACCCATCTGGGATGCCATAGGGGACGCTCTCGATTACACCATATTCAACGGGCTGTCATCCCCCATGCTCGTAACCTTCACCGATGGTGCCGATGACTATTCCAGGGAGTGGGGTGACGGTTTCGGCGAATCAATCAGGTTCGAGGAGGGCTCCTCCCGCTTCTGCCCATGGCATAACTACGGGACCAGCAGGACGGTCAATTACCACTGGGGGAAATACCCGGACAACGGTTACATGGACAATATCACCAACCAGTGGGTGAGCAACGGGACCGGGAGCTACTACTGGGTGAGGAACCCCATCTTCCAGGACCGGAGCGGTCTCCTCTACGCCCCCATACCCGTATTCACCATAGGGCTGGCCCTTGAGCACCATGAGGTCCCTGATTCCCCCAAGAGGACCACCTCTCCGGCCAACTACGAAAAAGACTCGGTGAACGCCTACTGGACGGAGGAGTCGGGCACGCCCGAGTACAACCTCTGGAGGATAGCCAAGACGTCCGCGGGCGGTGATTACTTCTATGCGCCATCCTCAACCGAGCTCGAAGCCGTCTTCAAGGACCTTGCGGGGTCCATATACACCGGGGTAGAACCTGCGAAGATCGTCAAGGTCGTTGCGACCGTTCCATTGGACATGACGTTGGACCATGTCCTCTACGATGACGGGCTCCATTCGGACGCCGCTCCAGGGGACGGGCTCTACGGCACCGAGATCATACATGTGCCGGACGTCCCCCAGGACATCAGGAAGGTGCTCCTTCTGGTCCAGGACTGGGCCAACAATTCCGGGTACGGGAGCACCGATATCGTCCTGGACCCCTTCGAACCAAGGATAGTCTCCATAGATATCGATTACGGCGAGAACAGGACCGCCGCCTCGGACTGGGAGCCGTTCGTCATCCTTGTCAATGCGACCGATATGGGCTCTTCTGTCAGGAAGGTCACGACCGATGCTACGGCCCTGGGGTTCCTGCAGAGGGTCGTCCTGAACGATACAGGAAGGGGGAACGACCGCTTCGAGGGTGATGGTATATGGACCTCCATGGACATCATGCCATCGACGGGCGATGTTCCCTCTATGAGGTATGCCGTCGAGGTAGAGGTCCTCGATCAAGCAGGCAACAAGGCCTTGGGAAGGACCTTCGTCAAGGTCATAAACGATGAGCTTGCGCCTGTGGTGCAGATGGTCCACCCGAGGTCAGGTGGCTTCATCCGGGGCAAGGACACCGTTCAGGCGGAGGTCTCGGAGGACGGTGAGCTCGCCTTTGTGAAGTACACTCTCAAGGACATGGATGGTGTCCAGGTGATGAGCGGGTTCCTTGAGAGGAAGATAGGCGACCTCTACAGTGCAGAGGTGGATTCCATCAACAGGCCAGAGGGCATGTACATATTCGAGCTCGTCGCCATGGATTCCGCGGGCAGGGTCGGCAGTTCGGGACTGCTCGCAGTAGGCATAGACAACAACGACCCTTCGTTCTACTTGAGGAGCCCGACCGACAGTTCATGGGTCAGGGGTGTGGTGACCTACAACTATACCGCTTTCGATACATACTTTGACGATGTCTATTACAGCGTTGACGGGGGTCAGTTCACTTCCGTTGCCGGTGGGATGGACACCCGTCTCTATTCAGAGGGACCGCACGATGTGGAGGTAAAGGCCCAGGACAGAGGGGGGAGGTACACTTCCATACCTCTGAAGCTCTATTTCGATAACACTATTCCACAGACCATCCTGGTAGCGCCTGCCGATTCCGTTGCGGTGAACGGCAGTGTCCATGTCGAGGTCCTTGCTTCGGACCCCGGCGGTCTCCAGAGCGTCGAAGGCAGGGTCTATCTTTGGGGGAACAGAACGACGAACGAACCCCCAAGGGAGGGGGAGAGGCCTGTTGCCACTGTCAGATTGAACGGGCCCAAGGGCGGGGTTGTGTTGTCAGGCCAGTTCGAGGGGACAATGGATACGAAGGGGCTTCCCGACGGAAAGTACCTGTTCACCGGGACGGCCGTCGACCGTTCCGGGACAGAGGGTCATTCACCCATATACCTGCCCGTGGACAACAATCCACCCGAGGTCCTCATAGTGTCCCCAAAGGACGGTTCTGCCATATCCGGTACATTCAGACCTCAGGTGCAGATAAATGACCCGTTCCTTGTCACCGCTTACTATACGTTCAACGGTGAGGACATACCCCTATCGTCCAGTGTTGACCTGGACGAGGTCCCCGAGGGTGAGTACACGATGAGGTTCGTAGCCCTTGACTCATCCTTCAGGTCCACCGTGAGGACCATAACCGTCTATGTTGACAGGACCTCTCCCGTTGTGAAAGTGCTTTCCCCTGCCAGCGGGATGACGTTCGAAGGGGAGCTGATCGTCCTTGCCAGGGTGCAGGAGGCCGCCGGCATAAGGACCTCCACACTCCTTGTGGATGGTTTCACCGTTGCCTTCGGTGAGAGGATCGAGGGCGGGGACCTCTACCGGTTCAGGGTCGATATCTCCGGCTTCAACGGGTCAGCTCATAGGTTCGAGGTGCTATCTGAGGATATGGCGGGCCGGACCTCGAGGTCCAGCCCCATGACATTCTATAACATGATGTTCGATACCGACGGTGACGGTGTTGCCGACCCGTACGATGACGCTCCCCTAGACCCCCGGGTCAACGGCGACATCGATGGGGACGGTTTCGGGTCGTTCTTCGACCTTGACGATGACGGCGACGGAATACTCGACGAGTTCGAACCGCAGAGAGAGAGCCTGGACCCCTCCGGGAACCGCAAGGGTTTCGTCTTCAGGATGGACCCGACGGAATGGAGCGATACCGATTCTGACGGGATAGGGGACAATTCGGACCCGGACATAGATGGTGACGGATATCTGAACGGTATGGACCGGTTCCCTCTGAATGCCTCCGAGTGGGGTGATGTCGACGGGGACGGGATAGGGGACAATAAGGACCCCGATATAGACGGGGATGGTGTAAGGAACAGGAAGGATAGGTTCCGTTACGATCCGAGGGAGTGGAAGGACACCGACAAGGATGGTGTGGGGAACAATGCCGATACCGACGATGACGGCGATGGCGTCCCCGACAGCAGAGATGCTTTCCCCGAGAACTGGTGGAGGAGGTATCATTGGGAGCCGTATCTCCTTGTGCTCGCTGGGGCCATCCTCTGCACATTGATACTGATATCCGGGTTCATATTCAAGGAGAGGCTCGAGAGGGGGCTTGTGGGGTCCTGGGAGCATGGGAAGCTCATGGAAGCCCGCAGATCGCTTGCGGATGCACTTTCACAGGCATCGGAGAGCATTGGACCTAAGAAGAGGGAGGAGAGCAAGGGACCTGGAGAAAAGCCCCGAAAGGGCCCTCCAAAGCCTCCGCAAGAGAAGAAAGAGAGAGTTATTGACGATAAGACCAAGGGTTACAGGATACGATGGGAGGGACCGTGAAGTACCATCAAGATAGTCTCTGATCACGGAGGTATGGGATCAAGTGATGCCTGTTGTGGTAAGGTAGAGGAACATGGATAGTATCAATGGATACAATGGTCGGAGGTACGAAATAGATCTGCAAAGGAAAGAAAATGGAGAAGGAAATCATGAAGGCGAGTCTAGCCGAAGAAGGAATTTTTAATAAAATAGACATGAGTAAGTTATGTTAATATACATTTAACAACTTAAAAAAAATGTGAGATTATGTATAAAATAAAAAGGTTATTAACATCAACAATTGCTCTCATGGTTTTAATATCATTTTTTATAATATTTTTAAATGATGTATCGGCAAATTCAGCTCCGGTATGGAATAAAGACGATAAAATAGTATCTTTCTTCTTTTTATTTATTAGTAATTTACCATTAAATTTTATATATATAATATTATTGTTTCAAATAATTCCAAAAGGAAGAAAAACATCTAAAAAACCAATATCTTTTATACTGTCTCTTCTCGGAATTATATTTTTTATTACTATTATTGGAGCAATTACTGATATTTTCATAGCAAATATACCGAATCAAGAAAATGGAAATGCTATTGATTTTAATAATATTTCTCACAATATATTATTTAATCTACCAGCATTTTTTGTTATCTTTTTATCATTTTTTGTCCCCCTCAAGCTTATTTTAAAACAAGGATTTTTTAATTCAATATCCATTTCTATAATAATATCTATCATTAATTTAATATCTTGGTTGTTATTATTTCCAAAAACATATGAAGAGGATGTTTTTTGTTTTTTTATTGGTGGCATTTATTTAACAAGTATAATACTAGGTTTAATATTCATGAAATGGTATCGAAAAAAATTCAACAAATAATCATTCATTCATTTTAAAATTAATTATCAAACTAATAATTAACAAAATCAAAATTATTGGAAAATGAATGAAAACGTACCATATATCGTGTGATGGCTTTGGTTCGGGCGGGTAGATCCGATAATAGCGCACATGTATATTATCTTCGCAGATTTCTTCCCTTTGATTTTGATAAATTTTAATTGTGATTATATAAATTCCAATTTTTTCATAATAATGTGTGTAGATAGTTTGATTATTTTGGATTTCAGAACTATTGAAAAAAAGATGAGTTCCATCTCCCCAATCCAAGAATCCTGATAGATTATTTTCATTTATAATATAAATATCAGTAATATTTATTACTATTGGGTGGCGACTAGTACCGCTCATATCACTCGGTAAATTATTTACCTTTATGGAATTAGCGTTATTTTGAATCATTAAAAAGGAAATCAGTATTCCGATAATTAGAAACCATCCTAATGATTTCATAAAAGTAATATCCTCTCGCCGTTATAAAAGCTTTTTCTACTTATGTGATATTTTTTTTTTCACACAAAACCATGCTATATTACCTCTTCATTATTTTCCTATTGGAATCGTTCCTCATCCCCCCAGAAGAGGCATTCAAAAACAATACGTTTAATTAAATCTTCAATAACTAATATAAAATTCATAAAAAAACTTAATCTTTCCGCACCAAAGAGGAACATGAAAATCATGAATGATTTTTCATTGCTACCACCAAATCTAAACTTCTAAACTTCTTTGATCGTACAGACCTTTGATAGTGAATATCAAATAATATCAAGGATAGATAAGAACATCATTGCAGTGACTATACCTATGATCAGGCCTACGAGAAGATAACATATCCCAGACCCGAGCTTCTTTAAGGCTTCCGCCCCCTCTCCCTTGCTTGAGATGATGAACGTCCCCTCCTTCTGGATGGTATAGCGGCTCATGATTATATCATCGGCAAGGTCGTCTTTGACACCGGTATCCTTCGCATTTCCGATGACATAGACCTCTTTTCCTACATGGAGCACCTTCTCCTCTATCATATAGTTCCTGT
>JALOTP010000017.1 GCA_025457865.1 Thermoplasmatota archaeon | reverse complement strand
CTCATTCTGGCATTCCTCTCCTTCGTTCTTATGAGCCCCATATCCGGCCTGGCCCAGGACCTATCTTCCACAACGTTGAAGAAAGGCAGCCAGGAGGCCGCTTCCTTCATCGTTTCATTCCCTGAGGGGGGAGGCCGCGATCCGAGCCTCTCCATCCCCCTCCCGGGTGGCGGCCCGGTCAGGTCAGGTTCGCTCATGATATCGACCGTCCCCGGGGAGACCCCGCCGTACAAGGTATCATTGGACATAGGCCTGGATTCCAGGACCGATTGGTCCTTCGGGGGCGGCGAGTACGGTGGATTGGGCCTTCAGGACAGGTTCGTGGGCGATGAAGGCTCCCTCAGGTCCTTGGGCTCATCAGGGAGCTACACGTTCTCGATGCTCCTGCCGGAGGCGGCTGTCCTTAGAGATGCTTCGATGGAGATCGTATCGCCACCGTCCCCCGAAGGTATCCCCTCTGGGACAGTGGGCCTGGGCAGCTTCATACCTGGAGGGACCGATTCGTTCGATGCTGCCGACCTTGACGGGGACGGGAACCTGGACATCGTGTACTACGATGAGCGTTCATCCTCCATCATGCTCCTTCGCGACCCGTTCGGCAGTGCCATCTCGGTCGTACTGGAGACCTCAATAACCGGTCCTGTCCACACCAGGGCCCTGGACCGAGATGATGCCATGGCGGGGACCCTGGTCACCTCCTGGGTCGATGCAACCACCTCCCTTAGGAAATTGACGATGCATATAATGAGGGACGACGGAGGCCTTCTCAGGATCCCACTTTCGAGCAACCTTTCCGTGTCCAGTGTAGGTTTCTCCGTAAGGGAGGACCCGGAAGGGAACGATACGGTCCTCTACATATCCGGGCCAGGCGGCCATCTGTACTCCGCACAGGTCGATAGGAACGGGAACGTCGCAAAGAAGCTGATCCTGGACAGCACGAAAGGGCTCACGGACCCTTACATGGCTGACCTGGACGGCGATATGGACCTTGACATGATGCTCTTTGGCGATATCGGGTCATCACCGAGGGCGGTAATGTTAGAATCCCTATCGAAGGACGGCCAGGCCGGTTATTCGTTGATGGACATCAACACCACGCTCGGACCAGAAGGTCTTGCAGCGGTCTGCGATGCCAACGGTGATGGGAAAGAGGAGGTATACTTCGTCTCCGACCGCGACATGCAAATGGGCATGGTTTATTTCGATATTTCAAATGGACCTTTGACAAGGACGCTTGGCATCGATGCTAGCAATGCATCCGTCAGGTCGGTCCCACATTGGGATTACGGATGTGGAGGCGCATACAACGGAGGTGAGGGGCTTCTCTACATCACCTCCCCTAGCGGCCTCTTCCAGGTCCTCCCCCATACAGGACCCACAGGGGACTATCTGTCCCGAAGGTCCCCGAGCATCGTAGGCGGGTCCATCATTACGGGTCTGGACGGTCAGAGCGGCAGCGTATTCGCTTTAGATGAGGAGAAGGGGCTCATAGGACAGGACCTCCTTTGGCTCTGGCAGCAAAAGGCCTCCCTCACGGACATGGGATCGGGCCGTTCCATCGATGTCGCAGTACGGTCTCCCGTTGACGCCGCTACCGAACCATTGGACATCCTGTCCGTGCTGGGGCCAGGCAGCCCCACACATGGCTTAACGGACCCCAGCGGTAACCTGCTCGACCGGTTGGACCTTTCGATATCGGGAGACACGTCATTCCTAAAGGTCACTGGCCTCAAGGTGCGCTACGATATCGTCTTCGATGCCTCCACGTCCCTTGAACTGCTGCCATCCATGCTGAGGGCGCAGTCCGATTTCAACGATATGTTCATCCCGCTTCAGATATCGGGCACTTCGGAGGGTTCCGTGGAAGTGGGCCCGGTCCATCTTATCCATGATGCGGTCCCGCGCTTCGCTGCCGACATGCCCATGGTCCTATCGGTCGATGAGGACTCACTGGCAAGGACGATAATGAGCCTCAGGGACCATGTGATTGACGACGAGCTCGAACCATGGGAGCTGGACCTTAAGCTCATCATGATAGGGCCCACACCAGATGGCTTGGTGTTCCTGGACCGCAACATGAACCTCGTTTCCCATGCATCGGCCTTCCCCGACCTGAGCGGCGAGTTCCATTTCCAGCTTGCACTCTCCGATACAAGGTCGACAGTCCTCTCAGGTCAGATGACGTTGGTGGTCCAGGAGGTCGATGACCCCCCGCGGGTCAAGGATTGGCCATCAAGCGTTCTGATAGAGGAGGGCTCGGAGGCCGTGGTTCCCTTGATGGGTGAGAACGGCTGCTTCTGGGACCCCGACGGGGACATGATGTCATTTAGTTGGGATATCATTTCGATCTCCCCCTCGGACGGATCGGACCACATAACCCTATCTCTCGTTGGTACGTCCCTTGTCGTGGGCGCGGAACCGACCGGAAGGGGGTGCCAGTTCAAGTTGGAGGTCCGGGCGGACGACGGGATGCGATCGACCGGTCAATACACTTCGGTCGTTCTCATGGTCGAGGTCCTTGATGTGGACTCACCACCATATAGGATCGGAGGCTCTGGCCCGCTCGAGCTATCGGAGGACCAATCGCTCCCCACGAAGGTGGACCTCGGCACGCTCTTCCATGACCCGGACGACGATCCTTCCGACTGCACCTTCAGGGCGACCAGCTCTGACAAGCGGCTCCTTTCCTACATAGGTGAGGACAGGACGAAACCCTCCCTCTTCGTGCAGCCGACCAGGGAGATCAATGGCCAGCATAAGATCTGGATAGAGATGAGCTCGAGAGGTCAGACCGTCACTGAAGAGCTTCCGGTCCAGATTGTGCCTGTCAATGACCTACCTGTCGTGGTCGTCGATTCCAGGAGGGACCTTGCTGGGAAGGGTTGGATGATCACAGGCCACGTGGAGGACCCGGATGACACCGGAGGTCTGGTACAGTACATGGTAGCGGACGGGCAGTGGAAGGATGCATGGGGCTTCAATGTCTGGACGTTCGTCATGGATTTCGCGGACCTTCCACCGGAGGGGGGTTTCGTGTTCGTTAGGGCCAATGATGGGACCGAGGATTCGACCACCATCTTCATCAAGCTGCTGCCGCCTGATATGGTCCAGCCCCCACCTGATGGACCCGACGATGATGTGCCCGACGACGATGACCCAGGCAGCATCGACCCCCCGTTCTATATCGCTCCCGATGACCCCAAGGGCGGTCAAGGACTTCTCTATCTGATGTTCGGGGCGACCGCTGGACTACTGGGCATGCTCTTGTTGACGATCCTCCTGACAGAGGTCGGTTTCGTAACCATCCTGTCAGCAGTGATGAGCGCCTATTCGAAGCTCAGCAAGAAGGACATCCTAAATCATGAGATAAGGGGTCTTATCCGGGGCTATATAATTGCCAACCCTGGCGACCATTATTCCTCCATCAAGAGGAACCTGGACCTTAACAACGGCACCCTTGCCTACCATCTGAGGGTCCTAGAGCAGAACGGGCTCATAAAATCGATGTACGACGGCATCTACAAGAGATACTACCCGGCCAATGTGAACATCAGCAAGCTCAAGAAGAACATATCCAAGCAGGAGGAGATATTCAATATCATCCTCGAGAACCCCGGGATCACAATGGAGCAGATAGGTAGGAACATAGGTGTATCGAGGCAGGTCGTCAACTATCATGTTAAGAACCTGATAAGGGCTGGTTCCATATCATATCAGAGGGACGACAAATCGGCCAGGTTCTTCTCCTCCGAGAACATTGCCATCCCATTGGACACATGAAAACCTTGATGACGTCCCATGGATATCCACCCTCATGAGGCTCGGCGTCCTAGCCGGTTCCGTTCTGCCGCTCTCATCTCCATATTTCGGTACCCCTGTCCCGAACGAGTATGGGACGCCGTCTAGCGGGATATGGGAACTTTCGGGGACCTCGGGGACCGTACTTGTCATCGCAAGGCATGGGTCCCCACCAACGATACCACCGCACAAGGTGGAACACCTTGCCAACGTCAGAGCCCTCGAGCTGTCGGGGGTCGATGCCATTCTGAGCGTTTGCTCCTGCGGAGCTTTGAAGAGGGAGGTCCCAGTCCCCTGCCTAGCCGTCCCCGACGATTTCGTCGACCTATTCGGTGGAAAGACGTTCATAGGATCGGAGATAGAACATGTGACCCCCATCATGGACCTGGACCTTTCTGAACGGCTAGTGGCCTCATGCAGGAGGGCCGGTCTCGATGTCATCGAAGGTGGGACCTATGTCCAGACCAGGGGGCCGCGGCTCGAGACAAGGGCAGAGGTCAGGCTGCTTTCTCAGTGGGGCGATTATGTTGGCATGAACATGGCGCCCGAGGCCGTTCTGTCAATGGAGATAGGGAAGCCATATACCGCGCTTCTGACCGTTGACAATCATGCGCACGGCGTCATGGACGGCAGGCTCGACTTCAGGGACATCATCGAGAGCGCTAGGAGGTCATGGATGGATGTGTCCCGCGTGCTCCTGGAACTGTCCGAGGGCCCTGCGCCATCAATGGAAGGGGAGGGTCCTTGAATGGTGCGATCGTTCCTTAGGGCAGGAGGTGACCACAAATGACGGACCTGCTCATCAGGAACGCTTTGGGCTTGGATGGAAAGAGATGGACCATCTCTGTGGAGCGGGACAGGATAACTCGCATCGTTGAAGGTAGCAAGGGGCCGGGTGGTGCGGATATCGAAATCGATGCTGAGCATCTTCTGGTCATGCCAGGGCTCTGCAACGCACACACCCATGCACCAATGTCCCTCCTCAGAGGTGTGGGCGAGGACATGGACCTTGGGAGGTGGCTCAATGAGAGGATATGGCCACTCGAGGCCAGGATGGGCGACAGGCACCTCAAGGCCGGAATGGCACTTGGTTGCCTGGAGATGGTCCGGACCGGGACGACGCTGTTCAACGATATGTACTTCAGGGAAGGAATGCTCGCAAGGACTGTCGCGGATGCGGGCCTTCGTGCGGTCCTGGGCGAGGGGTTCATGGACCTTAACGATGAGGGAAAGAGGGAAGAAGCCATCGAACGGACCCTGGCCAGCTGCAAGGTCATAGAGCGACTTAGGGACCCAAGGATCAATGGTGCTATCGCCCCTCATTCGGTCTATACCGTTTCAAAGGAAGGCCTGGAATGGTGTGCTGATGAGGCGCGGAGCAGGGCTTGTTCGCTGCATGTGCACCTCTCAGAGACCGCCTCCGAAGTGAAGGATTGCATAGCGAGATGGGGCAGGTCGCCGACCGCGCTCCTTGCGGACCTGGGAGCGCTCGGTCAAAGAACGGTCGCGGCCCACTGCGTTCACCTCTCCCCCGAGGACATCGGTCTTCTATCCAGTACAGGGACCTCGGTCTCGCATCAACCGTCCTCCAACATGAAGCTCTCGGTCGGAGGTCAGCTGCCCTACCCCTCTCTCAAGGCATCCGGGACAAGATGCTGCCTGGGCACGGACAGCGCGGCATCCAACAATTCCCTTGACATGTTCCTTGCCATGAGGGCTGCCTCGCACCTCTGCCGACATGGATGGGGGGCAGCCTCCATCACCACACGAGAGGTCCTGGACATGGCGACGGTGAACGGTTACAGAGCCCTCGGACTGGACGGTGGCGAGATAAGGGTGGGGGCCCTGGCCGATATCATCCTCCTTGACACAGGACATCATTCCATGGTCCCGGGTAACGACCTGGTCTCCAATGCTGTCCATTCGGCCTCAGGCGATGCCGTCAGGTATTCCATCATAAACGGAAAGGTCGTTATGGACGATGGGAAGGTCATGAACGAGGCAGAAGTTAAAAGAGAGGCGGCGATGATGGCACTGGACCTGCTGGGTGGTGATCTCGATGGGTGAAGGCAAGGAAGGTCTGGATGGGGCAATGGAAAGGCTCCTCGAGTCCGTAAGGGCCTCTCCGGTCATGGACAGGAGCGGTTATCAGTACTTCATCCATCCTTTGACCGACGGCATTCCGTCAATAGGCCCGGACCTGCTGCGGGACGCATCGGAATGCATGGGGCCGCTCCTGCCCCCTGCCGAGGATTACGACCTTCTGCTCACAGCGGAGGCTATGGGGATACCTCTGGCCTCCTCCATCATGGGCTCCGTTGGCAGACCGCTCTCCATAGTACGGAAGAGGACCTACGGCCTAAAGGGCGAGGTGACAGTCGGTCAGAGGACCGGTTATTCCACGGGCCGACTGTCGTTCAACCTGCCGGGGACCGGCGGACGGTTGGTGATAATCGACGACGTCCTCTCGACGGGAGGGACACTGAGGGCATTGGGTCAGGGTGCCAGGGAAGCAGGTTGGGAGGTGATCCTTGCAGTTGTCCTCTTCGACAAATACACTGGTGATAGGGATATGCTCCAGAGGGACCTGGGCTTTAAGGTCCGGACCCTTATCAAGGTGGATGTTGTCAACGGCTCCTGCTCGGCCAGGCCGACCATGGATTGAGCTGACAGCTCCCGATCCATTTCACATCCTGGAGAAATGGATGGAAAGATAATAATCGGACCATTTCACATTCATCTGCCATGGATGAGGTCCTTGTGATCAGGAACGGTCATGCAAGGAGGAGCGGAAGCACCTGGTATGCCTCATCGACGGTCACCGTGGTCAGGTCCGGGAGGAAGACGCTCGTGGTCGACCCGGGATGCTCCGGAAATTTGGAGGACCAGCTTGGAAAGGCTTCGGTATGGCCCGAGGAGGTCGGTATGGTCTTCATCACGCACGGACATCCTGACCACTACCTGAACGTGAGCCTCTTCAAGGAGGCAGTCATCCTGGATGGGACCTATATCTACGAGGAGGATAGGCAGACACCCCTGGGCGGCATGGTCCCCGGCACCGGAATAAGGATAGTCCAGACACCGGGCCACACCCCTGACCATGCATCGCTCCTCGTCGAATCCGCCGGGTTGCGCCATCTCATTGCTGGAGATCTGTTCTGGTGGGAGGATGGAGCATTGCCAGGGTCCACGCCCGAAGCGCTCCTGGGACTCCCGGACGAGACAGCCCTTGACCCTAGCATCCTCAAGGGATCGAGAGAATCGGTCCTGAACGATGCAGACCTCCTCATCCCAGGGCACGGACAGATGGTCCGGATCGCCCGACCCTCTCAGTGACCGAGCCTGCCCACGAGGGGTACGAAGATGCAGTAGGTCAACGGCTCCTCCTTGAACGTATCATCGGTCCTCGTGAACCTGATGAGCCGCTGTGTGGAGTATTTTGGACCAACGACCCCCAGGGCGATACCTTCTTCACCGAGCTGGTCCAGTACCGATCGAGGAACGGACGGGGCCGCGCATGTGTAATAGATGCGGTCGAACGGGGACATCTCGGGAAGCCCCACCGAACCGTCGCCTTCGGTCACGGTCACGTTCCTGGTCCCGGCGCGCGCAAGGTTCTCCCTGGCAAAGGCGGCGAGCTCGGGGACGACCTCCATGGAGCGGACATGCCCCTTTTCACCTACCAGCTCGGCCACCACTGCCGCGTGGTAGCCTGAACCTGTACCTATCTCCAGGACATTCTGGCCTATGTGAGCTTTGAGCTCCTCGGCCATTATTGCGACCATGTGCGGAGCCGAGATGGTCTGACCGCAGCCTATCTGGAGGGGGTGGTCCACGTATGCGTCCTCAGCTAGGCGCTCAGGGACGAAATGGATACGGTCAACGGCCCTCATGGCGTTCTCGACAGGCCTACTCCTCACAACGCCCTCTTCCATTAGGTAGTTGACGAGCTCATCGTTCCTTGTAACGCCTTTCTTCTTCATAGGACCGCCCTCTTGAGCGTCCTCATGGAGAGGAGGATTGGAAGCAGGTCGGGAATATCAGCTCCCTCCGAGCTCTATGGTCTCATCCCTTCCCGGGCCGTACGAGACCAGCGTTACGGCGGCAAGGACCTCCCTCTCTATGAGCGAGACATATCCATCGAGCCCAGGCGGAAGGGTGCCCTCTGCCCTGCAGGCCTCCCACTCTTCCTTCGAAAGCTCTCCCCAACCCTTGAGCTTCCTGTAGACTGGCCTGCATTCCTTGAGCAGCTCAAGATGCGATGGGAAATCCCTGATGACGGTCGGAAGGCCGCACCGCTCCGCTGCTTCCCTGGGTATGGAATATTCGGTGCACACCAGGACCTCCTTCAGCGATGATAGGACATCGGTCTTGGTAAGTGCCAGGTCATCGATCGAGTTCCACTTCACCGATGAACGGACAAGGACCAGGTCCAGCCAGCCGCACCTCCTGGGTCTGTTGGTGGTCGTTCCGAACTCGCATCCGACGTCCCTCATCATCTCCCCGACATGGTCCGTGAGCTCGGTCGGGAAGGGTCCTTCACCGACCCTTGTGGTATAGGCCTTGACGACCCCGATGACCCTTTCGAACCATGAGGGTCCTATTCCCGAACCCGCCGAAGCGTTGCCTGTGGAACATGAGGAGGAAGTGACGAAAGGGTATGTGCCCCTGTCGATGTCAAGGAAGGTCCCCTGTGCCCCTTCGAGCAGTACCCTTGCGCCCTTGTCCATCATATCATTGAGCAGAGCGGGTGCGTCCCTGACCCTGGGCACCAGGACTTCGCCGAGCTCATGGAGTTCCCTCAGGATAACAGCTGGGTCAAAGGTCACTGGGCTTCCCAGTGCGCCGCAGATGGCTGCAGCGTCCCTGCAACCCTTTCTGACCTTCTCCTCGAGCAGTGGCGGATACCTGAGGTCGGATGCCCTGATACCGGTCCTTCCCATCTTGTCCTGGTAGCAGGGGCCTATGCCCCTTCCGGTCGTCCCGACCTTCGAGGACCCCGCTCTGGAAGTTTCCTGGACCCTGTCCAGCTCCCGGTGGTAGGGCATGATCAGGTGGGCCCTATCGGATAGAACGACATTGGCGGTGGATATGCCCCTTAGCTCCAGGTCCCTAAGCTCCTTCTCAAGGACCCAGGGGTCAACGACGCATCCGTCACCGATGACAGATGCGATCCCACCCCTTATTACCCCTGACGGGACCAGGTGGAGCTTGAACTTCACACCTCCGACGACGATGGTGTGGCCTGCGTTGTTGCCACCCTGGAACCTGACCACGGCATCATGGTCCCTGGACAGAAGGTCGGTTATCTTGCCCTTCCCCTCATCTCCCCACTGGGTACCTAACAGGACCGTGCAGACCATGGCGACCGCACATGCCATAAATCGATGGTTTATTTCTATAT
Source organism: Thermoplasmatota archaeon (assembly GCA_025457865.1). Lineage (GTDB taxonomy): Archaea > Thermoplasmatota > Penumbrarchaeia > Penumbrarchaeales > Penumbrarchaeaceae > JALOTP01. The sequence continues at coordinate 28,323 of JALOTP010000017.1, read as the reverse complement.
GTCGCCGGGGGATGGAAAAATGGTCCTAAAGTGCCTTGTATGGAACCTCTGGACGACCCTGCCGGATAGTAGCTGGAGCGAATAATTACATCGTAACGGTTAAATCGGTCCACCCTGATACTAATCAGTAAAATGGCGTAATGCCTGAAAATTACCGATGGAATAAGGGGTGAAAGGATTTGTTCAAGAACACGGTCATGGGGCTCGAAAAGGTCTTCAAGGACGACATCAAGAAACCCAAGGTCATCCTAGTCACGGGTCCGCCCGGGTCCATGAAGTCGAGCTTCATCTACACGCTCCTCACATCCTACCTGTCACAGGGGAACGAGTTCGGCGTCTATACTACCCTCGAGGAGTCCGTGGCATCCCATCTTTCCAACATGGAGAGCCTAGGGATAAGCCTCTGCCTCAACCTCCAGATAACCGATTTCACCGACATAAGGGAGGAGGAGGAGAACGTCGATTACCTAAAGTTCCTCGAGAAGATGCTCACGCACTTCAAGAAGCTCAAGGGCGACCAGTTCAGCTGCTTCGCACTGGATTCCCTTGGGGCCCTCTATTCCCTGATGGACGGAGAGGATAACATGAGGAAGAAGATGTACCACTTCTTCCAGCTTCTCCGTGACCTTAACCTCAACAGCTTCATAATCATGGAGAGGCCAGCAGAGGGCGATTCCAACCTCCTAGGCAACGAAGGCTTCCTTGCGGACGGGATAATCTACCTAGGTCTGAAGAGGCGGCAGGGGCGGCTCAGCAGGTTCATCCAGGTTGAAAAGATGAGGGCTTGCGAGCATTCCATGGAGATGCATGCTCTGGACCTGAGGATGGGGAAGATCTTCGTCCTCGGGCCCATCTTCGAGTGATGGTGGCCGGGAAGGTCGATGATGTCAGATAACGAGGTCGAACGCGGCAGGGCCAAACAGGACTGGTTCCTGGAGCACGGCTCGATACAGGCCGAGCTGATGAAGCTCAAGAAGGAGGCCATGAGACCCAAGGCCGATGATCCTGCCAAGAAAGATACCTCCGTTGGTCCTGCGTCCAGTGAAGCACCTCATGTCAATGATATGACCGATGGACCCGGTGAGAGGAGCGGACCAGGGCCCCAGCGCCCGGAACCAAAGGATGATCGCCAACCCATCGATAGGGCCCCAGACCCTCCGAGGGTCGATAGGGTCGACGATGTGGTGAAGGAGGTGGAATGTGGTGACAGGGGTGATAAAGCACCCAAATTGCCTGCTGGAAAGATCCCCACCGCACCTAATCTGAGCCAGAAGATCGCATCCGTGATCCAGCTGGAGAACAAGCTCAAGCGGCGCAAGTACGAGATGGAGCGCAACAGCAAGGCGAAGGGGGCCGCTCCTGATGAGACCGAGCCTACCCCCAAGGAAGCTCCAGATGCCATCGGACCACCGTCGCAACCGGTAGGTCCGGAGGCCGTAAAGGTCCCATCATTGGAAGAGGAAGCCACCTTGAACCCTCCCTCGGATATGCCTGGGACCAATTTCACGGGAACCGATCAAAACGCTCCGCTCCCCATCCAAGATATCCCGGTCCAGGAGACGGCCCAGGTCAGGACGGAACTAGACCTTGATACAGGAAGGGGACAAAAGGACGATGTTCCAATAAATGTTCAGGACACTACCGAGCAGCCTCCCTTACAGGAAATCCCAGACCCCCTCGATGGAACAGACCATGGGATAGGTATCGAGGTGCAAGCTGACCCGCAGCCTATGGCGGGGCAGGAGGTCACTATCGATGGTCCGGTCGAAAGGTCCGACCCCCCTCAAAATATCTCGACAGCAATGGACGGAGCTGATGGCGGGGTCAAGATAGTAGCTGAGGCAACGAAAGATACCCATCGCACGGCGGATGACCGGCCTCAACCTGAGAGGACCGGTAAGGAATGGCTCGAGATGTCCAGGGGTCCCAGGAAGCCTGCGATGAGGGAAGAGAAGAGCGGCTCGCCCTTCGGCAGGATCCTAGGATTCTTCAAAAAGAAGGGAAAATGAGGTCATGGTGAACATAAGGATGATCGGCTAAGGGAAAAGATAACTAACAAAGAACGCTTAAAGACCAAAACGAAGGGAAACCGATGGAAGGCGAAGGCGACATGATGGCGGCCGGGGAACAGGGAGCCCGGGAAATGGGCGTGGCCACCCCCTCGACCTATCCCGAACCCGGTGAGATGGCCAGCTCCATCGAACAGTTGAAGGTCCTAGGCGTCAAGGTCTCGACCATCAAGAAGGCCTTATCCGATTACAGAAAGGCCCATGAAGAGGAGGGCCGGGACCTGGAAGGTCCATACAATAGATTGAAGGACCGTATCGACAAGGGGTGGGCCTCCTGGTCGGTCACCAGATTGGGTCTGGACCTGACCCTTGCCAGGATGTCGCTTTCCGCCCTTCGGGAGATAGGACGACCGGTGGACGGCCTAACTGTCAGGATCGATGAGATAAACGGGAAGGACACGAAAAAGGTCGCCCTAAGCAGGGACGCGGTCTCGGTGCTCAGGACCGATATGGCGAGCGCCCTTGAGGGTCATACCGACCTGGTCCTGCCCGAAGCATGGATGGCCCTTGACAGGGCCATGGACTCCTTCGAGGAGGTCGCAAGGGTCCCTGAGAAGGCCGACAAGGTAAAGAGGCTCTTCAAGAAGGTCCTTCAGGCCGTATCCAAAGAGGACGTAAACAATACACTGGTCTATAGCAAGACACTCTACACAGAGGTCCAGAGGCTCCTATCTGACGAGATAGCAAAGGACCGGTTCAAGGCCATCAAGGACGAGGTCAAGGGCCTTATGGACCTTATGGAGGAGTACCGGAAGTACGGGCTCGAGACCGAGGTGCTCGGTTCCGAGATCTCCATAATAGACAGGAGCCTTGAATCGGGAAAGGTCCTGGAGGCCCAGGGCCTGATGAACCGTATGTCAAAGACGCTATCCAGGACAGAGAACGAGCTCCACCGCAGGAAGGGGACGGTGAACCTTATCGAGGCAATGGAGCTCGTGGAGGAGTACAGCCCTCTCCTGGACCTGTCAGAGGAGCGTTCGGCGCTCCTAAAGATCGTCGAGGACAAGGGCAAGCTTTCGGCAAAGAAGTTCATGGAGGAGACCGGGGCGGTCCTCGATAGGGTCAAGGACACATTGTTCAAGAACTTCCATGGTCAGGTCAAGGAGAGGCTCGAAACGCTGGAGCGCTCACTTGTGGGCATAGGTTTCATTTCGGAGGAGAGCCGGCTCCAGCTGGAGGACCTGAAGAGGTCCATCGATGATTCATTGAAGAACAAGAACATCACCGAGGCAATGGAGTACATCTCGCTCGCCGAGAGCACCTTCGGACAGTCAGAGGGAGAGATAAGGCTCCTTGAGATAAAGAGCAACTATTCCAGGTTCCTGAAGGAGTACGAGATGCTGCTCGAAGAGGACATGGAGATCACCGAGGTCAAGGAGCAGCTTGAGGAGCTGGAGAGGATGTTCCTCTCGGACGATGTGGGCATGGAGGACCTTTCGGCCAGGGTGTACCAGGCCGGGGTCATGGTCCAGGACAGGATAGTCGATCTGCGCAAGAAGTCCTTCGGTAGGGAACGGGAAAGGCTCCTCGGCATGATGGACTCCATTTCGCTCTCCGGCGGTGCCAGGTCAAAGATGGAGGAGAGACTTGATGAGCTGGGGTCCCTGATAGGAAGCGTGGAGGAGAGCGTCTTCGAACAGGACCTTACAAGGTTCAGGACGGAGCTCGAGTCCGAGATAACATCCTATGTCAAGGACAATTATCCGACCTGGTCCCAAAGTGTGGCTGAGGAGATGGATTCGCTCGCTTCCTCAAGTGCTGACCTCTCGCCCCTTAGACCCAGGATCGAGGAGGCGAACAGGCTCTACGAAACGGGTGACCTGCTGGGAGCGGGAGAGGTCATGAGGGGGCTGGAACAGGATGTCCTCAGGATAGAGGAGGACCAGGAGCTCAAGAAGGCGGAAGAGCTGATCAATTCCGCCGAGTTCATGTTCGAGGAGGCCATCAGGGCCGGGGCGGACGTCAAGGACAGAAAGGGCACGATCATAAAGGCCAAGGAACTCATGGCAGGCGGGGACCTGGAAGGCGCTATGGAACTTGCTAGAGAGGTCGAGGGCTCCATCAAGGGCAGCTGGATGGATATGAAGCGTGGCAGGCTCGAATCGGAGATGAAAGGCCTGAAGACCTACATGGAGGATTCCACCAATCTTGGACTGGATATAACCGATGCCACCTCCATGCTCCATGAGGCCGAGTTCATGTTCAACGAGCAGAGGCTGGACCAGGTCTCGGACCTTGTGAGCCGCGCCAAGGAGGACATAGAGGGCAAGAGGAACGCCTTCTTCAGTGATAGTGCGATAAACACCATAAACAAGCTCAAGGAGGAGATAGGGACCCTTGGCCAGAAGGGCGTTGACAATCTCGAGGCCGAGACGATGCTCATCGAGGCCGAACGGCTATTCATGAACGAGGAATACGAAAAGGCCTATTCCATGACCCTGAACATCAGGGAGCAGCTGAACGAATCAAGGGATAGCTACCTTAACGAACTTGTCCCAAGAGAGCTCGACGATGTCAGGAGCAGGATGGGCCGCCTTGAGAGCCTGGGGCTCGACACTTCGAGCATAAAGGGGATGCTGGACGACGCGGAGGAGGCCCAGGGCTCGGGAACGCTCATCCAGAGCCTAGATTCCCTCAAGAGGGCAAGGGAGGTCTCCGATGAGCTCTTCAGGAGCCATATCACGCTCGCAATACCCGAGACCATAGTAGATGTAAGGAAGCAGATGGACATCGCCATCGATGAGGGCATGGACCTATCGGATGTGAGGGAGCTCCTATCGAACGCGGAGGAGCTCTTCAGGTCGGAGCAGTACGACATTGCCATGGAAGTGGTGGAGCGGGCACAGAATACCTTCAAGAGCGTCAAGAAGGAGTTCTTCAAGGGGAAGTACCTGAAGAACATGGAGCTCGTGGAGAACATAGTCGACAAGGCCCAGGGCATGGACATGGAGATGGACCTTTCCAAGGCCAATATCAACATGGCCAAGGACGCCTACGAAAGGGGCGACTTCGAAGCCTCCCATACCCTCATGGAGAAGATAATGAAGTTCCTTGAGAGGTCCATGGACGAGAGGTCGGTGACAAAACAGCGCGAGACGGTACAGACATCCTATGACGAGGTCAAGACCCTGCTCATGGTCGCTGAGGGGGAGAACATCGATGTGAGCGATGAACAGGCGCTGTTTCGGATAGCCGGTGAGCTGCTGACCAAGGGGGACTTCGAACAGTCGGAACATGTCCTCGAGGGTATCAAGATGGGGGTCAACGATAAAAGGCTCCACATGAAACGCAGGGTCATAGAACGGTCCATCCAGACGACCGATATACTTCTCCAGAACATGAACGGGATGGGGATCGAGACCTCCGCGGAGAGGGCGCTCATAGAGCAGCTGAAGGAGGCGCTCCGTCAGAACGACCTTGACCTTTGCGATGATATCAATATGAAGCTCATAAATACGCTCCAGCGGAACGAGGGTCCCTACACGGTCCAGAAGGTCCAGAGGGAGCTTTCCGAGCTCAGGGCCTCCATAGTCGAGGCCAACTCGATGGGACTGGATACGAAGGTCCCTCAGCAATACCTCACCGATGCCATAGAGCTGTTCGAGAACAATGACCTGGAGGGCTCCGAGAAACTGATAGGTGAGGGCAGGTTGGCTTTAGCCGCACTGCACGAAGGGCGCAAGGTCATTGAGTTCGAGAGTGCGCTCTCCGATCTGAGGTCACTTATGGACAGAGCGGTCGCCCTTGGGATACCGGTGGATGATGAGGAGGCTCTCATATCCTCGGCCAGGGTAGGCCTGGACTCAGGGGATGTCGAGACAGCCATTTCCCTCATCGAGACAGCAAGGATAGGCATCGATGCCAAATTGAGCTCGAATTACCAGACCACATCCGAGGGTTACATCCAGCAGCTGCCCTCTTACCTTGAGGAGCTTAAGGGACAGGGTGTCGACGTGAGCGACCTGACCAGTATCTATAACGAAGGCCTCACCGACCACAGCTCAGGTAACTACGATAGGGCCGTTACCAAGTTCGCTTCCATCCTTGAGCTCGGCCAGGAGATGAGGAACCAGTTGGAGCTCTCCTTGCTAAGGAGGACGTTCACCAAACAGGAGCAGAGGTATGCCGACCTCAAGGGGATAGGGATGAAACCCTCCAAGAAGCTGGATGAGGCATTCGTATCGGCAAAGACGGTCATAATGAGGGACAGTGTGGACTTCTCCAAGGTCGAGGAGATAATAAGAAGGCTCGACATCTATCTGAACAAGAAGGCAGCTCCATATACCAAGGACCTAGCAAGGAAGCATATTGCCGAGGCCAGGGTGGCCATCAAGGAGTCCGGCGCCCTAGGGGAGGACCCGCGCATCGTCACAAAGCTCAAGGAAGCGGCTAGGAGCTTCGGTGCAGGGGATTTCGAAGCATCGGACAAGGCCGCCATCGAGCTCAAGGAAGAGCTGGAGAAGGTCAGGATGGAAGAGATCGAGCTGGTCCTGAAACGTGAGATCGCTTCCGTGAAGAGGGTCCTCCTTAGGCTCAAGACCCTTGGTTCCAATGTCTCCAATGCCGAGAAACTGGTCGCTAGGTCGGAGGCCGCGCTTGGTTCGGGCCGGTTCGACAATGCCGAGAACCTCATAACAGCGGTCAAGGACGCCGTGAACGAGGTGGTCACCAGGAACCTGAGGGAGACCGCTCTCGAGACGATCGAGTTCGCAGAAGCCCTCATCAAGTACCTATCGGAGAACTTCTCGGGCGTGAGCGCACATATCGGTCCGGCCAACGAGCTGGTGAAGGGGGCCAGGAACCTCTTCAAGGAAAGGTCCTTCAAAGAGGCCAGGCAGAAGGCCGAGGAGGCAAGGGTGCTCATAGAGAGGTCCGAGCTGCAGAACATAGACCAGTTCCTTTACGTGTTCAGGAACATGCAGGCCGAGGAGATCTCGAAGACCGTAAGGACCAGGATAGACGAGCTGGCCCAGCGGGGGAAGGAAGTGACGAAGGTGAACATGCTCTTCGAGAAGGCCCAGGAGCACTTCGCCAAAGAGGAGTACGAGAAGGGCAGACAGATGATAACCTTCGCCAGGGTCATGATGTCCGAGATGGACCAGCAGTCCCTGCGCGATTCCGCCGTGGACGAGCTCAACGCTGCCCACCTTGAGATTCTGGCCATGAAGAAGGACGGTATAGATGTCACAGGCGTCTACAAGCTATACAACAATGCCAAGGATGCGTTCACATCCGGGGAGTACAAGAAGGCCATTCTGCTGGCCAAGAAAGCTTCCCTCAGGCCCAAGAAATGAGTGAGGACGGGCAAAACGCCACGCTCAGACCACCAGAGCGTCACTTCGCCCACAAGATTTATATCCTGATCTCCTTTAGGGCCGTCCATGGCCCCACCCAAGAAGAACAAGAAAGGGGAAGGCTTCCATTCGGCGGCTGGCCTTATCAGATATTTCGATGCAGAGGAAGAGACCGCCCTAAAGATAGATCCGAGATTCGTTGTGGCCGCCTGTCTAGTAACGGTCGTGGTCGTCGAGCTCCTCAGATGGATCGTTCCCCTAAAGTGAGATCCACCATCAATTGCTTGCCCATGGGAGGATGAGCACCGGGATATCTATGTTCGTCATTATCCTGTCTATTATCCAGCCGGCCACTGCCCTCCCTTCGGTCGCACCCATGATTATGATATCGACGTTATTGAACCTGGCCTGCCCTATGATCGTTGACGAGACCTCGCCGACGGCGCGGACAAGCGTATGACGGACCTTCTCCTGGATGCATATCCGGTCGAAGATGTCCAGGGCCTGGTCCCCTTCCGTTATGTCCTCCCCCTGGTCCCTGATATGGACGACTATGAGCTCAGCATCGAAGCTCCTGGCGATCCTGGTGAGCCTCAGGGCGTTCCTTCTTGCGGGTTCCGGTCCCGATGTGGGTATGAGGATCCTTATTGACATACGGACCAACTCCTAACGTACTAGGGCCTTCTGGATGGAGTCGCGGAGGGCCTTGAGAAGGAAGGGTTTTTCCAGGAAATCGACCACGCCAAGGTCCAGGGCGGCCCGCTTGACAGATGCGTCCGCCGATATGAATATTATCTTCTGGTCGGGGTCCATGTTGAGCATCTCCATAGCGGTCTCCAGCCCGTTCCTGACCGGCATCCTATGGTCCAGGATGACAAGGTCGGGCCTCTTTTTGAGGTCGCCATAGGTCTTAAGGGCCCTCTCCCCGTTGGTCTCGGTGGCCACGATATCGTGCCCGAAGGTCCGTATCATCTCCGAGAAGAGCGAGAGGAGCTCCCTTTCGTCGTCGACAATCATTATCCCGGCCATGGGAACACGAACCATCCTTAGGTCGGTCCTGTAAGCGCTCGGTCGATATATTAAGGGAGCGATTGGTCCTCCATGATGCGGTCTCCGTGGTTCGGTACCCTCCATGCGTGGGCCGAGGAAAGGTTATTAGAGCGCCTGTGAGATTTGCGTGGGATGTACGGGGGAACGGCCGCATCGACCATTGAGCGCTTCGGGGCCCGGATAGGTGACAAGGTAGAAGTGGTCCTCTCAGCGGAAGGGTCCCAAGGCGGACATCACAGGCGCGAGATCGTCCTCAAGGGCACATTGATGGGTCCCTATGGTCCTGCCGCCGAACCTTCCTTGACCATAAAGCTCCAGAACGGCTACAACTTCAGCATGGACCCGGAAGGGATATCGTCCATGAAGGTCCTGGAAAGGGTCGGGACCGACCCGCAGGCCAGACAGAGGGCTGCGGAGGACCCATCCCTCCCCCTGGTCGCGCTCATAGGGACCGGAGGCACCATCGCATCCTACGTTGACCACAGGACCGGGGCTGTATGCCCTGTGAGGTCGGCCGATGACCTGCTCTATCTGCTCCCTGAGCTAGGGAGCATCTGCCGCCTCAGGGTCACCATGCCCATGTCCAAACTCTCTGAGGACATGACATCGAGCGATTGGACGGTCATGGCCTGCGAGGTGGTATCCGCCTTCGGAGCGGGGGCCAGAGGTGTCGTGATCGCTCACGGGACGGACACGTTGGCCTATTCGGCCGCTGCCCTTTCGTTCGTCCTCAGGGACCTCCCCGGACCTGTAGTGCTGACAGGGTCCCAGCGGTCATCGGACAGGCCCTCATCTGACTCTTTCCAGAACCTCCTCCATTCCGTGATGCTCGCCGCAGGGTCCGACCTGGGCGAGGTATGCGTTCTCATGCATGCATCCGTTTCGGACGGCACTTCCGCCGTCCACAGGGGCAGCAGGGTAAGGAAGATGCATACTTCCAGGAGGGACGCTTTCAGGTCGGTGGGCTCGGAACCCATTGGCACGGTCACCGACGGAGGTGTGGATCTGACCGCACCCTACAAGCGGGCCGATACGAATACGGAGGTGCGCCTTCATGGGAAGTTCTCCGATGATGCCATTCTCATCCACGCACAGATGACGCTTGACGGCCCTTTGCTGGAAGCCATCTCCAGGAAAAGGAGGGCCTTGGTCCTCGCCGGGACGGGTCTGGGGCATGTCAGCTCGTCCCTGGTCCCTGCGATCGAAGGGCTCATATCGAAGGGCATACACGTCATCATCACCTCCTCTTGCATAAATGGAAGGGTGAACCTCAGGGTCTATTCGACAGGAAGGGACATGCTGCGCGCTGGTGTCATTGAAGCGATCGACATGACCCCGGAAACGGCTCTGGTGAAGACCATGTGGTGCCTTGGGACGTTGGGACCTGATGCTCTATCCCTAGACAGGTTCAGGGAGCTATTCACCTCGGACATCTCCGGTGAGATCGGGGATAGGAGCATCCTTTCGGCCTTTCCGGGAGCGTTTTACCCCCTCGATGAGGAGGACCAGGACCCATGAGCGTCCTAGATGAGCTGTCAAGGCCCGAAGGTCCTGATATCTCAGGCCTGGGATTGAAGGTTGGCCTTGAGGTCCATCGCCAGATCGAGGGGACCAAGCTCTTCTGCAGCTGCCCAACGGACCTTTCAGATGATCCCTTCGATACGGTCAGGAGGAAGCTCAATATCACCAGGTCCGAGCTCGGGGAGGAGGATGATGCGGTCCAGATGGAGGTGGGACGGGGTAGGGTCAATACCTATCAGGTCCAGGCCTCTCAGTGCCTGGTGGAGCTCGACGAGGAGCCGCCCCACCCTCCATCCCAGGGCCATATCGAAACGGCCCTTGTGGTCGCAAAGATGCTTAACGCCATAGTCCCATCTGAGGTCCAGTTCATGAGGAAGCTCGTGGCCGACGGCTCGGACACAACGGGGTTCCAGAGGACAGCCCTCGTAGGCCTCGGGGGCCACATTGACGTGATGGGCCTTCGGCTCGGGATAGTATCGGTCTGCATCGAGGAGGATGCGGCAAGGAAGATATCCGAGACCGATGAAGGGCCCGTTTACAGGCTGGACAGGTTGGGGACCCCCGAGCTTGAGGTAACGACAGAGCCGACCATGAACGATCCAGAGCTGGCAGGAGCGGCCGCCAGGACCATCGGGGATATGCTCCGTTCGACCGGCCTGTTCAAGAGGGGCATAGGCACCATCCGCCAGGACGTGAACGTTTCCATAGAAGGGGGCGCCCGGACGGAGCTTAAATTGGTCCAGGAGCTCAACATGGTCCCAAGGACCATTGTCACGGAGGCCATAAGGCAGCACTTGCTCATAGAGGTAGCTTCTGTCCTCAGGGAGCGAGGCGTGACCCCTCTATCGATACCGCTTACGGTCGTGGATGTCACCGACCTATTCTTCTCAACCAGCTCCAAGGTCGTGCAGAACGGCCTTAAAGGTGGGGGGAGGGTCTTGGCCCTTCCTCTCAAGGGCTTCGGCGGGCTCATGGGGGAAAGGACCGTCATGGCCCGGCTGCAGGGAAGCTCCACAGCTCTGGTCCGCAAAGGCGTTGACGACGTGAGGAGGCTGGGACCGGAGTTCGCATACCATGTGAGGGTCAGGACCGGTCTCAAAGGGCTCTTCCATTCCGACGAGCTCCCGTCCTACGGCATCACTGTAGAGGAACTGACAGCTGTCCAGGAGCATCTGGGTGTTGACCCCGCCTTGGACGGTTTCGTGATGGTTTGCGCGGAGCACGGAAGGGCCATGGAGGCATTGAAAGCAGTTCACAGGAGGGCCTTGGCATCGCTTTTAGGGGTACCTTCCGAGGTCAGACGTCCGCTGCCAGACGGCAGGTCGGAGTACATGAGGCCCATGCCCGGACCGGCGCGCATGTACCCGGAGACGGACATACCCACTATCGTGATCACCGACGACATGAAGGAGGCTGCAAGGAAGAGGGTCCCGGAAGCGCCCTCAGCCAGGGTCCATAGGCTGGCCGTAGGGTTCGGTCTATCGGAAGAGACCGTCAGGTCACTTAACAACCTCGAGCTGCTAGATGAGCTGGAGGGGCTCTCGGCCTCTGCGGACCCGAAGCTGGTATCGCTCCTCCTCCTCCAGGGTTACCCGAGGGCAAGGGAGAAGGGGTTGGACCCATCCTCGCTCTCGGAGAAAGCACTGCTCGGGACGATATCCGGCGTGGGGGAGGGGCTCTATTCCAAGGAGGCCCTGCCCTCTGTCCTCTGCCAGTTGCTCACCCTTCGCATTTCCGGTATGGACGAGGAAAGCGCACTGAGGGATGCAAGGAAGGCATGCTCCGGGGATACGGACCTGGGAGTGCTGGTGGAAGCTGCCAGAAAGGTCGCCGAGAGCGGAAGGGACATCATCATGGCCAAGGGCGAGGGCGCCTTGGGCCCCTTGATGGGCCCTCTGATGAAGGAGATGAGGGGGCGTTTCGATGGCGCCCTCATCTCATCAACCCTCAAGGATGGGATCAGAAGGGTCATGGAGGGCCGGGATTGAGGCTCCTTCTGCATACATGCTGCGCCCCTTGCCTCTCCGGCAGCAGGCCTGCCCTCGAAGAGGAGGGGTTCGAGCCTACCGCTTTCTTCTACAACCCCAATATCCATCCCTATTCCGAATGGGAGAAGCGGCTCCAGACGCTGGAACGGTACCTCTACCTCAGGCCCATGGAGGCCATGATAGAAAGGGACTATCCGCTGTGGGGATTCATGAGAGAGCTATCTGCAACAGTATGTCCGGATGCGACCCTGGCATTGGGTGGCATGATGACGCCCGAAGAGAGGAAGAAGCGCTGCGCCTTCTGCTACCGGAAGAGGATGGAGGCAACGGTCATGACCGCATCGGAAAAGGGCTTCGAGGCCTTCAGCACGACCCTCCTCCTCTCGGTCCACCAGGACCACGAGCTCCTCAGGGATGTATGCAGGGCGGTCTCGGAGGAGGGAGGCATAGAGTTCATCTATTCGGACCTCAGGAAGCACTGGAACGATTCGAAGCGGGAGTCGAGCGAGCTCAGGCTCTACAGGCAGAACTACTGTGGGTGCATCTTCTCGGAGCATGAGAGATTGTCACAGGAACGTCCCCAGACCAGTGCATAGATGCGAGGTCCCTTAGAAGAAGATGACCCTGAGCCACGGGGCCAGAACGGCTATCAGTATCAGTGATAGGACGAAGAACGAGGCCCCCGTAGATACCTTCTTCGCCCATTTTACAAGGGTCTCCTCGCTCGCCCCCTTCCGGAACCATCGGGAGAACCATCCGAATATGATGACCAGCGTGTCCCTGAAGACGAACCCGCCGTCGAGAGGGACCATGGGGAGCGCGTTGAAGAGGCCCAGTAGTATGTTAATCCAGAAGATGTAGAAGCAGCAGTTCGCCAGGAACCAAAAGAGCGGTTCGGGGACAAAGGAGAGGACACCATCGACCTCCAAAATCTCCGTCAGTGGGCCGTGGAGCGGCATGAGCTTAGTGTCCAAAGGCAATCTGAAGATGACATATATGACGTTGCCGAACCTCTCCCTCAGCGAACCGCCCGATGATGCCGGATGGTTCAACGTCCCTATGAGCTCTTCCGAACCGACCCCTGTTATCCCTGCGAAGGTTGTGCTCACCCCGAGATATCCCTTGCCCTTGAACGAATTGATATTGATGTAATCGTACTTATCACCGAGAGTGATATTGTAACTGACCTGGGTATATTCCGGGTAACCTTTCAATCCCGGGTAGAGGCCGGAGGTATTGACCCATGGGGGATAGGTTCCGTTCAGGAGGAACCCCTTCCCATCCACGTTCATCACGGGTTCGAGGAGAGTGACGTTTATGACCTCCCCATTCACCTTATCCTCCATGATATCATGGAAGGTATCAAGGTTCCAGATGGTGTTGTCATCTATCCTCTGGATGATGGACCCCTTTTTGATATCGGCCCTTCCCGCGGGAGTATCATCGGAGACCCCTACGATCATGACGCCTGCCACGATAGGGACATTGGACCTGGTGTCCCCGATCCTCATGTCCAGCACTGTCCAGTTCCCGGGAGCGATACCTTCGATCTCCGAGATGTCCCCATAGTTATGGACCGCCGTCCCGTTGATGGAATAGAGGGCAGTGGGGGTCCCTCTCAGAGATAGATGGACCGCAGACTGCTCGTAGATGTTCGTTATCATGAACGGATCGCTGTCAGCCTGGACCGAGCCCATGAAGCCCCAGGAGAAGAGCCCAATGAACAGGAAGGCAAGGAAGAAGTTCATGAGGGGTCCAGCAGCGAACATCCGCATCCGTGCCGGCCTGGGACCGTTCTCGACCTCCTTCTCGTCTGGCTCCATGAAGGCCCCTATCGGTATGAGTATGAATATCAGACCCAGGGACTTCACGGAGAAGTCCATTGCCCTTGCCATTATCCCATGGCTGAGCTCATGGGCCACGACGGCCACTATCAGGCCTAGCAGGCCGAAGACGAGCGGTATGTAGGGGTTGATCCCTGGCAGGACGAAGATCTCGTCGGCTCCCACGGGCCTTGCAAGGTTGCTCGTCGCTGAGAAGTAAGCGGAAGCGAGCAACATGAGGAACATGAGGAGCATCCCGGTGTAGAAGAGGGCGAGCCCAGTATTGGCCGCTATGTTCCAGAACCTCTTTGGGGAAGAGAGCTTTTCAATGGCCCCCTTTCCCTTCTCGGTCCTCCACATGAGGCCTATGCCCCATATCTTCGACAGGCCATACCTCTCTAGGACCTTCTTCCTATCAAGGAATATGACAATGAACGACCAGAGGGATAGAAGGACCGCGATGGCGGCGAATGTGATTATGCTTCCTATGTCCATGGGACCGCCCGGCCATCGTCGAGGTCATATTTATCGATAACCCAGGTTCACCTGTTCCTGGACCAGCCGTTCTCAGGCATGTTCTCGTAAACGTCGCTCTCGGTAGCCCCAGGATCGTCCGTCTTTCGGCCCTCTTTCTCCCTAAGGAGCTCCTCTATCCTCTCGAAATTGAGCTTCCAGTAGTGGATCCTCCACACCTTGCCCTTCTGCAACGTCGCCTCCTCCATCTCGGTCCTGAGGAGCCCGACGCCCTCTAGCATATAGAAAATGTCCCTGTCCCTGGGGGTCAACCTGTTGTCTAGCACTATCTCCTCGTAACCGAAGAAATCCATTATGAACTGGGATATCTGGTCCCAATCCTGCTCTTCCCCACCAGACTTGGAAAAGGCGTGGGATAGGACCTTTTTCATATCCTGGACCGTTAGTACCCTGTGCAAACGGGACCATCCTTTACTTCGGTTTCATTTACCGCCGCGCCCCCAACCCCTATCTTGTAACATTGATATCGGATATCTATTTTATTGTCTGGATTGGTGATACCTGTTGTGTAATGCCCCATAACAATGGATGTTCGTTCGTCCCGGGGAGCGAATGCCCAGATCGAACGCCCAATAACACCATCATCTAAATGGTTAAATATGAACACAAATATGGGGGGGCGGTCCAATCGTTCCGGGCTTTGAGTTACGATGCTGGCCTGGGAAGAGCTGGACCTACCCCCATATAAGGAGGAAGACCCGTCATGGCTGAAGAAATGGTCTATCACCCACCTGAGGATTTCAGAAAGAAGGCGTATCTAAAGAGCATGGAAGAGTACAAGAGGATGTACGACGAGTCCGTGAAGGACCCCGAGGGATTCTGGGGTAGGATGGCCCAGGATTTCACCTGGTTCAAGAAGTGGACCAAGGTCAGGGATTACGATTTCAAGACCGGGAACATCAAGTTCTACATGGGAGCCAAGACCAACATCACCTACAACTGCCTGGACAGGCATCTCGCCAAGAGGGGGGACCAGGTCGCTCTGATCTGGGAGGGCAACTCCCCGACCGAGGACAGGAAGATAACCTACAAAGAGCTGCACGCCGATGTGATGAGGTTCGCGAACGTCCTCAAGTCGCACGGTGTGAAGAAGGGAGACAGGGTCTGCCTATACCTCCAGATGATCCCGCAGCTGCCCGTGGCCATGCTCGCATGTGCAAGGATCGGTGCTGTCCACTCCATAGTGTTCGGTGCTTTCTCACCGGATTCCCTGAAGGATCGGATAAACGATTCGAAGGCCAAGATACTCGTGACCCAGGATACGGCCCTCAGGGGCGGAAAGAACGACATCCCTATGAAGACCAATGCCGATACAGCCGTCAAGCAGACCTCGTCCATCGAGAGGATCATCGTCGTCAAGAGGACCGGGAACCAGGTCCCTATGCAATCAGGCAGGGACGTCTGGTGGGAAGATGAGATGAAGAAGGCTCCCGCCAATTGCCCCTACGAGGAGATGGACGCAGAGGACCCCCTCTTCATCCTATACACATCCGGTTCCACCGGAAAGCCAAAGGGCGTTCTGCACACGACGGGAGGATATATGGTATTCGTTTCCGTCACCCACAAGTACATCTTCGACTACCACGACGGGGACATCTTCTGGTGCACTGCCGACATAGGCTGGGTCACCGGGCATTCCTACATCGTCTACGGGCCCCTTTTGAACGGCGCCACCTCACTGATGTTCGAGGGAGTTCCCAACTACCCGGACGCTGGAAGGTTCTGGCAGGTCGTTGACAAGCACAATGTGAACATATTCTATACCGCACCGACCGCCATAAGGGCCCTTATGAAGGAGGGAGAGTCCTGGGTGAAGAAGCACTCCAGGAAGAGCCTGAAGCTCCTGGGGTCCGTTGGGGAGCCCATTAACCCCGAGGCCTGGAGATGGTACTATGAGAACGTGGGCGACAGCAGGTGCCCCATAGTCGATACCTGGTGGCAGACCGAGACCGGAGGGATCTTGATAACCCCTCTTCCCGGAGTGACACCTCTGAAGGCTGGGTCGGCGACACTGCCCTTCTTCGGCGTTGAACCGGCCATTCTTGACCAGAACGGCAAGGAGATACCGGGAGAAGCATCGGGCGCCCTTGTCATCAAGGCCGCATGGCCCGGCATAATGAGGACCGTTTACGGCGACCATAACAGGTTCAGGGAGACCTATTTCGCCATGTTCCCGGGTTACTACACGACCGGCGACGGTGCCAAGAGGGACAAGGACGGTTACTACTGGATCACCGGAAGGATAGATGATGTCATCAACGTCTCCGGCCACAGATTGGGTACCGCGGAGGTCGAATCGTCCCTGGTATCCCACCCGGCGGTCGCCGAGGCTGCCGTCGTAGGCTACCCCCACGAGATCAAGGGTCAGGGCATCTACGCCTACGTCACCCTCAAGACCGGCTTCGAGTACACCGAGGACCTGAAAAAGGTCTTGAAGAACCACGTCAGGAACGAGATAGGCCCCATAGCCATACCCGACGTCATCCACTGGGCCCCCGGCCTTCCCAAGACAAGGTCCGGGAAGATAATGAGGAGGATCCTCAGGAAGATAGCCTCCGACGAGACCGATCAGATAGGCGATACATCGACCCTGGCCGACCCGACGGTGGTCGATAATCTCGTCAAGACGAAATGAGACCTCAACTGTCCATTCTACTTTCAGTTGGGGGGTTCCAAGTGAGGAGCCCCCCTTTTTTTTTTAAAAACCTTATTTAGACCGCGACCATTGCAGTGGTGTGGCAGAAAAGGTGCTTGTCACAGGTGCATCGGGTTTCCTGGGGAGAAGGACCGCAAGGGCACTTGTTCGTAAGGGGTATGATGTGGTCCCCCTTCTTCTGCCAGGGGAGAGTTCCGATCTGCCCGGGCCAGTATATGCGGACATCACAGACCCATCGACCCTCGACCTACCGGAA
The DNA here is from genome assembly GCA_025457865.1 of Thermoplasmatota archaeon. Lineage (GTDB taxonomy): Archaea > Thermoplasmatota > Penumbrarchaeia > Penumbrarchaeales > Penumbrarchaeaceae > JALOTP01. The sequence goes on along the minus strand of JALOTP010000017.1, from coordinate 11,132 downwards.
TGCGGTTGCATAGTACACTGCGCAGGTCTGCTCGAATCCGGCGGTCATTCCAGGGAAAGGATGATGAAGGTCAATTACCAAGGGACGGTCAACCTCTTCGAGAAGGCCAGGTCCATAGGTGCAAGGAAGTTCGTCCTCATCAGTTCGATCTCCGCCGTAGGCCCCCTGGGAAAGAAGGGGTCGCCCATAACTGAGATGACGGCTCCAGCACCCCTCGATGACTATGGAAGGTCCAAGCTCATGGCCGAGAGGTTCCTTGCCTCGAAGGCCAGCGGGTCCGGGATGGATATCACGGTCCTCAGGCCGACGGTCATCTACGGACCGGGCATGGGCGAGAGGACATCCGCGATGGGGACCTTCAAAGCGGTCCTTTCCGGGAAGATGCCCCTCGTGGGCGGCGGCACCACATGCCTCAACATGCTCTATGTGGACAATCTTGTCAATGCCATCCTCCATGCGATCGAGAAAGGAAGCGGGTTCTCGATCTACAATATCAGCGAGGGCCCGTACTCGCAGCGGACGGTCATAGAGGCCATCATAAGGAATTCCCGGGGCAGAGGGGACGCGATTAGGATACCTAGGCCAGTTCTGTTCGCCATTGCAGTTATGATGGGGTTGGCCAGGCCTTTCCTCAAGGGTCCACCCCAGCTGACCTGGACCAGGTACAGGGCACTTACGACCGACGGGTGGTTGACAGACTTTTCAAAGGCCAGGAAGGTCCTGGGCTATGCTCCGGCAGTATCCCTTGACGAGGGCGTGAGGAGGACCATTGATCATTACGGATGGTGATCCGGGCCTCCGTCAAGTTTGAAATAATCGAGGAGATATGTGGGGGTCGGACTCCATGACCTGGTTATACCACATAGTGACGCCACCCCTTCTCTGCTACTTCAGGACCATGTTCAGGGCATGGAAGAGGCCTGAGAGCCTGGGGGACCTGCCCGAGGGTGGCATCATCTTCGCATCGAACCATTGCTCGAACGCGGAAGGTCCCATGATGGCCGCATACATGGACAGACCTGTCAGGTTCCTGGCTAAACAGGAGCTCTATGAAAGGTTCTTCAGCAGGTTCTTCTTCAAGGGGATAGGGAGCATCCCCGTGAGAAGGGGCCGATCAGATGCTACGGCATTGGAGAATGCGGTGGTGGCATTGAAGAAAGGACATTACATAGGGATATTCCCAGAGGGGACCAGGGGTGATGGGAGGAAGCTCCTAGAACCACACACAGGTGTCATAAGGCTGGCCCTACTTTCCGGGGCGCCCATCGTTCCCATCGGCATATCCGGCGGTCACCTTGCCTGGCCCAAAGGGAGGCTGTTCCCCAGGTACGGCGTGAAGGTCACGGCAAGGTTCGGTAGGCCCTGGTATGTCCCCGGACCACCGCCGGGAAGGGATTATACATATGATGAGCTGAAGGAGCTCGCAAGGGAGCTTCTCTTCGACAGGATAGCCCCCTTGCTAGATGGTCATGAGGGGTTGGTCAGGGATCAATCCTCACCGTAGAGCTCCCTTCTCTTCCTTTCGAGCTCCTCGCCAGAGAGCTTCTTTTCCTCCACATTGATGCCCAAGGCCCTCTCCTCTTCCATGGTCCTATCATCGTAGTAATCGTCATCCTCGGTCCTGACGGCGTACTCGAGCCGTATCTCCTCCTCCCTCCGTGCCCTGTACCTCATCATGAGGAAGATGACCAATGCTGCGATGAGAATGGTGATGACGGTGAACGCTCCGAGCAGGACCAGGAGGTCTATGTCCCCATCATCATCAATGGGGTCAACGTCATCGTCGTCCAGGACGTCCATGTCCTTGATGGTGATGTTCACCACGGCCGTCACGTTGTGACCGGGGGACCCGTCATCGGCGAAGAGGGTGATCCTGTGATGGCCTGGGGTCAGCTTGTATGTGGTAAGGCTCCGTCCCGAACCGAGGTATCCCGAAACGTTAGAGAACCACGTCAGGACCAATGAGGGGTAGCGTCCGAGCCCGTCATCGGTAGTTCCCGTTGCATCGAGAGGAACGGGGTAGCCTATCCTGTAGATGGCACCATCCAATGGGGCCTTTATCACAGGGACGGGAGCAAGGTCCGTCCGGGGTTCCTCCACCTGCAGGTCGTACATGGGAGAGAGACCGAGGTTTCCTACAGAGTCCTGGGCCTGGAACTGGAGGACATAATCGCCCGGGGACAGACGGAGGGTCATGGTGGTCAGCACCTCCAGACCGGTATCTTTCTGCCCCATCAAGGTCCATTCGCCCCATTCCGTCGATGCGGTGTTCCTCAGCCTGTAACCGATGCTGCCGCCATCCACCCCGGAGCCCTTCCCGTCAAAGGTCCTGATGAGAACGTCGAAGCCGGTGCTCATCTGGGGCTTTGACAGGTTCGGGGCTATTAGGCTTATGGACGGAGGGACCATGTCCACACCTAGAAAGAGCGATGAGGACTGGATCTCGTTCCCCGCACCGTCCCTGGCCCTGAACTGCACCTGACCGTTCCAATCGTTGGTCAGTTCCAGCTTGAAGGAGGTCCTGACCGAAGCGGGCAGCTCCGGGCCCTGTACCAGAGCAGTGACCTTCCTGCCTTTCCCGGACCACTCCCCAAAGGCGGTATCGCTCCCCTTCCTGAGCCTGTACTCGAGGGACGTTGTGTTCACGCCGGAACCGAAGCCCCCGTAACTGGCAGGGTCGTATATGATGAGCTCGACCGTTGGCGAGGCCTCTGCATACCACGACCTGTACTCGGTGAGATTGAAACCGGGAACATCCCGTTCCATGACCAGCTCGAGCTCTTTGGTTCGGCTCGTTCTACCAGCCCAGTCTATCGAGGTCAAAGCCACGGTTTGGACCCCCGCGCCAGGGATGTTCAGCGAGACCTTATTGGAAACATGGTATAGCTCTCCCTCCGGGACGGGAACGAACTCCCCTCTGTCATCGTCCACAAGGAAGCTTATGGACGAACCAGGTCCATCCTGTCTCAAGTATATCTCGACGGACCTCATCTCGTCCTTCGTATAGTACCTCGCGGCCGTTATGGGGGATGTTGAGAGGTTCGTCCAGTCTATGACGATGGCCCCGTCCATGATGAGCTTGGCAGTACCCATACCGGTCAGCTCGAACCTGTAGTACCTGTCCTTGGGGAACCGGACCCAGCCGTCCCATCTGACAGAGAATCCGTAGGGGGGGACCCTCTCCGGACCGGGCCCCCACATCCCCCAATCGTCCTCGGTGAAATGTATGGAGCTGTCCACCCTCATCATGCCGTGTTCGGTGAAGTTGCCGTCCCTGAAATAAGTGGCCTGGAGCCCTCCATCTGCCCTAGCTATGAGCGGGGGTCCGTCGTTCACCTGAGCGTTGAAGCCCCGAATGCCCGAACCGTTATGGTCCATCCTTCTCAAGGTCCCTTCTGTGAAGGGGTCGGAGCTATCATCAAGGAGCGCATCCCAGGAGAGCTCCCATTGGGTGTCGTCATCGTACATTGAGAGGCGGCCGGGGTCGGGTCCTATGATCACGTTCCCCGGAGGGTCAGGATCGGTATCATCGACCTTGATGTCTATCTTGAATGGCATTCCAGTGCCGGGTCGGAGGCCCTCGGGGAAACCTGCGGGGACCTCGTCCTGATGATGGCCAATGACCACGGAGTAGGCGACAGAGCCCTGGGCAGGGACCGCGTCCTCTATCGTCCATTTACCGTCAGCTCGGCCCTGGCCTACCATGGTCCCATCCCTAAGGAGGGAGGCGGTGGCCCTGGAGCCATCGAACGTCCTTCCGCTGCCGTCCGAATAGATGAGCGTAAGACCTTTCATTGACAGGCTGTCACCGCTCGAGAACCATTCATGACCGGTCGGCATGCTTGCCCCGTTCCTCAGGATGGTCGGCTCATCCTTCAATCGTATGTCCCTTTCCGCGTGGAACGGAGAGATGAAGGTACGTTCGACCCAGATATCCCCCCCGACACCGAAGGAGACGATGACCGCAGCTTCTTGGGTCATGTAGTAGAACCAGCCGAATGACAAGGCCAGCCTTAGGGTCCCGGAAACCCCGTTCGCGGTGATGGACGAGCGGTCCTCATCATAGGTCACGAGGTCGTAGGCGTCCCCTTCCTTTTCAGCTCCCCCAGGGCCAAGGACAAGGACTATACCGAGCCCATCAGGATCGACAACGACCTTGGCGGGTGTGGCCCCTATCGCTTGCGGGTACTGTCTGAACCTGACCTCCAAGGTAGCGTTCCCGGCACCAGTGTAAAGTGTCCCATCGGTCACGGCCTCGCCGGTCAGTCCTATGGAATCTATGACAAGGGAGGAACCGAGCAGTAGATAGACCTCTCCAGCCCCGGGTCTGTCGTTACCGGGGCCATCCCCGCCCGGTGAGGATACGACCAGGTCATCGATGGAATCATCGTTTAAGTCCATGGCCTCCACCTGGAAGCCGAGCCCGTCGTAGGGGTCATCACCCTTAAGGACCGCTACAGGTACTGCCTTCGAGAGGTCTGCCGTCACACCGGTGACTCCGAAGGAATCCGCGTTCGAGAAGATGATGCAATTGCCGGCGTTCTCTGAGCTGTCCCCGTCCTTGCCAGGTGTTCCGACCATCAGCTCATGATCACCGTCACCGTCAAGGTCCCCTATAGCGAACTGCGACCCCAGAGCGTCGGGTTCGATCTTGCCTATCCTACCTTGGGCTCCGTAGATGACCTTGTCGCACCTGTCGATCCCGACCATGTTGGTCGGGAAATTGACCACATCCGCACCATAGAAGACCATGAGCTGGCCCGCCTCGTACCGGTCATTGTTGGGCCCGTCATCGCCTGGGGCGCCGATTATCAGGTCGGCCATCAGGTCATGATTGAGGTCCTTTGACCTGAGGTCGAGACCGAACTGGTCGTAGGGGTCCCTGCCGTAGATGGTCGGCCTGGCGATGTCCTCTATCTGCAGCGATGTGTTCCCTCTCAACCTTCCAGCTCCGAAGACCACATGGACAGCGCCGACCTGTAGGAGGCCCCTGTTATCATCATCGGCAGTGGGCGAAGTGATGGCAAGGTCCAGGGCGCCATTGCCATCGATGTCGTCAAGCAGGCAGCCATGACCGAACTGGGAGGTCTGCATTGAGTTCTTGATGTAAGTGAGATCGGAACCGAACTGCATCTTGTCGGTGCTCCCCCAAACTATGAAGACCGCGTTCCAGCCGTGGAAGGTGAAGACCAGGTCATCCACCCCGTCGGAATCGAGGTCCCCTGCCATCACATTCTTCCCGAGCATGGTGCCAAGGACGCTCGTGGTCACTAATCCAGCTATGACCGCATATGATTCCGTCCTGAGGAAACCCACGGGGTTCCCATTCGGTGTGGACCCTATTATCCTGACCAGGTCAAGATCGGGGGGAAAGCCGCCAGGTCCTCCCCATAGGACACAGACCTTGCCCGTATCCGGCCATGATGGGGCCCCCAATATGAGGTCGGTGTGTCCGTCGCCGTTGAGGTCCCCTGAGGCAAAGGACGAGAGGAGCGATGAGTAAGGGCTTTTGGAGCGTATGGTCAGGTCCAGGAGCTGTTCCTGCAGGTCCACATCAACGGCCGATAGGTCCGCTGTCCCGTTCATCACATAAAGGATACCTGCATCGACATCCCCTCCCCCGCTCGTGATCCCGGGTGCGGACATGGCGAGCTCCAGGTTCCCGTCCCCGTCGATGTCGGCGGACCCTATGAAGCTGCCTAGGCCTCCGCTGCTGACAGGCGTCCCGTCCCCAATGAACCTCATGTAAGCGACCTGGGAGACCATGTGCTCCCCTGTAATTGACGAGATGTTGGAGCTTCTCACCGGTCCAGGCCCTCTCGTTCGGACAATGGTCCCGGCATCATCGGTCAATCCCGTCGAGACCAGGCCATTGGGTATCATGACGGCTAGCAAGGCGACCAGGACCAGAGCTGTCACTTTACCTACATGTTCATGTGCGATGCCGTTTTCCTTCAAGTTGACCCCTCCGAGCCCATGCCATCCATCGAAGCTCTGGTCATACTACTTAATGGTATTGGATTATATTGAAATCATCGGTCTGATGGAGGCCGATCGACCGTTCGGTCATCCCTGCCCTTGCGGATGAGAAATACGGCCCCGCTCAGGCAAAGGATGAGAAGGCCGGAACCGGAAACCACCATTCCCCAGGTCAGGGCCCTCCTGTGGACCCTGATGCTGTAATCGACGGTCTGGTCCGTTGTGAACGATGCGTTCCAGAACAGGATCTCCATGTCCCCAGTGCCATCCACCCTCACCTTGATGTCGGCCGAGGTTCCCGTTCGGAGGGGGACCGGCAGGTCTCCTTTGTAGAACGAGGGGCGCCTGAAATCCTCCGCATCTTTGAGATCGAGCAGATATAAGGAGAGGGGCAGGTCGCTCTCGTAGCTGACCTCTATGCTATCGCCCTTAACGAGGTTCCTGAGAACAAGCCCTGTAGGGGATGACCATCTCACAGTGAGCGTCCCCTCATCCGGACCCACCAGGAAAGGATGGGCAATTACGAATACGGAGAACAACGAGAGGACCATGAGTATTAGTGCCGCGAGCGGCCAACGGACCATCAGCGGTGACCCCCCTCGGGACCTATGACCTGGCGTTTGGGGCCACCAAGGAGCCTCTTCCTCGGCCTCCTTGGGGGTCTCTGGACCGGTATGGGCCTCTTCATGACCATGATGGGCCTTATCGGCCTCTTCACGGGGGTCACCTTAGGCCCTCTTACCCTGACGTCCTTCCAGGGGCGGTCCGGACCATGCAGGAACGACCTGAGCATGGACCTGAGCGTGAGTATCTGAGGGATGAGCGTGTTCACCTTTGCAAGGAGGACGTCGATCCTTGATGCCCACTTCCTCTCCATGAGGTCCCAAACCTCCTTTGATGTCGGTGCGCCTGCCATATCCCTGCCCACTTGCTCCGAAATGATGACTATGTACCTGTCATAGGTATACTTCCAGACCCTATCATCGCCCTTTATCAATGCTTCGGGGATGGAACCCTTCAGGGAATCCACCTCCCTGGAGAAGGCAGGAAGGTAACCCCTTGACCTCATCGTTGAGATGAATGCTTGTCTGATGCTGTTCTCAAGCTGCCAATATCTGCGCCTGTAATCATTGACAGAGGCGGCAAGGTGCAGTACATCGTTCCCCGCCTCCCTGAGCCCGGGGAGGTCGTACGATCCCATCCTCTCCATCTCCGCCAGCTTGACCAAGGGCGGGTCCCTCTCGAGCAGTGAGAGGGTCTCCACCGTCCTGCTAAGCGTCCTCATGGTCCTCTTGAGGACCGTTCTCCTGTCATGGACAGGCGCGATCACTGCCATCATTAGTCACCGGACCGTTCATCCCTGAAGGGCCAACGCCACTAGGCCCAGAACGCCGATCGATGATAAAAAGGTGAACCCTCTTTTTTTTTGGTCATGTTCGTATCGCATATCTGGTTTTTTCATGACCCTATCTACTACGGCATCGAAGGGTGCCGAATGGATTTTTGCACCATACGTCCTGTAGGGTGCGGTTCCATTCCTACAGCTTTGCAACCGGTTATCGGTATGTTTCACTTTAGGTTAATGAACAAAAAAAGAATAAATATCCAATATAAAACATGTGTCAATATTACACCTTTATTTTTCGGAACGAAAAAAGGCACCATCCTTTTATATCACCATTGGTTGGATAAGAAAACAATAAATAGACTGTAGGTTCTCCCTTGCTTCGTGCAGGTCCCATCTACCCATCTGGGTGGTATGAAGGGCTGTCCTAAGGGTGCATGCTTAAGGGGGAACAGGTGAGCTATTTGGACGGATCAGTGGGTGATATCTTCAATATCCTCGATACGGGAGGAAGGATATTCAAGAACCGTGAGGTCCTTCGGTATTCCTATATACCTGAGACCCTCCCCCACAGAGACCTGGAGATACAGACCCTGGCCCGGATACTGGTGACCTCCCTCAAGGGAAGCACACCATCCAATATCATGCTCTATGGGATGACGGGCACGGGAAAGACGGTGGTCTCGAGGCTATTGATGAAGGCCCTGACCGACAGGTCAGACCTCCTCAGGTCATCCATGCAGAAGAGGTTCCTCGAACTGACGGCCTCCATGAGCGACCCTGACCTATCGGTGGCCATTAACAATGCCGTCGAACTCCTAGGTTTCGATGAGGTCATGGGCCCCGACCTCAAGAAGGACCTCAACAGGCCTGTCAAATGCATCTATATCAACTGCCAGCAGATGGACACGGAGTACCGGGTAATGACCCAGATAGCCAACAGGCTCGCGGCCTTCACCGAAGATGACAGGCTTCCTGTCTCGGGTCTTCCCGTTGATGAGGTACATGACAGGCTCCTGGCAAAGCTCGACGAAACGGATTCATTGACCATAATAATCATGGACGAGGTGGACAGACTCGTTTACAAGTCCGGGGACGATATCCTCTACACCCTCACCAGGATCAACGAGGAGCTCGTAAGGACGAGGGTCTCTCTCATAGGGATATCGAACAACCTGCAGTTCCTCGAATACCTTGACTCCAGGGTCAAGTCGTCACTGGGCGCAGAAGAGCTCGTGTTCAACCCCTACAACGCCGCCCAGCTAAGGGACATACTCTCGCGAAGGGCCGAAGAGGCCTTCTACCAGGGTTCGTTCGATCCGGACGTGGTGGCCCACTGCGCGGCGATAGCAGCGAACGAGAACGGCGACGCCCGGAAGGCGCTTGACATACTGAGGGTCTCGGCGGAGCTCGCGGAGAGGGACCGCTCTCCGAAACTGACGGACCTCTATGTCCTCCAGGCCCAGAAGAAGATAGAGATGGACCGCGTCTCGCAGGTCGTCAGGACACTTCCCATCCAGACCAAGCTCGTTCTGCTGTCTGTCCTCCAGCTGAAGCTCGCAGGCCGGGCCAGGACCACTACCAAGGAGCTCTTCGAGGCTTACTCGTTCTATGCGGGAAGGCTCGACCTCACCGTGCTGGGACGGAGACAGGTCGTGAACCTCATGAGCGAGCTGGACAAATTAGGTCTTATCCAGTCAAAGGTCATATCATTCGGCAGGCATGGTAGGACCACCATGGTCGAGGCAAGCGTTCCGACGACCGAGGTGCTCGCCTGTCTCCAGGAAGGGCTTCTGGCCAAGGTCAAGGGGATGAGGCCTAAGCTGATATACAGTACTGGTTTCTGACATCGCCTGGAGTGGACCGGAAAGCCTACTCCTCATGGACCATATATGCTATCTATCTGGTCCTTGAAGTGCTTGATTATGACGGTCCTCCTGACCTTCTGGGTTGGCGTAAGCTCTCCGCCCTCCCATGTCCATTCCTTGTCACCTAGTATGAGCTTCTTGGGGCGCTCATGGTGAGCGAAGGTGCTGGTCTCCTTCTCAAGGATGCCCTGGTAGAACTTCACTATTGACGGGTTCTGGACCAGGTCCATGTAGCTTGTGTAGTGGATGTTGTTCTTCTGGGCGTAGCCCTCGAGCCGTTGGAACGCAGGGACTATGATGGCCGAACAGTGCGGCCTCCTGTCCCCTATGACCATGGCCTGGCTTATGTACTCGTTCGAGACGAGCTTGTCCTCTATGGGTGCCGGCGGAACGTACTTGCCTTGGGAGGTCTTGATGAGGTTCTTCTTCCTGTCAGTAAGGGTGAGGTAACCGTCCCTGCTCACCTTGCCAATATCGCCCGTGAGCAGCCAGCCTTTGGAGAACGTCTCCCTCTCGGCATCTGGCCTGTTCCAGAACCCCTTCATGATGGAAGGTCCCTTGATGAGGAGTTCGCCATCATCTGCCAGTTTGTACTCCAGCTCCGGAATGAACTCTCCAACAGTGCCTATCCGGGCCTTACCGTTCCTATTGACGCTTATCAACGGACCGGCCTCGGTCATACCATAGGCTTCGAGTATCTCGAAGTTCATGGATTTGAAGAAGTTAGCGGTGTCCTCGCACAGGGGCGCCGAGGACGAAACGAAGAATCGGACCCTGCCCCCGAGCTTCTTTGAAACCTTGTCGAAGACCAGTTTCTTGGCTAGGCTGTACTTGAACCTGGTCAGAGGGTCCCTCTTTCCCATGGTGAACTCCCTGCCGGTCCTTGTCGACCATTTGTAGATCTTTAGAGAGAGGCCTCCCTTTGAAGCGGCGTTGTCCTCGACCTTGGTCTTGAACTTCTCGAAGACCCTTGGGACCGCGGGGAAGACGGTGGGCCTCACCACCTGGGCATCATCGGCTATCGTCTCTATGGACTCCGCATATCCGATGGTCCCACCGAACCTGATTATCAGATAGCTGATTATCCTCTCGAAGATATGCCCCAGAGGAAGGAAGCTCATCTCGACATCGTCCCTCCGGAGGTCAACCATTGCCAGTATGTTCTCGACGTTCGAAAGGAGGTTGCCGTGGGTAAGGACGACCCCTTTGGGTATGCCCGTTGACCCTGAGGTGTAGATGATGGTCGCTGTATCGTTGAGCCCCACTTTTTCCTCATAGGTGTCAAGGAGCTTCCTTGAACGCTTTCCGAGCTGGAGGAACTCATTGAACGGCCGCATCTTTCCCTTGTCCTTAAAACCTTCCTCCCTGTCGAATACGATGACCTTCTCAACGGTCTTGAACTCGCCGCTCTCAATGGCATCCTCGACCTTGTGAAGGTATTTGGCCGCCACGAACACGACCCTTGTGGCCGAATCGTTCAGGTTGAAGGCCACTTCGCTCGTTAAGAACTTCTCAGGGTCGGGTGTGACATAGTTCGTCACGTTCACGGCACCTATCCTGTGGACCCCCAGGTCCACCATCATCCATTCGTACCTGTTGTTGCAGATGAAGCCGACCCTATCGCCCTTGCGTATCCCCAGCGAGAGGAGGGCGGAGGCGCAGTCCCTGGAGCCTTCCAGCATGTCCGAGAAGGACATGGAGGCCCAATGACCTTTCCCCAGCTTGTACATGACCGCGGTCTTGCCCGGTTCGATGGCCACGGACCTTTCGAACATATGGTATAGGTTCCTAAAACCGGCCTTCTGGAGCAGTGGCGAGCGCACCTCTGCCCTGAGCGGGTTCAATTGACCTGACATCTGGACCCTCCATCGGGAACGGGAAGTTGATTAATAATGACCATTCATATAACCTTTGTTACCTTCGAGATACATTTCAGGTTC
>JALOTP010000064.1 GCA_025457865.1 Thermoplasmatota archaeon | reverse complement strand
GGTGGGGGCCCTTACACAGGGGCGCCTGCCCTCGCTGCCATGGCTGCGGTAAGGACCGGATGCGACCTGGTCCGTGTGGCCGTACCGTCCGGGGTCCATAGCATCATTGCATCCATGTCGCCGGATTTGATAGTCGAGAGGCTCCCGACCTTTGACCCGTTCAAGCTGGGCCCGGAGGTTCTGAAGGACCTAAAGGCCCTTGCTGACAGGTCGCACTGCGTCCTCCTCGGGCCAGGTTCAGGGAGCGATGCAGGAACGCTCGACCTTCTCGCGGACCTTGCCGATCACGTTTCCGATAGGAACATCCCGCTGGTGATAGATGCCGACGGTCTGAACGCTGTGGGGCCGCATCTCAGCAGAGGGGCCTTTGATGGGTCATCGGACGTTGTACTGACCCCTCACAGGGGCGAGCTCAAGGAGCTGGTGAAATGCTGCCTTAGGGGGTCGGACCCGACCTGCCTTGAAAGCCCGGTAGAGGTCGGACCCACTGGACCCTGCTGGACAGTTTCGGCCCAGGTGCTGGTCGGGAGGCTGTCCATGGCCGCCAGGGCCGTGATATTGGCCAAAGGCCCAGCCGATCTCATAGTTTCCCCCGGGACCCACTCGCTGATGGACCACATATCTATCCCATTGGACGGAAAGAAGGTCATAAGGAGGACCAACATAACGGGGGTCCCTGAGATGAGCGTCGGTGGTACTGGCGATGTACTTGCAGGACTGTGCTCCGGGCTCATGGCGTCCGGTACACCTGGCTTCGACGCAGCCTGCATCTCCGCTTACGTTAACGGGAGGGGGGGGGAGGCATCACACGCCGAGCTCGGTCGGTCCCTCTCCGCTTCGTCCCTGCTGAAGCACCTGAGGTTCTCCTCATAGGTCCGTCCTCGTCCCAGGGACCGTCCTGGAAGAGGTCGTACTCCGCCCCGCACGAGCATCTGTGATGCTTCATATATTCCCCGGTAACGACCTTGTTGTACCTCTTGCAGGACCGGCAAGTGAACCCGTCCTTACCCCTCAAAAAAACGGAGCGGGACCGGGCGGAGCGCGGTTCGTCCCTCCCTATCCTCATGGCCACCATCAGTATCACAGCGACCACCCAGAGAGAGAACCCTATGAGCCCTATTATGGAAGGGAAGCCCATATCGAAGATGGTGCCCCCATCTTCCCCGTTCCTCAGAACGGCCAGGGCCATATCGCCCATGAGCATGAACGAACCCAGTCCGAAGGCCAGGCTGACTGCAGGCTTTGAATGTCTTTGGAGCCGATCGCCCATAGAGCTCCATTGCTGTGCCTGGAAAAAAAGTTGTCGTACGGGTCCTATGCCAATGCAATTTTTATTAATACAGGGATACCATATCCGTTCAGTCCTCCTGCGGGAGGGCCCATCACCCGGAAGGCGATCCTATGGCCGAGGAGAATAAGTTCAAGGAATATTTCCCGGATTTTCAGTACAGGTTCTTCCCCATAGTCCTGGACGAGAGAGAGGTCGAAGGCATACAGGGCCCTGTTTACAGACCGTCCGGTGAGGTCCTGAAGTTCGGAGAGACAGACACTATAGAGATCAAAGGGTCCGAACCGGTCTTCCATGACGGCGGTGCCAAGGTCATGGACCTCTCGACCGAGGAGTTCGACCTCAACAAGCACCTCTCCGAACAGAAGGTGCTGGGTTACATCCCCTGCCCCGCCTGCAAGGCCAACATCCCCATCACTTCCGATAAGAGGCCGCTCAAGATCACCTGCCCCGAGTGCGGCAAAAAGGGCAAACTTGATTGAGGACCGAGAGAGGAGAGAATGGGTAAGATAAAGGTCGGGAGCAGCGGTTGGTCCTACAAGGATTGGGTGGGCCCTTTCTATCCGGCCGGTTCCAGGGACCAGGAGCTTCTGTCCATATATTTCTCAAGGATGTCGACCGTCGAGGTCAACACGACCTTCTACAACATCCCCCAGCCCGGGACCGTGAAGAAGTGGGGGTCGGAGGCGGCGAGGTGGCCCGGAAGGGAGATATGTGTGAAGGTGCCCGGGAAGGCCTCCCACGAAGCGGCCATGGATGATGGGCCAGAGGGTTTGAGGAAGGTGCTTTCGGAGTTCGACCGCACCGTTCTTAGACCCCTATTCGAAGCAGGCGTGCTGGGTGCGGTCCTGTTCCAGGCCTCGCCCTATTTCACGCTCAGGGGGGATATCAAGTACAAGATGAAATCCGAACCGGTCGTACCCATACCCAAGTACACGATGGGGATAAAGAGGCTGGGGGAGGTACTGGACGCTCTGTCGTCACTGCCGGGGGACCAGGTGCTCGAGCTCCGCCACAGCTCCTGGCTGGACGAGGAGAACCGGCTCATAGGGGAGGCTCGCGACCTGCTGCGGAGCAGGGGGGTGGCCCTGGCCGTCGTTGACGGCCCATCGTTCCCGTGGCTGGAGGAGGCGACCTCCAGACATAATTACTTCAGGTTCCATGGCAGGAACAGGTCGGATTGGTTCAAGGGGGGCGAAAGGGACCCGACCGAGAGGTACGATTACAGGTACTCCCCTGAGGAGCTGGAGCAGAGGGCACCAAGGATAAGGGTCATTGATTCCATCGGGGACAAGGGTACAAGGGTCATGTTCAACAACCACCCACGGGGCAATGCCCCTATGAACGCCCTGGAGATGATGGAGCTCCTTGGGGTAGGGCCGCTCGCATCGGCCTTCGAGGGTTTCGCATGATGGATGCGAAGCATTGGAAGGAGGAGGGTGATGCCGTCCGATGCGCTCTATGCCCGCATCACTGCCTGATACGCAAGGGTAAGACCGGCCTCTGCGGGGTGAGGAAGAACATCTCCGGGAAGCTCACCGCCTTGGGCTACGGGCTCTATCCGGCTATCCACCTGGACCCCATAGAGAAGAAGCCTTTGAACCACTTCCTGCCTGGCCGGTCCATACTGTCGGTGGGTTCCGTCGGCTGCAACCTCAGATGCCTCCAGTGCCAGAACTGGAGCCTTTCCACGGATGGACCGGACGGGAACGAGGCCTACCATGTCCCTGTCGAAGCGATAGTGAAGGGCGCTGCGGAGAGGGGGAGCATGGGTGTGGCGTTCACCTATAATGAACCGACCATCAACTTCGAGTTCATAATGGATGCGGCCCCCGGCATCAGGGAGAGGGGGGGGAAGGTCGTTCTGGTGACAAACGGCTACCTGGAGGCGGGTCCCTGGGACGAGCTCATGGAGATGACCGATGCGGCGAACATTGACGTGAAGGGCTTCACGGAGGATTTCTACAGGAAGGTGACAGGGGGAACCCTTGCACCAGTACTTAGGAACGTGGAAGCATCTGTTAGAAAAGGGGTCCATGTCGAGCTCGCTTACCTCATCATTCCGGGAATGAACGATGACACCGAGCAATTGGAGGGATTCTGCAAATGGGTCCGTGGATCACTTGGCCCCGAGGTGCCGTTGCATTTCACTAGGTTCCACCCCGACCACAAACTGCTCCATGTCCCGGCCACACCTCCCGGGACCATGGAGAGGGCAAGGGACCTGGCAATGGAGAAGGGGATCGACTACGTCTATCTCGGGAACATCCATGACAAGGAGGGAGGTTCCACAAGATGCCCGAATTGCTCTACCGTGGTCGTGAGCAGGGACGGGTTCTCCTCGACCTTGAAGGGCTTGAAGGACGGGAAATGCCCCAAGTGCGGAACGGCCATAGCTGGAGTGTGGCAATGAGCCGACCTGACCATGTCCGTGCCGCTTTGGACCAAAACCGTTTTAACCGCCCCTCCTCTCGGGTCCCTATGGTCCTGTTCCTCGTCCGCTATGGAGAGCTCGGTCTGAAGAGCGAGAGGGTCAAGAGGCTCTTCCTCAGGAAGATGATGAAGGACATCCAATCCACCCTCATGTCCGCCGGTATAGAGCATACACTTGAAGAGGAGCGGGGCAGGATCTACATCGAAGCGGATGATGGTTTTGGGGCATCCAGGGTCATTCGGACCATTCCCGGCATCTTCAGCTTCAGCGAAGTGAAGAGAACATCCTCCGATTGGGACATCCTGATGAGGTCATTGAGCGATTACGGGCGCACGAGGCTCAAGGAAGGGATGACATACGGGCTCAAGGTCAGAAGGGTGGGCAAGGAGGGTTATTCGAGCCAGGACGTTGCCGTCCACGGGGGGGGAGCCGTATCATCACACCTGAGCGAGGGTTCGGTCAAGGTCAAACTGAAGGGTCCCGATATCCTATTCGAGGTGGAGGTCCGGGGGGACAACGCATACCTCTTCACCGACAGGGTCCAGGGGATGGGGGGGCTCCCTAGCGCCTCTCAGGGCACCATCGTCCTGTTCCTGCCCCATGAGGACCCCCTCACGGACACATCCATCCTCAGGGCCAAGGTCTCCCTTGCCATGATGAAACGAAGGGGATGCAGCGTCCATGCGGCAGCTTATGAGGTAGATGGTCCTCTCTGGGAGGATGCTTTGAAGGACCCTCACCTCGATATCCACCCGTTGAGGGGGCATGATGAGCTACTGGAGCTCATCAGTACCTTGGATGCCAAGGGCCTGGTCCACATCCTTCCTATCGATAGGGTGAAAGAGGCCGAGCTCTTCGTCGATAAGGGGCGGTCGATCGCTTCCTTCTTCCCCACAGCGGTCATGGACCATGATGAGCTCCTCATCTGGGAGAAGAGGTTCTTCAAAGGGACCGATCCCGATAGCTCTTGAGACCCTTTAAATAAAATACTTATATACCATGGTCTTACATGGGGCGGTATCGCCTTTTAAAGAAAAAGGCATTTCCGGAGGTCTGACCTTGGACATAAACGTGGAGAACGTGGTGGCGTCGGCCTCTGCCGGCACAGTGCTGGACCTGCAGAAGATCGTCCTTGAGCTAGAGGGCGCCGAGTACTCTCCGGAGCGGTTCCCGGGCCTGATCTACAGAATGAAGGAGCCCAAGACCGCCATACTGCTCTTCTCTAGCGGAAAGATGGTCTGCACCGGGACCAAGTCCGTCGAGATGGCCAACAAGGTGGTCAGGATGGTCCTCAAGAAGATAGCAAAGACCGGGGTGAAGGTCACTTCGGACCCGGATGTGAAGATCCAGAACATCGTCGCGACAACGGACCTGAAGCGTGAGCTCAACCTCAACTCCATCGCCATAACGCTGGGCCTGGAGAGGGTGGAGTACGAACCAGAACAGTTCCCCGGCCTCGTTTACAGGGTCCAGAAGCCCAAGGTGGTGGCGCTCCTGTTCGGTTCCGGAAAGGTGGTCTGCACAGGGGCCAGGGAAACGTCCGATATAGACAAGGCCATGGCCGAGATAGTGAGGGAGCTCACCGAAGCGGGGCTCATCTGATCAAGGAGGACATAAGATGACAGGAGGATTGTTCTCGAGGCTGTTCAGGAAGGAGAGGCCCGTGGAGAAGAGGGCTAGGAAGCCAAGACCAACGAACGATGATAGGCCAGAGGAACAGGCCATACTGAAGGAGCTGGACAATGAATCGCTCCTTCTTGACCATCACTTCGTCTTCAGGCCCCAAGGGAAGGTCGGGAAGCAGATATCATGTATGGAATACCTCATAGCCATAGAGAACACGACCGACTATCCCATGGGAAAGATCAAGATAGATTTCAAGGGTTCGTCCCCTCTGGGCAAGTTCGGGGAGCCAGTTTCGGAGAAGAAGCTCCTGGACCCCTCCGATAAGCTTCAGGTAAGCGTCCCGTTCTTCCCATCCTACAACCTGGGCAAGGACAAGTTCGCCTTCGAGCTCTCCTTCTTCGATTTCAAGTACAAGGTGGACGAGAAATTGCGGATAGAGACGGAACCCCTCAAGGTCGCCACACCCAAGTTCACAGGAATGGAGGTCGATGAGACCACCTACCAGTTCCTCACCGCCGACCTCTATAGATGGCCCATGGAGACCCTGGAGGTCGATATCCCGCCCATGGCCCTGTACGGCGAGCTCAAACAGAGGTTCCTGGATATGGGGTTCAAGCAGACCAATGAGCTCCTGAGCGAGAAACAGTTCAGAGGTATCTGTCAGGTCGTTGCAAAGGATACCAAAGGAAGGAAGTGGGCGGCCCAGGTCCAGGTCATAGGCACACCCAAGGCGTCCAAGCTCCTCCTCTACACCTATGCGGAGAAGCCCCAGAGCGCTTATAACCTTGCGGCCAGGGCAGTCTCTAAGACCGCATTCAGGGACAAGCTCGTGAGATCGAGTGTCATTAAAAAAGATTAAAATACCAAAGGCAGGACTAAGGGAACGGAGCCGATAACACCTGGAACAAGCGATCTTGGGGGTAGAGCGATAATGACACCATCCTTCTTCAAACGTTCAGCAGCATCGACCATGAAGCTCAGGACAGCCCTAAGGACGGAGATGAACCAGTACGTTCAGAACCTGTCATCTCAGGGATTCGCTCTCTGGGGGACTCCCATTGAGTACAGACAGGCCCTCTCTGCGGACCAGCTGAGGGAGGCCGCAAAGGACTATGCAGCTCAGAGCGGGTGCGTCCTGGTCGTCGAGGTCAATGACCCCAATCCAATGGCCAATCCCTTCAATCCCTACAAGTACTATCTTTTCTCGTACCAGGGCCAGGCGCAGATGCCGGAACCCATGGAGCCCCCTTCAAGGGGCGGTGCCGGTATGGCCGCCCCACCCGCGCAGAAGCAGGTCTTCGCCCAGTTCACCTGCCCCTACTGCCGGAACGTATTCACCTCCTATGTGAACCCCGGCAGGAATGTCCTGGTCTGCACCTCGTGCAAAGGTCAGTCCATGGTCGATGTCCCACAGCCAGGGGCGGTCCAGCAGCAGGTCAATACGAACAAGCCGCCCTCATCTGCCAGCCTATCGCATATCAAACTCGCGGGCAAGTACAATACCTTCGATGAAATGGTGGTAGACTGCCTTGAGGTGCTTGGAAAGATCATGATGGTGGAAGGCAACCCCATCCATTTCGAGGATACCGGAGAGTTCCTCTATCCGTTCATAAGGATCAAGAAGGATGCCTTCGAGCACATAGGTTTCAGGAAGATGGACATGATACTGCTCAAGGAGGCCACCCACGACTACAGGATAATGGCTTCCGAGCAGCACTCCCAGACCCAGTCCAATGTGAACCCGCACAAGGACGAACTGTTCTCGGTCAAGGTCCTTGGCGAGATAAACTTCCTTGTTTTGGAAGAGTTCAAGAGGCTGGAGGATGACCAGAAGAAGAACGTCGTCAACACCCTCTATCAGTACCTTGCCTCATTGGTCGGTACTGCCCGATGAACCACTGGATAGTTTTTTTAGGCCGCTCACGTTAATGGTGCCATGGAGCTCCTCAAGGGGTCACCCGTTGCAGAGGTCGTTGACCTAGCCACCAGGGAGCTTTTAAAAGGTATCAAGGCTCCGCAACTCGCGGTCATATTGCCAGGTGATGACCCCTCTTCATCGGTCTATTCCCGCTCGAAGGTAAGGAAGGGCTCCGGCCTGGGGATGGATGTCAGGGTAATGGTCCCGGATAAGTTAACGGATGGGGACTGGACCGCGAAAGCATCATCCGAAGCATCATATGCCGACGCGATGGTGTTCGAGAGGCCGCTGCCTCCCGGGACGGACAATATAGGGGCATCATCATCCATCCCGCCTTTGAAGGACGTTGAGGGTATGCATCCCGAGAACCAGGGGCTCCTGCTCCTGGGGCGGCCCCGTTTCGTCCCTCCCACTGCCCTTGGGGTGCTGATGCTCCTGGACCATTACGAGATAGATGTCTCGGGGAAGCGCGTTCTGGTCCTTGGCAGGGGGGCCAATGTCGGCCGTCCGCTGTCGATCCTCCTCTCTCAGAAGGCCCCTTGGGGGGATGCGACGGTCACGCTGGTCCATTCAAGGTCCCCGGGGCTCAAAGAGGTCCTTTCAGGTTCGGATATTGTGATAGCCGCCGTCGGCAGCGCAGGTCTCATTAAGCGGGGCATGGTAAAAGAGGATGCTGTCCTCATCGATGTGGGGCTGTCGGCGGACCCAGCCGACGGCAGGATGAAGGGCGATGTGGACATCTCAGGCTTCGAAGGGACCCATATCAGGGCGACACCAACCCCTGGAGGGACCGGGCCGGTCACGGTCTCCTGCATGTTCCTAAACGTGGTAAGGGCAAAGAGGCTATCTTTAGGTCTTCCGTTCAGGACAGGCCATGAGCTCCTGGATAGTTTGTATGGTGTCGGATGAGGTGAAAAGATGGTACAGCTTGGTCATTGTGCAAGGTGCCGGACCTACACGTCCGAGGTCTGGAGCAGGAAGGATGCGTGTCCTGTGTGCGGTTCGCCGTTGGAACATACCGTTGTGGAGATGGGTGGTATCGCATGGGTGCACAGGGCGTTCAACGTCCTCGGCGTTGGCTCTCTGGTAGTGGCGATAGTTTTGATATTCTATTACCTGATGTCCGCCTCGAGCGATGACCTGCTCCTAACTGCGTGCATAGTCCTGTTCGCTGGAGGGGGTCTGCTCTTCATCGCCTCCCTGCTCTCCCAGATGTACATCTCGGACCAGGCGATAAAGAGGATGGAGGTAGCCCCCTCCCGTAGGATGCCGCGGGCGCTGAGGGGCGGGAGGGAGCCCAGGAGCGGTCCCATGCCGACCCCCGAGAGGAGGCAGGCCCCCCCAAGGGGACCTCAGGGAGGTTCCGGGAGGGTCGGGCGGAAGGTCCCGCTGAGATGATGTCCAGACCATGGTCCGAACATAGAAGGGATTACCGATGCAAACATGATCCGCATGTTCACACCAAATGTTGCGGGTTACATTTGCATCATCACAGGTAGCGACCATCTGGACAGTAATCAACAATAGACACATCTAACCGATCCTACATCTCGAGGCGATTCAAATAACACCATCAAAAGCATGATATGTGACCGACCATACTTCAAAAATAATAATTATCTCCTATGAGTTACTTTCACCGTGGGATAGACATGAACCGGATGTTGACTATACTTTCAATGACCATGGTATATCTTCTGCTTCTATCCCTTGTACCACTTCAATCCTCATCCATTGAAGGAACCGGTCCGACCGATATACCAGTTACCAGAACCAAAGCAAGAACGATAATTGTTGACAAAGGTGGAGGAGGAGATTATACCTCAATAAAAGAAGCAGTCTCTGCAGCATCGATAGGTGACATCATTCGTGTTTATAACGGATCATACGAAGATGAAGTAAAAATTCGAAAAGCAATTACTATCATTGGAAATGGAAGTAATACCATTATTT
This sequence comes from Thermoplasmatota archaeon, assembly GCA_025457865.1. Lineage (GTDB taxonomy): Archaea > Thermoplasmatota > Penumbrarchaeia > Penumbrarchaeales > Penumbrarchaeaceae > JALOTP01. The sequence goes on along the minus strand of JALOTP010000064.1, from coordinate 10,962 downwards.
CTGGAGAATATGGCTATTTTGAAATACGGTCTGATTATGTTGTTATTGAAAATATTACTTTTTTTAGTAATACAGACTATAAAATTAGAATAATTATGGGAGATAATATTTTATTAAAAAATATTTTCTTAATAAATGGTAGATTTGGAATAACAATAGATACTACTGCAACTAATGTTACAATAATCAATTGTATATTTAATAATTTTTCTATTGAGGCAATAAGTTTTAATAATAATAATTTTATAAAGATCATCAATAACTCATTTTTAAAATGTTCAAATATTTGTATGAATATCTCTGGAAGTAATATTTCCTTAATTAAAAATAATTTTATTAATTCATCTATCGGTTTTGATCGCTACAACTTTATTGATTATTCCACTATTTTTATTGATTTCACAAATAAAATAAACGGAATATCACTATATTATTTTTACAATATATCTAATATAAAAATCAATGCAGTTGACAATACACAATATTTTTTCATTTATTCAAATAATATTACTCTTCAAAATTGCACTATTAATAAAATAACAAATTCTATATATGTTTATAAATCAAGCAAAATATTAATTGAAAATATTAATTTTTATTTATGTGATGGCTTATATTTTATTGAATCGAATAATATAATATTTCAATACAATAATTTTAATTATTCATCAATATTTATTAATAAATCTATAAATGTATTATTTGAAAAATGTTTATTTTTTAATAATAAACCATTGTTAACCATTGAAGATTCCTCCTTTTTTATTTTAAAAAATAATACAGTTACTGATACTAACACTAATAATAAATATATATCAATCAAAATTATTAGAACAAATAATAATGAAATATTTAATAATTCTTTTAAAAATATTATAATAAATTTTAATTCGTATAATAATAACTATATAAATAATATAAATGTTAATAATAATTATTTTTTAATATCTAGCATTTCATTTAAAAAACCAAATATTTTAAATTTATTTAATAATAGTTTTTCAAATTCTGAATACGGATGCACAATAGTGGGAGGAAATGATTTTTTAATAGCCGAAAATTCATTCCGCTCCTGTAATTATAGTATTACTTTATCTTCTTCATCACCGGATGAGAAAAATAAAAATGGAAATATTTTACATAATTTAATTGATTCAAGCTTGATAGGAATTCAAGTCACAGAATCATCGAATATTGATATAACTCAAAATATTATTATTGATAATCAATATGGCTTAATAATGGGTGTAAATGCTGAATGCATAATATGGAAAAATTTTTTTATAAATAATACAAATCCGGCAATGGATTACTCAAATAATAAATGGTTTTATAAATATCCTACTGGTGGAAATTATTGGTCAGATTATCATGGTGAGGATAAAAAGAAAGGAAGTCAGCAAAATGAGTATGGTTCAGACGGATTGGGTGATTCTCCATATTATATAAATAAATCAGAAAATATTAAAGATTCTTATCCAATATTCAAAGATATTACTCCTCCTAACGCAGTTGCTGGGACCGATGTTCTCATTAACCAAGGGTTCATCTATCATTTCGACTCGACAGCTTCCGCCGATGACCAGCTCGTTCACAAGGTAGAGTGGGTGTTCGATTACGGAGGAGAGCACAGGGTCATCACCGAAAAAGAGTTCGATTTCAAGTTCGACATTGCCGGTTTCTACCCGGTTAACCTGACCGTCTTCGATTTCCCCGGGAACTCGGACACGGATTCGTTCAACATCACTGTCAAGGACATCACGGATCCCATCGCCATCGCTCAGGGAGACCTTACTATCGACCAGGGTGAACTGGCATTGTTCAACGCCTCTCTCTCGTCCGACAACTCCGGGATAACGAACTATACGTGGACGTTCAAATATGACGATGAGTTCTTAGAGCTCTATGGCAGAACGACATCGTTCAAGTTCGTTATCCCAGGCATCTATCAGGTTAAGTTAAGAGTCACGGATACCGCGGACAGGTTCGCTGAGACGAATTTCAACGTTACCATTATTGATACAGAGAAACCCTTTGCAGATGCCGGACCGGATTTCGAGATAGATAACGGTGGCACAGCCGATCTCGGACCGTCACTATCCACGGACAACGGAGTTATCACGAACTACACATGGAGCTTCACATACGAAGGTAAATCGATCCGTTTGTTCGGTCCATCCAATTCCTTTGTCTTCGACAGGCCCGGCCATTACACGGTCGAACTGAACGTGACCGACCAGTTCAGCAATTTCGACACGGATGACCTTCTTGTCACTGTCGTTGATACGATCCCGCCTAGTGCTGTCATAAACGGCTCCCTTTTCCAGGACACTGGGGAGATGATTCGGCTCAACGGTCTTTCCTCTACAGACAACGGGTTCATAACCAGATACCTCTGGGAATTCTCTGACGATGGATATTTGACGTATGAAGGCCCTTATCTGAACAATACGTTCCAGTGGAAGGGCAAACACAACGTCACTTTGACGGTGTTCGACCAGTGGAACAATTCCGACATGGCAACGGTGACGATCGAGGTTCTCGACAAGGAAACACCCAAAGCATCTGCAGGGGACGATGCGGCAATACCCGCTGGGACGACCTTCACATTCAACGCTTCCGGTTCGACCGATGATGGAAGGATCGTTTCATATCTCTGGATATTCGAATATAACGATGTGGAGAAGAGATTGGATGGAGCAAAAGCTCAGTTCACATTCGATAAGGGCGGTACCTACAATATCCTTCTGAGGGTGACCGACCAGTCCGGGAAATGGGGAGAGGACGGTCTCAAGGTGACGGTCATAGATACGGGTGTTCTCAAGGGAACTGTCCTCGACAAGGATGGGAACCCGCTCAAGGGAGCGAAGGTCACTGTCAGAGCATCCGATGGGAAGGATCACCTTGGAATGACCTCTATGAACGGCAGCTTCATCATTGATGTCTTCATGGGCGAGGCGACCTACAAAATAACCCTGCCCGGGTACGAGAGCGTTTCCGGAACGGTCAATATCATACCGATGCAGACAAGGCTCCTTGACAGTACAGAAACGACACTAGAAAGGGCCGAAGGACCCCCCAAGGATCTGCTTGTAACTTTTATCGTTATCTTTGTCATCAATGTTCTTTTGATCGCAATGGCCGTGGTACTCTTGGTAGTAATGAAAAAACGGCGCTCAATTGTTGTGGAAGGCTCAGGGGAAGAACTGACCGGAGAGCTTCCCGTGGATGGAACTGTCCCCGAAATCCCCCTGCAGGAAGCAACTGATGAGTTCCCTGATATGACCCAGGTATTGCGGAAACAAACACGGAAATGCCTCAAGGGAACGATGATGTCGGCATCCAGACCCAGCCTGGGGAAATGGAGCCTCCAGTCGCACTTTAGGATAATTATTAATAATGATGTCCCATTCCCGAAAACGTTCCATCGGGGCTTCGTAATTTCACTTAGAATCATGTAGGAGGTTCGGGACGATGCGCGCAAACAAAGCGTTGATCGGGATAGTGTTGGGATTGTTATTGACAGCTATTCTTGTCATTCCTGGCCAGTCATCGGCCATTGGAGGACAGGAAGTGGATAACTCCATGGTAAGGACAGAGTCCGGAGCGGACACGTTCTTCATTGACAATACCGACGGGTCCATATTCCTGATAGATATCATTTTTGAGGAGGACAGGGTCTCCAAGGTCGGTTTCATCATTGTAAACCCAGATACGGACTTAAGTCATTCTGTGACCATTACCCTTGGCGTTCCCGAAGGGGATGGCTGGGAGGTAAAGATCGATGGGATCGCCAATGATGACGGCGATCCGATATTGGATGATTCTGATGAACTGGTGAAAGGTAGGAGCTATCGTGTGAACGACCTTGAGGCCGGTAAGAAGGTCCTCGTGACCGTTAAGGTCAAGGCCTTGTCCGACAAGGAGATGTCAGACGATATCACCATGACCGCGTCCATCCAGGATTCAAAGGTCTTTTCGTCCTCCAAGACGGTAGAGATCAGGACCACCGAGACCAACTTTCCCTTCATCTGGATCGGTCTAGCCGCCGCCATCCTCGGTCTTGGTTTCGCCTTCTTGACCGCCAGGGGGCTCTACAAGAAGACCGTTTCCAATAAGAGGGTCATCGAGATAAGTGGATATATCGCAAAGGGCGCAAGGGCCTTTTTGAACTCCGAATACAAGGTCCTTGGGGTTTTCATCGTGGTCATGATAGGGTTCTTCATCATAGGGATCTTCACCATCGGAATGAGCTGGAGGCTGATCCCTGCCTTCATCATAGGGGCCTTTTTATCCGCCACATCGGGGAACATCGGGATGAGGATAGCCACAATGGCGAACGCCAAGACAGCTGAGGCCTGCAAGGACGGAGAGAGGGCCGGTCTGAAGATCGCCTTCAGGTCCGGCTCGGTGATGGGGCTGACCGTGGTCGGGCTAGGCCTCTTGGGCGTTTCTGTCCTGTTCCTCATCTTCGGTGATGTCGATATGCTCTTCGGCTTCGGCTTCGGTGCTTCGTCCATAGCTCTCTTCGCCAGGGTCGGGGGCGGTATCTATACGAAGGCCGCAGATGTCGGTGCTGACCTTGTCGGCAAGGTCGAGAAGGGCATCCCCGAGGACGATCCGAGGAACCCAGCCACCATCGCTGACAACGTCGGAGATAATGTGGGCGATGTTGCCGGAATGGGTGCGGACCTCTTCGAATCATATGTCGATTCCATAATAGCTGCGATGGCCCTGGGGATATTCGGGTTCGCTGCCTTCGGTAAGGACCTGGTCAATGGAGGGGCGTCAGGTTTGGCAACGGTCCTGCCCATACTTCTGGCAGGCGTCGGTATCCTAACTGCTATGATCGGGACATTGTTCGTGGGGGCTGGCGGTGAGAAGACGAATCCCGCTTCCCAGATGAACATGGGCATATGGATCTCCGCCATACTCATGGCGATCGCATCCTTCATAATCATATTCCTATCGTTCAAAGATATGAGCACCGTTCTGGCCCTCTTCTTTTCGCTCGTAGCCGGTCTGGGCTCCGGTATAGTCATAGGGAAGATAACCGAATATTACACTTCCGACGACAACAAACCTACCCAGAAGGTCGCGAAGGCGGCGACGACCGGAGCTGGCCCCGGTATCATCTCTGGTCTTGGCCTCGGTATGCTCTCGACGACCGTCCCTGTCCTTGCCGTTGTCATTACGATAGTGGTCGCATACCTCCTCTCTGGATTGTATGGTATAGCACTCTCAGCAGTAGGGATGCTCTCTACGCTCGGCATTACGCTAGCGACGGATACCTACGGACCAGTTGCTGACAATGCCGCCGGTATTGCTGAAATGGCCGGACTTGGGAAGAAGGTAAGGGAGACCGCAGAGAGGCTCGATGCAGTGGGCAACACGACTGCGGCCATAGGGAAGGGGTTCGCAATAGGGTCTGCGGCCCTTACCGCCCTTGCACTCTTCGCCGCTTTCATCCAAACCTCGCACCTGGATGTCAGCCAGTTCTCGCTGATGAATCCCTTCATCGTAGGAGGTCTGTTCATCGGGGGATTACTGCCTTTCCTGTTCAGCGCACTTGCCATGATAGCGGTCGGTGACGCAGCGCAGGACATGGTCGAGGAGGTAAGGAGGCAGTTCAAGACCATAAAGGGTATCATGGAAGGGAAGGCAGAACCCGACTACGAGAAGTGTGTCGCAATTTCCACGAAGGGAGCGCTCAAGAGGATGATTGTGCCCTCTCTAATAGCTGTCATAGTCCCTGTCGTCGTCGGATGCATCTCCATTGAAGCTCTCGGTGGTCTGCTGGCCGGTTCGATAGTAACTGGCTTCGTCCTAGCGGTGATGATGGCTAACTCAGGAGGAGCCTGGGACAATGCCAAGAAATTCATAGAGAAGGGCAACTTCGGCGGGAAGGGCTCCGATGCCCACAAGAACGCCGTTGTGGGCGATACCGTGGGCGATCCGTTCAAGGACACTGCGGGACCCTCTCTCAACATCCTCATCAAGCTGATGTCGATAGTCTCTTTGCTCTTCATCCCTCTGTTCCTGGTAATAAACGGGATCATAGGATGAAAGGGTCCGACCCTTTGACCACCAAGATACTTCCAATAGGGGAGCGGTCCTCATAAGTTCGATAATGTACCTTTATATCATGGTTGATGCATTTATGAACCTATGGTAGGTCGGGAAACCGGGTCATTGAGCGACATAAGGTCCACCCTTCGCTCCCATAGATCAGAACTGAGCAATAGGTTCGGGGTAAGAAGAATTGGGATATTCGGGTCCTATGTCCATAGAAGACAGAGTGAAGGTTCTGATATAGACATCCTCGTAGAGCTTGAAAGGTCTCTGGGTTGGGAGATAGTGGACCTGAAATACTACCTGGAGGAACTGCTGGGCAAAGAGGTTGACCTTGTCACTGTCAAGGCCCTTAGGCCTCAGCTGAAGGAGGCCATCCTTAAGGATGTGGTCTATACATGACCGTTCCTGAAAGATCTTATCTGTTCATAGACGATACTATGGAGATGATGGTTCAAATTCAGAAAGAAATTAATAAAAATTAAAAAAAAAAGGGGGAGTGGGAAACCCACCCCCCCCGGATGCGAAATGATATCTTTTTTAACCGAACAGGGCACCAAGGCCGGCCATGGCCTCTTCCTCGGTGGGTCCTGCCTCTTCCTTCTTCTCTTCCTTCTTGTGTTCCTTTGCAGGAGCAGCGGCTGCGGGAGCAGCTGCTACCGGGGCGGCAATGGCGGTCTTCATGGCCTCCTCGATGTTGACACCATCGAGGGAGGTCACGACAGCCTTCACCCTGGCGGCCTGGACCTCTATCCCGGCAGCCTCGAGGACCTTCGTGATATGGGCCTCGTCGATCTTCTTCCCGGCAGAGTGCAGTAGTAGGGCACCGTATATGTATTCCATTTTCTTACCTCCTTTTTTGATCTTTCTATCTCCTTTCTACCCGAACAGGGCTCCGAGACCGGCAACGGCATCATCTTCGGACACCTTCTCCGGTTCGTCCTTCTTCTCCTCGGCCTTGGCCGCGCCCTTCTCGGGAACGGCCGGGGCGGTGCTTGCGACCGCAGCCCCTGCGAGCAGGGCCTGGAGGTCCGAATCCAGCGCATCGGCGCTCATCATCTGCGCCAGCGCCAGCATCCCTCCGTAGGCCTTGGAGAGGATGAGGCTCGCCGAACCCTTGTTCACAATGCCGGCGAACACTGCCAGGCTGAGTGCCTGCATCCTTGCCTTCTGTATGAGCGGTACTGCCGTGAGAGGTGTCGCATAGGCCGTGAACACGGCGAGATTGAACGCGGACTGGATGCCCGTCGTCAGGTTCGTCCTGTACGCGTCAAGGTCTATATCAAGGTCCTTGGGCTGGTAGAGCAGCCCGTCCTCGTATGCGCCGTCAACGGTTATCCCGGCGCTGAAGGGGAACACCTCAAGCTTGGTCAGGACCTGCGCCAGCTCCCTGGAGATGACGGCCCCTTTCTTGACCGGGGTGGCCTCCTTCTTGATCATGACCTTGCCCTTGTCTATGGAGGCGGGTATCCCCACCTTGCCGAGCTCACCGACTATGGGGCCCGGAGGGAACGAGGTCTCCCCGGCCTTTATGACTATGTCGTGGGGTGCTACCTCTCCGCCCTTGGCGGGCATGGGCTGGACGTTCGAAGCAAGGACCTTGAAGAGCTTGAAGGGGTTCATGTTGGTCCCTAAGATGGCGGCCTGCCCATCTATGTGCTCGGCCAGGCCCTCTATGCCCTTCTTCTCTCCCTTGGCGCCTTCGAGAGCGAGCTTTATGAGGGTCTTCTTGGCGACCATGAGCTGCATATCGCCCCTGAGCTTGGACCTGATGGACTGGAGCTGGGAGCCGGGGATCCGGTCTATGCTCACGATGGCCACGGTCCTGTTCCCGGATATGATGTTCTGGAGGTCCTGCACGGTCTCCTTCTTCCATTCAGCTACGTGGGCCATCTTCCTCACCTCAGCTCTAGCTTGACGGCCGGGCCCATTGTCGTCTTGACATAGGCCGTGTGTATGTTCATGTAGCCCCTCTCAAGTTTGGTCCGTATCCTGTTCAGGACCGCCTCTATGTTCTCCGCGAGGTCCTCTGCCGACATGTCGCTCATGCCAACGGGGACCTGGAAGGTCCTCCTGTCCTTTGAGCGGACCTTCACGGTCTTTCTGAGGTTTGCGACAGCACCGGCCGGGTCCGATCCGGGCGGTATGGGCTTGGGCATCTTTCCCCTTGGACCGAGGATGACACCTAGGCTCTTACCTACCCCTGCCATTAGGGGCGCCTCGGCAACGAAGAAGTCTATCGCTTCGACCTGTCTCTTCGCCTTGACCTTGTCCTCTGCGAGCTTGGGGATCTCCTCAGAGGGTATCACAAGGTCAGCAACGGCCCTGGCCTTGGCCTGCATCTCGGCTGTAGCGAAGACACCGACCTTCAAGGGCCTGCCCCTGCCCTTGGGCAGGATGACGTCCTCGGACACACGGTTCTTTGGATTGGTCAGGTCAACGTCCTTGAGGTTTATAGCTATCTCAACGCTCTCTTTGAAGTTCCTCTTGGGGGACCTCTCGAGCGCTTCTTTGACTGCCTTCAGTATCGATTCGTCGGCCATTTCATCACCTCGTGTAGTTGGTCGGGGGCTGCCCTATCAGGGACAGTGCCCCTCCTACATCGGATGTCATCTGACCCGGTTCATTCCGGGCCGAGGAGGGCCTTATACTGGCCCTCATTTATAAGCTTTGTCACCTCTTTGGGGTCCTTCCCGTCCACGCTGATGTGGAGGGAGACGCAGGTGCCCAGGACCTCTTTTACGGCCTCCTTGAGCGCTATGGAGAGCATGGAGCCCCTCTTCATCCTGGCCACCTTGACGGCCTTTTCGAAGGTCAGGTTCACAGTAGCCTTCTGTGTCATGTCCCCGGGCAACTTCTCCAATCCCAGCTCCTGCATTATCAGCGAGGAGGTCGGGGGCGTTCCCACGGTTATCGTGAAATCCTTGGTCTTGGGGTCCACTATCACCGTTACGGGGACCTTCATCCCCGCGAAATCCTTCGTCTTCTGGTTTATCTCCCCAATGATCTTCCCTATGTTCACTCCCAGCGGGCCCAGTGCGGGGCCCAGGGGGGGACCAGCGGAGGCCTTGCCCCCATCGACCAGAACCTCGACCTTTTCTACCATCGGAACACGGCTCCTTTTAAAAAGCCAATAGGCTTTTGCAGGGCGAAAGAGGTCTTCATATTAAAATATGTGGGATGGGAGATGACCCCATGGTCGTTCCAGTGGATATTGATCATCAGGAACATGAAAAGATTATAATCGAGCAGGCCATGGTGCCTTTATGGGACGCTGGAAGGAAAGGAAAGGGGTAGCGCTAAGGGCAGCGCTCCTTCTGATAGCGCTCCTCCAGCTCATTCCCGCTGCCTTGGCCGAAGGCCCCCTCCTCCCACCTGCGGACCTGCTTCTGGAGCTCAGAGAACTGACCGCAGGGGATTTCGCATACAGCGTATCCTACCTTGTGACCAATATCGGCGGCAGCATATCGAGACCCTGCAGCCTATCGGTCTGGGACGAGCATGACATGCTTACGGGCAACGGCACCCTGGTCCTGGAACGCTCCCTTCAGGAACTGCAGCCCGGGAGGTCCCTCACAGTGGACCTTGAATGGCACCTCACCACACCATCGGTCCACAGACTATGGGCCTTCGCCGATCCAGAGAACGATGTGGTCGAGATCACCAAGACCAACAACATCGTCTTCAGCACGGTGTCCCTCCCCCCACCTTCGGAACTTGGCCTGACCATCGATGGTATCCCCGATGACAACAGGTCCGGGGCATATCTCGCGGGCGTTCCACTGGAGCTCGGGCTCGTCGCCTCGACGGAGAGGGGCATCGATCTGGCCATGTACAGGTTCGAGCTGTACATGGACAATGGTACCTCGCCGCTCAGGAGCTGGAGCGGCGGGCAGGGAGCTCCGTCCCTGGATGTCGGCAAATTCCCTCCCGGCACCCATAGGATGACACTGGACTCCTCGTTCGCAGGAGTGCGGCTCGGGACCAGTGCGCTGGATATGATCGTCGTTCCTATACCAGTATGGACCGGTTCACTATCAGACCTGGAGATGTCCTTCGACAGAGAACTGGAGGCATACGCCCTTAGCGGGACCATGGACGTTCCAAAGCTCGAACTGCTACCCGAAGGGGAGAACCTTTCCGCATCCTCACCAATAGAGGTCTTCGAACAGGAAAGGGAGGTGCGCATCAAAGCATGGGTCCTTCCCGATATGACGACGACCTTCGAGATAGGGCTGTTGGCCGGGATGCCCCACGCTCTTGACGGGTCACCTCTCAAGGCAGGGAGAACGGTGTTCAGGGATGGGTGCGAGCTGCCCGACGAGGTCCTGCTCAGCGCCACGAGCGATGTGGTCATTGACCTTTCGGAACATCTCAGGCCCATCACTCTTCCTACAGGGAAAGGACCGGACCTCCCGCTGGACCCTGCGTTCATCACGGCGAGCGGCAGCTTCCAGGTCGACCTCAGGGTCTTCCGATCGACAAGCGGTCTGGCCGCTTTGTCTGCCAGAGCGGACCTGGAAATTCAAGGGAACTATGAGGGAACGGTCTTCCCAGACACCCTCTCCGGTCCTGGGGGGGCTTCAGCTGTCTCAGCGGACATGGTCTGGAAGGCCAGGAGCGAGCTGCTCCCCGGAGACGATTGGACCCTAACCAGCGGACCGGTGCTGGAGAGGAAGAACGTCTCTTCTGACCTTACCTCCCCCGTTTGGGAGCCTATGAGGACCTATGCTACGATGTCCGGCTCCCACAGGGGGCCATTCACTTCCGTTCATATCACATCCTGGAATGGGAACCAGACCGCCCTGGGCATGTGGCAGGAAGGAAGCTCGGTCCTTTTAAGGGGCGGATACGGAAGGATGGCGGAGCCCTGCATCGCACCGCTATACG
>JALOTP010000100.1 GCA_025457865.1 Thermoplasmatota archaeon | reverse complement strand
TCTCTTCCAGAGGCCCGGGAACATGTTCTTCTCGACCTCCGTCGCATCCGAGGTCAAGAGTATCGAGCACGGTGATGCTCTCCTTGCGAAGCTGGGCCTGGAACATCTGTCAGAGAGGGACCCAGCACTACTGAGCGAGGGTGAGAAACAGAGGCTGGGTCTCGTCCTGGCCGTAGGTTCAGGAGCCGGCAGAGGGCCATGGAGTTGCTGGACAGACCCTCGACCGGGGCCCATATCCTCATAACGAACGACCCGGGGACGGCTGCCTGGTGCGGTGAGGTCATAGTCCTCTCGGACGGACGGGTGATTGCAAAGGGACCGCCGGACGAGGTCCTTTGCGACCCTTCCGTAATGCGAGCCCTGGGGTGGCCGGTCCCATCTTCCTGCATCATCTCCAGAAGGGCTGGTCTGGAGATGACCTCGGACATGGGGAGGCTTTGTGATGCTTTGAGGGGGTCCTGTCCTTGAGCAAGGGTGAAGCGCTCGATCCCAGGGTTTCCTTCCTTGCCGTTCTTGTATTGGGGGCCACTGTCTTCATCGTCAAGGACCTGCTCTTCATGCTCCTCCTCCTTGTCGGTGTCCTGATGGCAGCACTGCCGCTCAGGGACAGCCTCAGTCGTTACGGCAGAGGGACAAGGGGCCTTTTGGCAATGCTGTCGGTGATATGTCTCCTGCAGGCGCTGTTGGTCCCAGGAAGGCCCCTGCTCGAGCTCCATCTGCTGGGGGCCGATATCGGCCTCTTCACCTTGCAGGGGTTCGTTCTAGGGGCCAGGGTCATCTCAAGGGTCACTGTCCTCATGTTCTCCTCTCTCATCTTCACGGCCATGGTAGGGGAGAAGGATCTCATGGATGCCCTCCTATCGCTCAAGGTCCCCTATCCCGTAGTCTTCTCCGTGAATCTCGTAATGAGGACCCTTCCGCGCCTGATGGAGGACGCTTCTGGCATCAGGGACTCTTTCAAGATGAGAGGGGTCGGGTCTGGGAGGGGTTATCTGTCCAAGTGGAAGGACCTGGGAAGGAGCGTCAGGCCGCTCTTCGTATCGAGCATGGTGTCGGCCCACAGATTGGGAGTCTCTCTCGAGCTCCGAGGTTATGATGGGATAAGGCCATGGAAGGGCAGGACAAGAAAGCTCGGCATGAAAGACCTAATGATGATAGCGCTCATGACGATGGTGCTGGCAGGTGCCATCGTATCCGCAATGACCGGTGAAGGTCCCTCAGCTCTTCTTCAGGGTATCTGGGCCGAATGAGGCCTCCAGGTAGGTCCTGGTGTTCTCGACCCCATCGAGCTTCCTGACCTGGTCTATGATGAAATGGGCAAGGTCGTCCGGGTCCTTGGCCTTGACCCTGAGGAGGAAATCATACTCCCCGAAGAGGGGATGGACCTCATGGACCCACTTCAATTTTTTTAGGGCCTCGAAGACCTGTGCTTCCTTTCCGGTCCTGCACTCTATCATCACGAACCCGTATATCATGTTCAGTTATATGGTCCCAAGGAGCATAAAAGGTTTACCCCGGTCCCGGTTATGACTTCGGCCCGGCCTCCCTGAACCATATCCCTCCGCCGTATAGACGCTCCGAACGCTCCACCCTGTCCCTGATGACAATTATTATATTTATGTCCGTGATAACGGGCAGTCGCGATGCCTGGGGGTATTATTTTTTGTGGCATCGCAAACGGGGTCTGGGAATATGACCGGTGAGAAAAAAATTTCCGATGCCAAGGTTATGAACAGGTGGATCATCGTGGTGGCCGCCATTGTGATCCAGCTATCCCTGGGTGCCATCTATGCATGGAGCGTTTTCACACCCCCCCTGTCCGCCCCGCTGCCTGACGACGATTTCCAGGGGATCACTGAGGACAATGGGATCACCATCGTCCTTGACGGCTCCCTACAAGTAGGAAAGGTGACGAACCTTACCCTCTATTTCACGAAGAACGGGGAACCGGTGGAGGCTTTGAAAAATATCACGGTCTCTCTTGAGCTTAGGGACACATCCGACAAACCAGTGAAGGACGATAAGGTCGTCCAGTTCGTAGGCATCGTTTACAAGGAAGGCAAGCCTATCAAGGCAGGCCCTTACACACCCAAGACCGCAGGCGATCATCTATACATCACCCCAAAGGTGGCTAAGGCCGGCAACTGGCATATTATCGTTAACGGTGACAGATGGGAGAACGGTGGGTCCGTCGATTACGATTACGAGGTATTGCAAAAGGTCAAAACAGGCGAGTATGGGTTCTCCATCTCACAGACCCAATTGATATTCGCCGTGGGTCTTCTGACCTTCGCCATCTTCACGATCATCGGGGGAAGGCTGAGCGCCAGGTTCGGCCCCAGGAACATGGCCATCGCAGGAGGTGTGATCCTAGGTGCCGGTTACATCATCGCATCCTTCATGGGCTCTAGCCTCATCGGACTGATATTCACCATAGGCATCTTGGGCGGGGCAGGTATAGGTCTGGGTTATGTTGTACCGATAGCGACCGGGGTGAAATGGTTCCCTGACAAGAAGGGATTGATATCCGGTCTTGCTGTTGCAGGGTTCGGTTTCGGCGCCCTGCTATGGGTCAAGCTCTGCACGGGTTTCATCTTCGGTCCTCTTGAGCTCAGCGGCGATTGGCCCGGGCTCTACGGGTCCATGGAGGTATCGGAGGTGTTCCGTCTCTACGGCATCATCTTCCTCATCACCGTCGTCGGGGCCGGTCTCATAATGAGGAACCCCCCTGAGGGCTGGAAGCCAAAGGGCTGGAACCCGCCTGAGCAATCAAAGAAGGCCACGGGCAGTGTGGAGTTCACACCCTCCCAGATGAGGAGAACGCCCCAGTACTGGATGCTGTTCCTTATGTTCATGGTAGGGGCTGGTTCGGGCCTGATGGTCATAGGCGTCATCCAGCTCTTCGGTAAGTTCGCCCTGATGGAGAACGGGATACCTTCCGCCGATGCCGTCATAATAGCAGGGACGGCATTCGCGCTCTTCTACTCGCTCGCAAATGGCTTCGGAAGGATCATCTGGGGGGCGCTCTCCGATAAGATCGGCAGAAAGACCGCCTTCATCGCCATGTTCACCCTCCAGGGCATCATGATGATAGCGTTCTTCTTCGTCGGGGGAAATGAGTACCTGCTCTATCTCAGCGCTGCCATCATAGGGTTCAACTTCGGCGGGAACTTCGCCCTATTCCCCTCGGCCACAGCGGATTTCTTCGGGAACAAGAGCATGGGCCTCAACTACGGTTGGGTGTTCCTGTCCTACGGGTTCGGTGGCATTATAGGGCCGCTTCTAGGCGGGATAATGGGAGATATGGAATACTGGATGTGGGCGTTCATACCTGCAGGGATAGCCTGCCTGTTCGCGGCCGTATTGGCGTTCCTATTGAAACCCCCTGTTCGGAAGGAGAACTGAACCTTTCGGGCATTCGGGCATGAAACGGGAAAAAAGGTCAATTCATATATTTTAGTATCATTCAGAGGTTTATTGTTATACATTTGGAAATATACGACTGCAAGGTCCCATAGGAATTTTAAAATAATCGGTATGTTATATTGAAGATGTCGCAGTGTACGCATTGTGACATTGAGAAAAAAGAAAAAATAGAGAGCGAGGAGCAATTTTTGTTCATCACGCATTCAATCCTCTCTTCTTAACCCCTTGCTCTCTATGCTCTTTTTATAGCCCCTGAGTTGGCCACACCTTTATTCGTTCAAGGATGTCCGGTCCCCCAAAAGGGGCCTGTATAGGGCTTAGGGTCCGCCTCTGGTAGAGAGATGGGTTTGAAGAGATGTCTCCAAGCACACATAGGGGGTTGTATGGGGCCAAGACCTATCTTTCTCTCAATGTCCCTCTTCATAGGGAGGAGGGTCGGGTCCCTGTTGCCGCAGGACCTGCATCGTAGACCCTGCAGGACCTGCATCGCAAACCCTGCCCCTTGCCCATAGAGGCCGTCCTACCTCCACATAGAGGGCAACGTGGGTTCTGTGAGAGCGTTCTTTTGGTGAGCGAGAGGACCTCGAGCTTCTCGAGATTGAGCGAAGCGGGATGGATCCCTTCCGGAGGTCTTACGGATGCCCAGACCCTAACCCCATCCCCCGGTATGAGCCCCGAGAGGGCCTTCCTGAAGGTCTTGGTGGGCTCATAGGCGAAGCAGGGCATTTCGATGCTTTGAAGGTCCTTGATATCGAACATGAGGTGACCCCCCTCCTAATATATGGGAGCCGATGATATGGATGCTTCAGCGCTTATAGAGGAGTAGGGGACGACAGCGTC
>JALOTP010000063.1 GCA_025457865.1 Thermoplasmatota archaeon | reverse complement strand
AAGTGGGCCAGGTCGGATAAGTAAAAAAGACAGATAACAGGATGATGAAAGGCTGCTTTTTCACGCTCATAGATATCATTTAGATCATTTCGACCTGGTCCATTCTAGGATAAATTAAGGATAAGATCGAATGGGCCAGGTCGGATCCCACAGGAGACCGAAGGTCTCCGAGGGCGCAGGAAAATCGCAGACCTAATCAATCTATTATCACGATTTTCCTAGCGTCGAACTATAATCACTAGGGAGGCCTGGCCCACGCTATTATTCTATATAAAATACAAGTGGGCCAGGTCGGATTCGAACCGGCGACCCTCCGGTTATGAGCCGGATGCTCCACCAGGCTAAGCTACTGGCCCTTAAGAATTCGGAAAGCTCCGAGAGAAGGGAAAAAGAGGGCTATTATTAAAAATGTGCGGTGGTTGCATCAGTGTTCTATATGACCGAACGGCTGGGCGGTGTCATTCTTCCAAATGTACGCATTCGATGCTCAACGAGAAATTGTTGGAATCGTCAACCCTGGTCCTCAAACCTAAGTATGACCCGTACTGGTCACCGGACTCGACCAAGGTCACAAGGACCTCTATCGAACTGGGTCGTTCAGGGCTTTCCGATCCGATTGAGAAGGAAAGGATGATCTCTCCTGACCCGTCCTTGGAGTTTGAATCGGTCCGCTCATCCGTTTCAATGGTCTCACCACCAGGACCGCTCCTCAGACCTACCTTAAGGTTGAAACTGTCAGGACCGTTCGTCCAGGTCCTGTCTGGCGTCTCATCGGTCCATCTGAGGACCACCTCTACGAAGACTATTGGCAGACCAACGTCAATTTCTTCTTCGAAGCTCTCCCCTTGGGTCAGCTCACCCTCACGAGCAAGATCGTACGATTCAGTCTTAAGAAGTCCATTCAGTACCTTCGAACTGCCATCCCCGCTCGGGACTTTGAAGGTCCGTGCCATTGATGCGTATTCTAGGACAGCCGACCCCGTGATGAGCAAGATGGTCATTATTATGATCACAGATAAAAACCGGCTTGGTTTGATAGCGGACTTCGTACCGGTCACTGTGAGCCTTATGAACCCTGGCAGGAAAGGCCTCTGTTCCCTTAGGTCGTTCTGAGCATTGCCCTTAAGAGAGGCCATCGTCCTCCTGTAGGCTATCAACAGGAGAATCAGACCGATGAGATTTATGAACATCATGACATAGAAAAGGACCATGTTAGCTGAATAAGCTGCTGAAAGGCCGAGCAGGGACATCAGGTTAACTGAAGTGAAGAGGAGAACGGTTCCGACCCAAACGGAGAAATTGACAACTGCGAAGGTGATCAGAAGGTTCAAGGACCTCCTCGAGGTCAGATGACCGATCGGGTAAGTTAGCATGACTATGAATGCGACGTTTTTAAATGCACCAAGGATCCTTAACGATGCATTGGTCAAGGTCAAGGTCAATGCTAAGTTCTCTCGGAACATGAGGGTAAATGGACCTAACAACAGCCCCATTCCAAAAGGGACTATGTTCCTAAGAAGCAGGTATATCACTATGGCTATCAGGGATGTTCTCAGGTCCCGGGCATAGGCTTGGTCCGTTGAGAGGTCCCCTTTCTTTAGTTTACCGATGCCCCTCAGGAGGAAGATTATGGCCAGGATGAGGAATAGGAGCGAAACCAGACCGAATACTATCCCAATTACGAACCTGATCATAATCCCTGTGAGTCCTTTGAGGAGGAGCATCTCAACGATGTTCAATGCCAGATCGATGGCAGAACCGATCATGAATATGACAATAGCCCATTGGATATTGTCCAGACCCTGAAGGGTGAGGGTCCTACCCGGAGAGCTCGCTCCTTCTAAGCCGTCAAGCCTTCCTTTACCCCAATCTTCGAGCGGCCACTTCATCCCCTTCACCTCACCTGTCAAGATTTTATAATTGCATTAATTTAAACATTATTTAATAGTATCGGAAATTGACAAGGAGGCCTCGGTACAATGTCGATTTTGGACTATCAGGGAATGTAATCATTCATGGGGGCTTTGATGAAGACCTTTAGTGCTTCCAGGTAATCCTCCAATCTATCTGAAAGCTCCAGAGATAGTCCTTCTCTCCATAAGATAACCTTGGGCTGGATGGCCAATATCCGCAAACGTATTGGTAATTCACCCATAGCACGGGAGGCTTCAAGGACCTTTAAAAGGTCGCTCTCATGGAGGGAGAGACCCTGACAGAACTTGGAGCTTTTGACCTCCTCGAGCGAGAAGATGCCGAACTCTCCGGGCACCTTTCCCATATCCCCGGAATCTATGATGATCACTTCATCATAGTCCTTGATGACATGGACAAGTCCGAAACCTATGGTGCCCTCATCAAGGAAGACAACGTCCGGAATATGGCCGAAGCGTTCTTTCGCCCTTTCGATGAGTAGCGGGCCTATCCCATCATCACCCATGAGGATGTTACCTATTCCGATGACAGCCCTCTTAGGCATAGAAAAAAACCCCTTCAGATGAAATTGACCTTCAGGTAGTGGGTCGAACAGGATATGCAGGGGTCGTATGCCCTGACGAGCATCTCGAGCCTGAGCTCTATGTCCTTCTCGGGCATGTTCACAAGGGTCGGGGCCATCGCCTCCATGTCCTTCTGGATGTTGCCATGGTTCTGGTTGGTGGGAATGATGCAGTTCGCCTTGACGCAGTTCCCCACTTCATCGATGGTATAGTCGTGGAAGAGTATGCCCCTTGGGACCTCAACGGCTCCGACGCCCCTGCCCGGCCTTACTTCGACCTCGAACTCCTCTTCCTCGAGCCCAATCCCTATCACCTTGTCGACAAGGTCGATGGAATCCTCAAGTGAGTGCATTATCTCCACGAGCTGGGCTATCGTGTTCATGTAGGGATTGTGACAGACGGGTTCGAGGCCGAACATCTCGGCGACCTCCTTAGCCCCATCGGTCAATTGTTCGTAGTTCAGGTTGAACCTGGACAGGGCTGAGGCCATGTAGGAGGCCCTCTTGTGCTTTGCATACTTCGCCGTCGATTGGGGGGCGAAGTACTCATTTGTCACCTTGAGGTAGTCGCTAACGGGAAAGACGCCTCCATCGGTGGAGGCTATCTTCCCATCATAGAACGCATAGTGCTTGTCGTTCTTCAATGCTATGAACTCCGTCTCCCTCTTGAAATCGGGTATCTTGTCCTTGACCGTAAGAATGTCCTTTGCAAGCGACCTGGTCACTTCGATGTTCTTCTCGCATTCCTTCTTGGCGAAGAGCAGGTCCTCCTCTGATGGGACCTTGGTGAACCCGCCGACGGTAAGTGTGATCGGATGCGTCGTCCTGCCGCAGGTGACGTCGGAGAGCCTGTTCGCGAGCCTGTGGACGGCAACGATCTTACCCACTGCGTCAAGATGCGTCTTGACCATCGGGACAACGGAAGGCGCCCCGAAGAGGTCCGGTGCTGCCAGATAGCCGACGTGAAGCGAATGGCTCTGCAGGTTCTCTCCGTGGAGGGCAAGCCTTCTGAGCAGTTCCGTCTGTTCGGATATCCTCACCCCCATGGCGGCCTCCGTCGCCTTCAGGGATGCGAGAGAATGCCCTATGGAGCATATACCGCAGATCCTCGATGTTATGTGCGAGAGGTAGGAATAGCTCTTCCCCCTGACCATGGCTTCGAAGAACCTCGGGGCCTCATCGACCTCCCAGAGGACCTTCTCCACCTTGCCGGCCTTGGCGTTGAAGTAGATGTTCCCGTGCCCCTCTACCCTTGTCAGATGTTTCACCGTAACGTTCAGATCGGATGCCATGTCAGAGCACCCCCTTCCTGTAGTTGTAGAAATTGAATTTCTTCATCATCTGGTCCACCGTCACACCATACTTCCTGAGCACATCCTTCTGGGCGTCCATCTTGGCATCGTCCAGGAAACCCCTGCAGCCCTCGCATCCGTCCTGGAACGAGGTGCAGATGGCGTTGCATCCGGCCCTGGTTATCGGACCAAGGCAGAACTGGCCCAGCTCAAAGACGCATATGTTCTCCCTCTTCTTGCATTCGACGCATACGGGGTAGGACGGGAGCCTTGGCTTCCGGCCCAAGGCAACGGCTGTTATGACCTTAGCGAACTCGTTCCTGTCTATGGGGCATCCGGGGATGTAAAAATCGACCTTGACGACCTCATCAACGGCCTTGGTAGGGAAGACATCGAAGAACTTGTTCCCCTCGAGCAGAGCATCGCCGTAGACCTCCTTCTTGACCTCCTCGACTGGCCACTCGTTCCTGAGCTTGTTGACCCCGCCAAGGCAGGCGCATGCGCCTATGGCGATGAGGACCTTCGCCCTCTCCCTGATCTTCTTGATGCGCTCCTCGTCCATTGGCCTCATTATGGAGCCCTCTATTAGCGCTATGTCGTAGTCGTTCGAGTGCTCCTTCATGGCCTCACGGAACGATACCACATCCACGATATCTATCAGGTCCAGGAGCTTCTCCTCAAGGTTCACTATCTGCAGCTCGCAGCCCTCGCAGCTGGCGAAATCGAAAATGGCTACCCTGGCCTTCATCAGAACGCCTCCGGTATGTTCTTGACCTCGGAATATTTGAACACAGGCCCTTCTATGCAGCAGTAGATGCCGTTCATCTGGCAGTGACCGCATTTGCCGACACCGCACTTCATCCTCCTTTCAAGGGAGACGATTATGTTCTCATCCGGCATGCCCCTGGATTTGAGGTCCCTAATAACGAACTTGTACATCACGGGAGGTCCGACTATGACCGCTATGGTCCTCATGGGGTCGAATGCCACCTTGGGTATCAGCGTTGTTATGACGCCTATGTTACCGTCCCAGCATTGACCGTCGGGGCATTTATCCACAGTGGTCAGCACCTTGACGTTGTCTACATCGGCCCATTGCTTCAGGTCCTTCGAGAAGAGGATAGCGGCCGGTTCCTTGCAGCCGTAGAGTATCCAAACGTCCTTGAAGTCCTTCCTGTGCCCCATCGTGTAATCTATGAGCGACCTCATGGGGGCCAGACCGCAGCCCCCTGAGATGAACAGCATGTTCTTTCCCTGCATCTCCTTGGGGTCGAACCCGCGTCCGTAGGGTCCCCTGACGCCTATCTTGTCCCCTTCCTTGAGCTTCTCCATGGCACCTGTGACGTCACCGATCCTTCTGACAAGGAGCTCGAACTCCTTGCCTCCCGGCGCCGAGGATATCGAGATGGGTGCCTCCCCTATACCGTAAAGGGATACCTGGACGAACTGACCGGGGGCATGCCCCAGTTCCTTGCCGCTGTCCAGCCTCACGACATAGAGGGTCTCTAGCTCGGTCATCTTCTGCTTCCGGACAATCGTCGCAGGTTCTGGTATGAGCAGGTCCTCCATTATCTCGGGGTGCTCAACAGAAGGCACAGGGTGTTCTACCGTCTTGTGGAGATTGTATGATGCTAGCGAGTTCATGACCTCGGAGGGGTCGGCAATATCGGGAAGGCACTGGTATGCGCACCTTCCGCAGCCCACACAGGCAACGAACCCTTTCCTGTCAGGGAGGTATGCCCCCTTCCTATAGAACCGGTGCCTGTACCTCTCCTTGACCCCTTCCCTGAATATCTCCCCGCTGCCGACAAGGGTGAACTCACGGAGCAGACAACCGTCCCATGTCCTCTGCCTCTTACCTTCCTTGAGGTTCAGATCGGTCTTGTCGTCGACATCGTAACAGTAGCACGTCGGACATACTGTCGTGCATGTCCCGCAGGTTAGGCATTTCTTTGAGTTCTCGTCCCAAATCGGATGATCATGGTTCTCATCAAGGACCCTCTTCCATTCGGATGACGGGAGCTTCGCCCTCCTTGCGAACCAGGTCGGAAGGTCGCTCCTCCAGCATTTTACTGTATCGGCCTCCTTCTTGGAGGCGTCCCTGGCCGACCCGTACTTCTTGAGTAGGGCCCTGCCCTCCTTGGTCCCCACATCGACTACGACCGTATCGCCTATATCAGTGACAAGGAGGTCGTACCCAGAGTCGGTGACATGCGTGCCGAGGCTTGCTGCGAACGACCTTTCGGACACATTTATGATATCTGAGGCGATTATGAGCGTATTGAGCCGTCTGGATGCATAATGTTCATCGATGTTGCTCCCGAGGTAGATCTCATCCATCTGCTCGATGGCGATGACATCGTAGGGATGGACCCCGATGAGCACCCTTTTCCTGTCGTCGATCGTCCGTTCACCTCTGACCTGTCCTTTCAGGTCATAGGTCATGAGGTCCTCGGTCACCGGTAGGAACACTTTCTTAGGGGGGAGTATGGTGACGTCATGGTCGAGCCTAAGTTCGTCCGCGCTCTTCAGGCGGTCGAAGACGAAGCTCTCTCCCTTGGCCTTGACCCCGATTATCTCCATACCGGAATCGTTCACCAGTCTGTCAACGAACTTGAGCCATTCCAGCTTGCTCAGTGCCTTCATTCTCATCCCAACCACAAGAATCGCTTGGGAAGGTCCCAGGGCGTCCTTTTCAAGGCAGTTCATCCCTTGTCCTGTTAAGGATACGTAGGGGAGGCTTCCATAGGGGCCATCAGGCCCCGAGCAAGGGAAAATCATATCCCTATTTTTACCTTTGTATCATTGACCTGGGACATCACGGAAAATGCCATCGATGCACTTTCGGGCCACCCCTGGGAAGTGGATTATCACCGAACAGCCTCAATAGGTTCGATGGCCACGGAGGAAAGGGAACCTCTAACACCGGAACAACAGTTCCTGAGACGCTGTTTCATCGATCATTATGTCAGGTCGCCCCCTGAGGCACCATATAGGTTCACCAGGAGGGAATGGGGTTTCTTCCCGTTCGGCGGGAAGATGATGTTCCGTCACATATCCTTCACAAGGAAGGAGGAGCTGGATGCGTTCTTCAGACAGCGGGCTCCCATGCATGCTTACCACTCATCAGCCTATTATTCGGAACCCTCCCTCCAACCAATGGGAGAGAAAGTGAAGACCTGGATGGGGGCCGACCTCATCTTCGACCTTGATGCCGACCATATACCGAACTCAGAGAAGCTGTCCTATGTGGAGCAGCTCGAGAAGGTCAAAGAGGAGATGGACAGGCTCGTAAGGGACTTCCTCATCTCTGATCTGGGCTTCAGGAAGGAGGGGGTAGAGCTATTCTTCTCCGGGGGGAGGGGCTACCATGCCCATATCCGGGACCCCTCGGTCCTGCCCATGGACAGCAGGGACCGTAGGCAGCTGGTCGATTACATCACGGGTAACAATCTGGATTTCGATGTCCTCTTCCCCGACCGGACCGTGGAGGTCAATAAAAGGTTCGGCAGCAGTAAGAAGAGGAGGAACTTCAGGAACAGGGGCCACGGCGGTTGGGTGACGAAGATATACAAGGGGAAGGACAGTCTCCTCAATGAGATGTTAGCGCTCCCGGATAACAAGTCGAGGGTCCAGAAGCTCCTTGAGATCTCGAGGACGAAAAAACTGGGCATAGGTCAACAGAAATGCAGCTCGATCGTCGAGGACCTGTTCAAGAAGGGCGGCGGAGTGACCGTCAAGAGGATGCTGGAGGAGGATATGTTCCAGGTCACCTCGACCAATACGATAGACACCGACTTCCTCAAGTTCGCGGCGAGCTATTCCTCCATCAATCTCAGCGGCGAGACCGACGAACCTGTTACCACGGACACCAAGAGATTGATCAGGTGTCCCGGGTCCCTCCACGGAAAGACCGGGTTCAGGGTCATCTCCGTCCCGTTGGACCGTCTGCCATCCTTCGATCCCCTAAGGGACGCTGTGGCGCTGGGAAGGGACCCTGTCGAGGTAAGCTTGAACGAGGGGTTCTCCATCACTATGGGCGGAGAGGACTTCGACCTGAAGCAGGGGAGGGTTTCTGTCCCGAAATTCCTTGCATATTTCCTTGTGGCCAGGGGAAAAGCGAAGATGCTGCCTGACGCGTTCTTATTGTGAAAGTCAGATCCTTACCATCGAACTGTGCGGGTCCCTCTCGTCCCCGTCGCCCCCCCTGCCCTTCTTGAAGAGAATTATCACCAGTATGACAATGACAACTATGACCAATCCGACCACCAGCATGGCCATCCATGGGTCGGTCCTCTCATCCTTATCATCATCATCATCCGTATCATCATCCCCGTCGTCCGGACCCGGCAGTGACGACCTCCTGAGATAGAGCTTCACGCTCAGTTCCGAAGATGACAGCGGTTCACCGCTCTGTGTGTCGGTCCCCTTTGTATAGGCCCCCATGAATAATGTCAGGACCTCATCCTGTTCTATCTTCCTTGGAGCTTTGATGTGAATGATGGATATGAGCTCCTCTCCGGGTTCGACACCATCCTTGCCACTGGAGGAGATGGTAGCGTTCCATCCCCTGCTCTGAAGCTCGTCCACCAGGTCGGCCTCTATCACTATGTCCTCTACGTTGTTGCCCGCGTTCTTCACCCGAAGTGTCCTGTTCATCAGGTCCCCAGCCTCTAGCTCGAGGTCGTTGTCAGGGGTGGATAGGTTCACAAGGTGGTAGGAACCAGGGGTTATCCTTGCGGATGAGGTCCTCTTCCCCTCTATGGCACCCGAATATTCGGCCGTGACGACCATCTGCCCCTCCACATCGAGCCCGAGGCCAGGTGGAACAGGGATATCGGTGTCTGTATTGGGGTCGTAGAGCTCAGGGCCTATTGTGACAGTGAAGGCTGCGGGTGCGTCGTTCCTCTTGAAGACCTTGGTTGACTGCCCGATCGCTCCGGAACCGTAGGTCACTACGGCCAGCCAGTACCTGCCAGTCGGTTCTCCGCCCTTAAGCTCAGAGATGTTCACGGACAGTCCCACGGTAACGGTCTCGAGCAGGTTCGTTACGGTGACCTGGACCGAACCTTCGACCTCGAGGGAGCCCTGTTCCGGGTCGGTCGGGTCCACGGATATGGTGAATTCGTCATCCTCCAGCGAAATGGAGACAGATGTCGCATCCGCTCCTTCCATCAACATGAGGGTGGAGAACATCAGAGCTATCAGGATGACGGCCCAGGTCGAACGCATGGGGGAGAATGGACCTCGGTCCTATAAAACCGAAACGGTCAAGGGGACCTATGAATATTTTTATCTCCAAGTAATGCAGATGAGGAACCAATGACAGGGGACAGCCGTTCAAGGGATGAGGAGGACCTCATTCAGAGGTTGGGAGAGGTGCAGGCGGCCGAGAAGGCATCAAATTCCCTGACCAAGATACAAGATGACTTCTACGAGAGGACCTCTGGCCATCTCAGGGCGCTTCTGGCCGAACTGGAGAACTGCGATCCCGAACAGGGGAGGACACCTGACGAGCTCTACTACAGGCTCTCCGAGAGATTGAAGAGGGCCCGCCAGATACTGGAGAGGATATATGCAACCAGGGAGCGCAAGATAGTCCTACTTGCCCTCAACCAGTCCCGAAAATCGGCTCCGAAGGGTGAAGATAGGGGCAAGAACGTGAACATGCTGACCGATGAGGCCGACCTCTTCTATACATTGAAGGTGGACCTCGAGACGGTGAGGGAGAGGTTGTTGAAGTACGATACGAGCATCAGGAAACAGCTGACCATACCCATCGAGACAGGTATAGATACGACCACGGACGACTTTGTGGAGGAGACAGCTCGCGAGCCCGATAGAGCACCACAGAGGCAACCCATGATGAAGGTCACGCCCTCTATGGACGAACTGGTAAGGGGCAAGGGCAAAAAAGAGGTTCTGAGGTCGGCGAGCGACAACGCGCCCATATCTGCACCGACCGACCAGCCCATATCACGGTCGGTAAGATGTCCAGGAGGTCCTGAGGGAACAGCATTGGTAAAAGCGCTCAAGGACATCGATCCATTCGTCCTGCCGGACGGGACGAGCATCACCCTCCGGAAGGATGATATCGCATCCCTCCCGGAGCCGGTGGCCAGGGTGCTCATGGGTTCGGGACTCCTTGCCCTTCTGGGGGAAGTCCCCTGAGAAAGGGGACCATACCGGTCATCCTGCACCTTTCGCAGGATGACCCGAAGAAATGCTCTGCAAGGAAGCTTTCAAGGCTGGGTCTGGCCCAGCTCGTAGAATCGCCAAGGAAGCTACCAAGGGGAGCCGTTCTCCTTGACCCCTTCTCCGGTGTTGCCCTTTCTCCGTCGGACAGGGAAATCGTCCTCTATAGAGGTCTTGCAGCCGTTGATTGTTCTTGGGAGAAGGCCGAGGAGGCCTTCGGCAAGGTCCAAAAGGAGTGCAAGCTCAAAGGGAGGACCCTTCCCATGCTGCTCGCTGCGAACCCTACGAAGTTCGGTAAGTGGGGCGAGCTCTCGACGCTCGAGGCGATAGCGGCATCCTATTACATCATAGGTGAGAAGGAGCTCTCCGGGCGCCTCTTATCCATATATACATGGGGGGTGAGGTTCCTGGAGACCAACCGGGAACCTCTGGAGGCATACTCCCAGTGCTCCACGAGCGAAGATGTTGTAAGGGTCCAATCCGAATTCTATTGAGAGGCAGTTCACTCCTCTTTTCCAGGGGGTTCTTCAGGGGCCTCGACTATCCTTGGTTTCACACCACCATCATCGGATATGGGCCCTTTCACGTACGAGCCACAGGAAGGACAGAATTCGAGCTTGGGGTCGAGCTTGGATTCGCATTTAGGGCATACCCCTCCGGATTGGTCCATGCCCTTCTTCCTTGCCCAAACGTTCCAGAGGACCATTATGGCAAGGAATATGAACCCGAAGACAGCGAGCTGTATCATGATGATGGTCGTGTCATCAAGCTTCTTCGAACCTCCATCGTCCAGGCTTCCGGTCTCGACATGGTCCATCCTCCTTGCCTTGCCTGCGCCTGTATCTAGAACGGCTATCCCCGTAGCGAAGAGGGGTGTTGTCCTGGAGGCGACGATGAACCGCCCCCGGTTCATTGTGAAATTAAGGCTGTTGCCATCGATGCTTACGGAAGAGATGTTTTCGTCCAGAACGAAGGAGCCGTCGCTCCATCGCCGGTAGGTAGAGTTCCCCGCGCTGAAAGACAGTATGAAATCGAACGGTTCTGTGGTCTTGAAGTCCTTGCGGGCGTAACCGGCCACCATGTAGATGTATTCCTTCTGGACCCTGATGCCGCCAAAGGTCAGAAGGGAAAAGGAGATGTAAGTGTCGTTCCCGCTTATCGTCATCGAGAGGAGGTCAATGTACTTCCTCTCGTCGAAGTCGTTGTCCTTCTCCCCTTCGAGCTCCTCTATGTCCACGAAGCGGTCGAGAGACCTCTTTGCCTCATCGGATATGATGTCCTCCTGCTTGTCCTTGTACCTCTTGCTCGAGGTTCCGGTAGTGCCTAGTCCATTCGCGGGCATGGAGACCGTTATGAGGAGCATGGGAGCTATCAGGAGCAACAGTACGACGCAATGAAGCAAATACCTGCGGGCCACGTATCCTGATGAGCGGAGGTAGTTTAAAGATATCGCTTGACCTTAAAGAGAGGGAAAGCTCTATTCAATACAGATGATAGTTTGATGAGCCAGAACCGAAAAAATTGAGAAATTATAAATAATCTATTGAATATGTATCGTTATTGCGCGATAGGTACACCATGACAGAGGATGTTCTGATTAAGGGGAAAGTCGGACCGTATAGGATAAAAAGAGATGATGCAGTCCTATATGGAATAGGAGCATTGAAACGCTCAAAGAAAGAATTGGACCTCAACCGGTTAAGCAATACCCTAGGCATCCGAACGAGGTCCTTAAGAAATATTTTGAGCAGATTGGTAAAGCAAGGACACATCAGTCATTCAAGGAAAGAGGCGCAAAGATTTTTTTTTACTGAACGGGGAGAAAAAAAATTCAAAGATTTAGAAATAATAATAAATAAAAAAATAATTAATAATGAAAATTTTAGTTTATTACAAACCAAGCCTGAGATAAAGTTCTCAATGATGACCGACCCATACGCGAGAATATGTTTCATTAACAGTCTGTTCTTCCAAGGTTCTACATTCGATCAAGCCTGGAGGGAAGTCCCTCAGAACAAGAATCTGACAATATCAGCTAGTTACATAGACGAATTTATTGGATTGGGGGAAAGATCGAGTTCAGATCATTTTGAAGAGGTTCTGAAGTGTTCGAGCCTATATGGTGTTTGCTTTAAGGATCTGGGAGATGATCCTAAGAGGAGCTTAGAAAGACCGATCGACCTAATATTGGAAGCAGAACTTTCTCGAAGAAAAGGGGAGGTTGGGAATGCAAAGGCCATATATGAGAACCTCTTATGCAAACCAGAGGGACTGAACGAAAACTCTTGGCTATTATGTTTCATCGGCTTCGTTCAATGTCTAATCAATGAGAATAAGATAGATGCTTCTGTTCAGTTGATAGATGAGATGCTTGAAAAGACCAATGAACCAGTTCATAAGGCCGCCCTAAAAAAGCTGAAAGCTGATTTATTCCAGGACATTGGAAAGGAGGATGAGGCATCCTCTCTATATCATTCATGCTTGGGTACGTTCAACAAGAAGGACCACCCTGTCCTTCGGACGGCGGTTCTGAACAATCTCGGTGTTCTCTATTTCAAGAAGGGGAATCATAGGGCTGCTTCAAAGATGTGGGAGGAGGCTATGAAAATAGCAAGAAAGGAAGATCTAACTTGGATGACATCAATAGCATCTGTTAATCTAGCAGACGTCCATTCTATGGATGGCAAGACCCGTTTAGCATTGGATTACCTACGGAAAGCGAGGAATGTGATGAAAGAGACTGGGGACCTGGAGGGTCTATCAGCAGTCGATTTCAATATGTCTCTCGTTCAGATAGACAAGGGCAATCTCTCATTAGCTGAAAAATATTTCAAGAGGTCAAGATCGTTCCCTCTCACTTACGAAAAAAAACTAGCTGAAAGGGAGAAGGCCTACAACGAGAGGTTGGAGATGAGAAGAAAATAAAGTACATTTTTCCTTATAAAGCATTCCCGGGCAGGTGTGACGAGCTGGGCAATTATTATATCTAGGATATCGATAGAGACCTTTCCATGGGAGTGAAAAGTCATTGGGTGATGATTGTCCTCATTGGTTTCATTCTCTCGCTCCATTTCCTATCGAAAGAAGGATCTGCAGAGGTAACGGTTCCTCGCTGTGCAATGATCGTGGTATCTGATATTGAAGGTCTTGATGAACACGAGCTTGACAAAGCTGATGATTTC
>JALOTP010000062.1 GCA_025457865.1 Thermoplasmatota archaeon | reverse complement strand
CTCCAGGTCCATCAACCGATAACTGTTGTTCTCGATTAGGATGGATCCCCTACAGTCAGTGAACACACCCCAACTACCATTGACGGAATAAAATCCAGGTCCTACCGTCATGTTCAACCATCCATCGGGGCCAGTGGTCCCAACAATTATCCTGCTCGAATCGTTCATGTCCGTCAGTGTTACGGATGCTCCCTCGAAGAAAGTACGTTCATCGTACGAATGGACCCGGATGAATAGGTCATGCTCCGGCCTTACCATCTGGAAATCGACCCTTTTATCCTCTGATCTGTTCAAAGAAAACCTTTTTTCAACTGGCCAGTATGACCCATTTATAATATATGCCGAAAAATCCCCTGCGCCCCCGACCTGGACCGAATATTCTCCTTCAAGGTCCGTGACCCCCACGAACCTCTTATCGTTCCCTTCCTCTATGTATATCCAATAATCCTTCAACGGTTCACCAGTTACACCATCGGTAACTCTTCCATAGACCACAGTACCTAACTTTTTTTCGTTCCCGTCCGTTCGCCCGAACGTTGTTACAAGCGATAAGATCAGAACCAGTGCAACAATGATCTTGTATCTGTTTAAGGACCAGCCCATATCCATTGACCATCCTCAATATCATATATGTCCAAATAGGGTATATTATGTTTCTTTTCCGATAGGGCTCTCAGATCAGGGTCGCTATGAATATCATCAGAGAGAACGTCCCCACTCCCAGGAACATGGGGACCGGCAGTCCCGGCAGTATCCCGCCCTCCTTCTGCTTGGACAGCTTGTATATCGTGTAAGTGAACCCTATGAGTATCGCTATCAGCACCGGGATGAAGAAGAACGGGAGCATCCACGCCCCTTCGGTTCTCACATAGGCCACGGAGTAGTATATCGAATGGGCTCCGAGCATCGAGTAGAACACAAGGTCCCCTATACCTAGCTGCCAGCTACCCGCATCATAGGTCATGTTCTCGAACGGGAACCTGTCGGTATCGTCCCCCAAGGGGTCGAACCGCGCCATCATGGACCCGTCCATGCCCAGTTCCACCATGTCCTTTATGGGCCCCTTGAAGACGGCATAGATGTCCCAGAGGGCCAGTCCTATGAGGAGGAGGACAACGGTCCATGTCGGCAATATAACGGCCATGAACGCCCCCATCAGGGCCGAGACGACTATTAAGGCCGCGTTCCTCTCCTTCCTCTTGAACCTGTAGGAGAACACCATAGATGTCGCCATGTACCCGAACAGGAGCCCGCAGACGAAGAACATGATCATGTCCATGTCGGAGATGGAGACCGAAACGAGGTCAGGACCCCCGGGGTTGTAGATGGCATACCAGACCCTCTCCGAGAAGGTCTCGCTGATCTTGTAGAGGAAGAACGAGAGTATGATGCCTGTGGTAAACGTTAGTGCCCCTCTGAAGAGCGTCTTCAATAGCCGCCTCTTCCCCAGCTTGATTATGGCAACTATCCCGAAGCTCCCTAGTATGGCCGGGATGATGAAAAGGAGCGTATTGCCCAATCCAGCACCGGCCTGTCCCGCCGTTCCAGTGTCCTCGCTGACCGTGAACACGGAGGCCTGTACATTGGTCTCCGAAAAGGTGGCAAATAAGGCCAGGAACCCCGCACCGAGCATCACGCTCATGACCGGGGCGTAGAACCTGAACGCCCTCTTTAAAAGTGAGCGTACCTTTCCAACGACCATCCCCCTCCAATCCATCATGGCCTATAAATCTCTCTTCATCCCACTCCATCATTACATAGGGCCTCAATCGCTGAAGTCCAGGAGGTTCCTCTGTTTATTGACCTCCTCCTCCTTCTCCTCAAGGACCTCAGTACCGGTCGAGACGGCATTCTGGACCTTGAGCGCAAGCTGTCTTCCGAAGCCCTCTATGGACGAGAGATGCTGCAGGGACGCCTTCCTGATATCGTCCGGACCCTTGATCCCTGCATCGAAGAGCCTCCTTGCGCGGACCCTCCCTATGCCCTTGATGGCCACGAGTGATATCAGCTCGGGCCTGATGCCGTTCTCGACGCGGAGCGCAAGCTCGTCTATGGGCTTGACCATGCTGCTGGAGAACAATCGGGCCAGCTCCCTCATAGAGAATAGAAGCCACACAGCGGTCTCAACCTTGTTCCTGATATCCCCCGGACCGAGGTTGAAGAGGGTCTCTATCCTCTCCTCTGACGCTTCGTACCCGGTCTCGCCTATCCATTCCAGAAGGAACATGGCGGTCTTCACGGAGGACAGGAACCAGTCGTACTCGGCCCCCTCTTCCGGGATGCTCATGAGTAGCTCGTCCATCTTTGCCTCCATGTATGAGAGAACGTTCTCGTAATCCTTGCCCCTCACTATGAGAGGGGGCAGGTCCGGGGTCGAGCAGATGACCTGGAGCAATGAGAACGGGGTGGGGGCCCCCTTTCCACTGTTCAATGCATTTTTCATGACCACTGCGGAGAGCGGGTCTATGTAGAGCCGTGCCACCCTCTTTCCGAGGTCTGTCGCCTCCATGGCCTTCCCGTCCCTCCTGAGGAACCCTTCCTCCACTAGGAACTCGAGGACCCCCTCCACCTCGGTCGATATCTTCCAGGTATCGTTCTGGTAGGCGTAGAATGTCCTCCCCATGAAATCCCAGAGCTCGTTTATGTCCCTGACGTAATTTGTGGCGAACGATGATAGAAGGTGCATCCTCAATGCTGGCCTAGAACCCAGCTTGGACAACACCTCCTCCGGCTTCCCCCAGACGTACCTGTCAAGGAGGAAGTCCCGCTCCTCCTCTTTCCTCGCGAGTATCAATGCCTCGCCCACCTTATCATAGCGGGGCCTGCCGGCCCTGCCGAACATCTGCTTGATCTCGAGAACAGGTATTGGGGCGGCGGGGTTCCAGGCCTCGTAACGGGTCCAGTCCCTGACTATGACCGTTCTCGCAGGAAGGTTGATACCGGCAGCAAGGGTCGGAGTGGCGAAGAGCGCCTTTAGCTTCCTTCCTTTGAAGGCCTTCTCGATGATCGACCTCTGCCCGTTGGACAACCCGGCATGATGGAAGGCGGCCCCTCCCGAAACGGCCTTCTTGAGATTCTTGAGCATCTTCGCCTCGGCCGCTCCGAGCTCATCCTGGACCGCTCCGATGGATGAGAGCTCCCTATCGGTCAGACGTGGTCCTAGAACCTTCGCCATCTCGACCGCCGATGATTCCGCGCTGCGCCTTGTGTTCACGAACACAAGGACCTGTCCGTCCCCCTTGACAACGTCCAGGACGGCATCGGTGAGCGCGTTCCCTGTCTCGGGCTCGAAGTGATGCTTCCTCATATCGGAGTAGAGGGCTTCGTCCTCGAACAGCACCCCTTCAGAGAGCGATACGGGCCTGAAATCCGACAGGACCAATCTGGCCCCGAGCCAGTTGGCTATCTCCGCGGAGTTCCCTATCGTGGCAGATAGGCATATCAGCTGGGCCTTGGGGTTCAGCTGCCTGAACCTTGTCATTATGACCTCCAGGGTCGGCCCCCTGCCCGCATCGTTGATGAGATGCACCTCGTCCGCAACGATGACACGGAGGTCCATGAGCCATTTCGAGCGGTGCCTCAGGAGCGAATCCGCCTTCTCCGATGTTGCAACGACCACATCGAACCTCTCGAGCCTGGTATCCTCCTCGTCATAATCCCCGTAGGAGAGGGCGACCTTGATGCCGAGCTCCCGCAGCTCCTTTAGGTCCTCGAACTTCTCGGATGCAAGAGCCCTCAAAGGGACTATGTAGAGGGCCTTCCCCCCCCGGAGGACCTTGTTTATGATAGCTATGTAGGCGATGAGGGACTTGCCGGCAGCCGTGGGGACCGCAACGACGAGGTTCTCACCATCTGCAATAGGTCCCATTGCCTCCTTTTGAGGAGGGTATAGGTTCTCTATCTTCCAAAGCTCCAATGCTTTCTTGACACCGTCGTGAAGCTTCTCAGGAAGGTCCATCATCTGCTGGTGAAAGGACCGGCCAGTATAAAACATTGATAAGACGGACCGGCGAATCGTTTTAATAATCACAATGCATTATATGAACGGGGGTTTGACATATGGGGATATGGGACCATGATTCATACGTTATCAAGCAGAAAGTGCTGGCCATAGGTAGGAAGTACTTCATCGAGGATGGTAACGGAGGCCGGATAGGGTTCTGTCATCAGAAAGCGTTCAAGCTGAAAGAGGACATCCGCATCTATACCGACGAGAGCATGAAGGAAGAGCTCCTCCTCATAAGGCAGGAACAGATACTTGATTTCGCGGGGACCTTCGCAGTGACCGACCCCAAAGGGGAAAGGGTGGGATTCGTTGGTCGGAAGGCCCTTGTATCGATCATAAGGGACACATGGAAGATCTTCGATAAGGAGAGGAACGAGATCGGCAGGGTCGAGGAGAAGGGCGGTTTCCTGGCCGTGATGAGACGGCTCATCTCTATCCTGAGGTTCATCCCCAAGACCTATACGTTCACGAGCAACGGGACCGTCATTGCCGAGGCCAGGCAGAAGTTCCAGATAATCGGGGATACATGGTACCTCCACATCCATCAGGGGGGTAAGGTCGATAAGAGGCTCGTTGTGACCGCAGCCCTGATGATGGACATAGTCGAGCAGCAGAGAGGCGGTTAAGGGCTGATGGCCTGGCGGGTCATTTCCAGCGTCGTTTGTTGGAACGACCCGGATCGGGCCTTCTATCCCTGTCGGACCGATCGGCCCACCAGCCCTCCCTGAAGGGAGGCTGCCTGCCACCGTGGAGGGCCTTCTTCTTATCGGTGGTCTTTATCTCGGCAGCCCTCCGCTCAAGGCGCGCCTTGATCCCGGACACACCTGACCCGCCGTTGGCATCGAGCCTTGCGGCTATGGATGCTGCCGAGGCGAGCGAGCGGGCCATCCTGCCCCTCTTCTGGGCAGGGAGGGAATGGACCCATGGGTGCTGGAACAGCACTCCGTGCTTCGGGGGCTTGCCCCCCTCCTTGAGGAACTTGAAGAACATCTTCTCAGCGCCCAGGACCTGCACGGTGGATGCAGGGAGCCTCGAGAGCCTAACGAGACCACCAGCGGAATGAATGAGCCTGGCCCCTATCAATGGTCCTACGACCTCGGCAAGGCTGGGGGCCACCACCTGCATCTCGGTGCCTATGCAAGACTCCATCCTATCCCTTGCCTCGGAGAGTGAAAGGACCAGGGTGCAAAGGGGCGATATCCCCCCAAGGTCCGCTGAGACCTCCCCGGGCGGTTCCAGCCCCTGGACAACTGCGGGGTCCAATGAGGAAAGCCTCTCATGGACGGTCGAGAGGTCCGGGTCATCCCTCATGGCCTCGAGGAAGGACCTGTTCTCGACAAGGTTCTCCGAACCTGCCCAGTACTTCGCCATCCATTCGGCTATCCTCTCCTTGACCAGGTTGAGGGAGCTGTCTATGTCATTGATGGCTCCGACCATGGAAAGGACGTTCCGGTCCTTGGGCCCGTCGCTCATCTTGATGGATGCCATGAGCCTCGTTGCCTCGGCAAGGGTCTGTATATTGAGACCCAGTCCTTCCGGTCCGGGTACTGGAAGCTCCTTTCCATCAACGACACTGGCATTCGGTACGACCCTTAGCAGCCTCCTGTCGGTCACGGCGTCTATGGGGTGCTTTGAAGCAAGCTCGACCTCCCTCGGGAGCGCTTCCCCGCGGGAGACCATCATAAGCTCCGATGCCAGGTCGGATGGGTCCGCAGGGGCAGGTCTAGTCTCCACTACCTTGAACCCTTCTGCGGTCGGGGCCATTACGAAAGTGCCGTACCAGGTAGAATGGAGGATCATCCGTTGCACCGTGGGTGTATCCGTTGTCCGTTATATAAATGGGGGACGGTAGGTCGCTCGTCCAACTGAACAATTATTATAGGCTCTCCCCCCATCACAAGCCTATGGGACAGGGAGCCGCACGCTTGTTCTTGACCGCCATGGTCCTGGTCATAGCTTTTCCCATTCTCGGACCCGCCATCCGTGGTTCTGATGGTCCTTTCTCCCGCCCTCTCTCATCACCTATCATCATAGATGATGATGCGGACCTGGTCCTGACAGCGGTCGCCTTAGGTTGGCCGGGGGATGGTTCGCTGAAGAGACCGTACATCATCGACGGCCTTACCATAGATGCCTTGGGAAAAGGCGCCTGCATCTACCTGGGAAATACCTCCCTGCATGTCCTGGTCCGTAACTGCTCCCTCACGGGAGCGTCCCCGGTATCATCTTATATGCCAGGTGCTGGACTGGTCCTCTGGGACTGCACCAATGCCACTATTGACAACTGCACGGCCAGTGGGAATCTCTTCGGTATCTATTCCATGGCATCATCTCGCTCCACGTTGAGCAATTGCACGCTCTCTAACGACCGCAACGATATCATCCTCATCCACAGCAATGTATTCGTTGTCGAACATAACGATCTAACGGGTTCGACGGAGGGACTGATGCTCCAGTCATCCAACGGGAACACCATAAGGCACAACGTCCTTTCACGGTCCAGCTTGCTCTCGATGGGCATGTACGAGAGCAAAGAGAACATATTGACGGACAACCTGTTCCACAACAATACTGGGGAGGCATACCTCTACCTCTCGGATTCCAATAAGGTCGAGAGGAACTCTTTCAATGACAATGCCATGGCACTGAAGGTGTCGTGGTCCCCTTACAATACCTTGAACGATAATCTGTTCGAGCGCAACGACCTCGCCTTCTACATGGTGAACTCTCTTCACAATGAGATCGGAAAATGCACCATGCTCGGAAACTATGATGGGTTCCATATCTACTACTCGGATTACAACAATCTCAAGAACTGCTGGATCGACGGGTCAGATACTGCGGTCCATCTTGAGGACTCCCAGAACAACCTGGTCTACGGATATGTGATCACCGATGCCCGAGCAGGCATCTTGGTCGAGGGAGATTCCGACCGGAACAGGATGACAGACTGCGTAATTGCTGGCACCCAGGGTCGTACTGACAATGGGATCGATGTATCCACATCGGACGGATGGGACAACCTGGTCCGGCACAACACGGTCTCAGGTTGTTCCGTGGGGGTCCGGTCCTCCCTGGCAGAGAAGACCTGGGTGGACAACAATATCGTTAGGGACTGCTCCAAGGGCATCCTTTTCATGGAACCATTTAGGAGCAATGCCACCGAGAACATGATATCCGACTGCTCGAACGGAATAGAATGCACATGGCCCGAGACCACCATCTACGATACATTGACCATCGATGGGAACCTGATCAGGGACTGCACTGGGGTGGGGGTCCTGGCAGACCTGGGTCCCGAGACCGCTACGGACCGTCGAAAGCTCGTCATCTCCGGTAACAGGATTAGCAGCGGCCATGCCGGGATCGATGTGAGGTCCTCAAAGACGGACAAGATAGAGGGGAACCACCTTTTACAGAACGAAATAGGGATCGGGCTCTTTGGATGCGATGATGACCTGGTCTACAATAATTACCTCAACAACGATATCAATGCTGTCCTGGACAATACGACAGGGACAGTATGGAACATTACCAGGACCCAAGGGACCAACATCGTCTTCGGTCCATATCTCGGGGGCAATTTCTGGTCCGATTACGCCGGTTCCGACCTTGACGGGGACGGCCTCGGAGATGAGTTCCTCCCCCACGGACCGGGCGACCATCATCCCTTGGTCAGGGATACCTTCACCCCCATCATAACTGACCTGACAGCTGGGACGCCCGAGACCGGGGAGATGTTCGATCTGAGGATTTCTCTCGAGGACAGACCGGTACCCCAGGACCTGGACGTGGACCTTGACTACGAGCTCACAGGTCCTGACGGACTCGTCGTAGCGGGGGGGACCGATGTGGGTCAGAAGCACTGGAAGGAACTGACCTTCTCGAAGGTGATATCGGTCCCCGAGAATGCGGTCCTTCTCCGCTACCGCTACAGGGCTACCGACCGGGGGGGAAATTCGGAGGGCATTTACAAGGAGCTCGCTGTGAAGGACACCATCGCACCCAATGTCACACTTCACCCAGCAGGTCCTGCCGGTACGGGGGTCGGACTGGAGCTGAACCTATCGGTGACCGAGAACATCATGATGGGCTGGATAGGGGTAGAGTACTCTGTTTCGGAGGGGGCGGAACCATTCGGCAACACCACATTCGACCTCGAGGGTGTGACGGGTACAAGCTACCATAGACCGGTCGTTCCCATACCTAGAGGGGCAACAACGGTCTTCGTCTCAGCCTATGGACAGGACCTTGCGGGGAACGAGGTCGAGGATGTATCCCTTCTTTTGAACGTCACTGACATCCTCCCGCCTTCCATATCCCCACCCGATATCTACGTCTTGGATGCGGGCCTTAGGCTCTCGTTCTCGACGGTCATAACCGACAATATCAAGGTCGGAGGGGCTAACCTCACCGTCTCCTGGTCCGGTCGGGGGACCATAACGGCGCCGCTGACGGCCGAGGGGTCCGTGTGGTCTGCGATAATAGATGTCCCTCTGGATACTGTTCGCAGCAGATGGAGCATCATGGCCTGGGACCTTCAAGGGAACACAGCTGAGGCGAGCGGTAGTTACGACGATCCTGTGCCCATCACGGTACTGTCCGATATCACCACCGGGACCCCTATGACAGGCAGGTCGTTCAGGCTGGCGTTCGAAGAGAGGAGCGGCCTGTCAGTTTCCGACAGGACCATCATGTGGTGGTTCGAAACGGGCGATGTCAATCGGACAACGGGAGCTCTCAACTGCACCATCTTTGTCCCCGAGAACGCTAGGACGCTCAATTATGGCTACAGGATAGTTGACGGTTACGGCGTTGAGGCCTCGATCGACGGGGAGAAGGATGTCCTGGATGTCATACCGCCATCCATCACTTTATCGGCGGGCGGTCCGGCCAACGACCGGCCCATTTCGATATACTGGTCCGTTGATGACAATGTAGCGGTGAAGGAAAGTTATGTCCTCTATCGGTTCGATGGTTCGAACTGGGATAGGGCCGATGGACCGGAACAGATGGCGGTCGTTCATGTCCCAGTTCGGGCATCGGTCATGGAGCTCGAGGGCCATGTTAGGGATGATACGTCCATAGAGAACGTGAGCTTCCTTCGGCTCGATGTCCTTGATCCGATAGCACCCATAGTGGCCCGTTTCGAACTGGTCTACGACATCAGGAACGATACTGTGGTCCTAAGGGCCGATTTCTATGATAACAGGGGGCCGGGTGACGCCAAGGTCAACTGGTCCAAGGGGGGGATGGACCAAGGTTTGATAGACCTGGACGACGCCTGGAACGGCGAGGTCACAAGGGAACTCGACCTTGACGGGTACCGGGGCGAGGTCTCCTTCATGGTCGTCCTCATAGATAGGTCGGGGAACAGGGTCGAACCTCCTCCGTTCTCTGTGGTCGCCTTGGAAGGACGTCATACCAGCGGGGACTGGACCTATCTATACATCGTCATCGCTCTGGTCATTGCGATAGTCATTGTCCTATTGATCGCTCTCTATCTCTGGTTCAGACAACGTACCTCTCCCCCAGCTGAGGAATGATGGCAGGGAAAGGATTATCCAAATGAGATGCATTCGAACGGTCCATGGGAGAACCTAGCTGCCCTTCCTTCCATGGGCCCCTGGTGAAAGGAGGGGAGGGGGCCCTCTACATCCATGGGTATGGAGGTTCCCTTGAGGACCCTGGATTGAGGGCTTTCCTCGAGGGGTTGTCAGGCAGCGGGTTCTCAGTGACATGCGCTTTGCTGCCCATCACGTTCTCGGACATCACCTCCGAGATCCTCAGGCCCATAGAGGACCATATCAGAGAGAATGGTATCAGACATGTCATAGGGTTCTCGCTCGGAGGATTGGTCGCCACCTATCTTGATGTAGACGGGAAAAGGGTGTTCATCTCACCGCTATGGGGTCTGGGTCCCCTCATGAAGGTCGTAGGGATGAAGGGCGCCCTTGCCGTTGCCTCAGGTTCAGCCAGGGCGGTCCTTGGGGGGAGCGCGGGGGATCGGACCATAGTCCTGGAACGGTTCAATGACCAAACCATTACAGAAATGGAGCAGGAAAGGTCTGCTGAAGCTTTAAATGAGGCTATGAGGTCAATACCACCACCGAACCCTTCAGATGTCGTCATCTTCTCAAGGTCGGACAATATAATCTCACTTGAAGCGATAGAGGCGAGAGGTGTCAGGACCTACGATCTTATGGGGGGCCATATGGTCTTTTCCGGACGGGACCGCAACAAACTCGTGAAAAAGGTCCTTTTCTATCTGAAGGATCCAAAGTAGCGATCGGCCCCTTCACGAATTCGGAGGGTGGATTGGTCTACGCCTTCCCTCAGTAGAACTCCTCGAAGGTCGAGATCATCCCGTCCACGACATCGCGTCCTTGGAATCTCCCCCTCATTACGAGCCAGAGCACCACCTTGGGCTCCTTGAGCCTGAGGCCCTTACCCCACTCGTTGCGGTACCTCTCCACGATCCCCGCCCGCCTCAGCCTATCGATATGGTACGATAGCGTCGAAGGGCTGACCGGTACCTCCTTGAGGATCTCCTTGTGCGTGGACCCTCCCAACTCGAGCATGACCAATATGATCCTCAATGGGACGTCCTGCCTGAGGAAGTGCAGTATGGTCCGATCCCTTGAGTTGAAACCCCTTGAACCCATGGAAGGGTTCTCCCCTGGGTAGAACCTCCTGTAACCGTCCTCCCGGGTCTCGATTATCAATCCGTTCTTCAGGAGCTCCCGGACATGATATTCCACGAGCGAGACCTTCATCTTCAGTCTCCTGGAGAGACCTCGCAAATGGAGCCCTGGTTCGTTCACTATCGCCTCATAGATGGTCTTTCTCGTGTCCACCCCGAGGATAGCCCCCATCCTCATACCCTCATCGTCGAGATGTATAGCAGCAGCAGGGCAAGCGTGTCGATCCCAGAACCTATGACGATAAGCCCGTAGAGCCCCATCACCTCCGTGAACAAGGCCAACGATATCAGGGTCCCTTTGACGAGGAACAGTAGGAAGACGCCAGAGAGTACGAGCATCTTCCTGCTGCGGCTCCTCCTGAAGGCGAGTACCGATACGGTCAGAAGCACCACGGACATAGCGGTGAACGCTGCAAAGACCAGATTCTCCATTCCAAGCATAAGGCCACCCTCCTTTAAGCTTGGAGGGATCCCTCACCTCGGAGGGCCCCTCCTCTTCCAGGTAGAAGCGACTAGCAGGACCACGGCTGCGATCCCTCCCAGATATAGGGCCGGGTTCCCTATGATCCTCCTAGCATCGGCAGGGATCGGATCGACGGGGAACCTATCTGTGTAGACGTTCACCTCCTCGATCTCCACGAAACCTAACTTGTTGTCGTGGACGATCCGCTCGGCCCTGGGATAACAGAAGAGGACCCCCCTGTGGTTCTCCGAATTCCCTCCCTGGTCCTCCCAGTATTTGCCGTAGACCGAGGCGAGCAACCTGCTCCTCACCGGTGCCTCCACCCCGTCCACCACGGCGTCCTTGAACCAGGATAGGAAACCCGAAAAATCGGCGGCATCGAAGCTCATCTCCTCCTCGTTGGAGGCCAATCCTATCTTCTGATCGTAGGATTCGACCTTGCGTTCCATGTCCACTTTTCCGGCGTACTTGATGTCCGAACCCATCTCCATGAGGAGCGCGATCTTCGTCCCGTTGAACCTGTAGGGGAATTTTCCTATCATCAGGTCGATCTTGATCGAGGCGGGGGATAGATATCCGTTCTCGATGACAGAGAACGCGTTCGAAACGACGCACCTTATCCCGAAATATCCGTTGTTGTCCCAGGTCTCGAGCATGATGCGATCAACGTCTCCCTGGCCTGCCTTCGTGATGTTCAGAGGCCTGTACTTTGCGACAATGTTCTGGCCGGGAAGGACCTTCGTCACCGGTTCCACCGCATAATCCCCGCCTCGCGTGCCACTTGTCGCTGAGGTGGATGGTCCTACCGGCTCCGTTCCCTCCATAGGATCTGACTTCGATCCATTGGATGCCGCGTCAGTGTCCGGGGAGCCGGTGGTCGCGGTCGGTGAAGCTCTTGCATCCTTGCTGGTGCCATTCGCGCTCGAAACGTTCGAGACCGAGGGGTCCGACGTAACAGTAGGGGCCACTTCTTGGTCCTTCTGGTCGCTCATGTTTACGCTCGCATCGGACGAAGATGAGGCGGTGGGGTCAGTACCGGAGGCTGTTGTTTTATCCTCTGTAAACGAGGATGCCTCCTCCGTTGTCGGTCGGACGGTCTCGTCCTTTGGAGGTGTCTCCGCTGCCGAGTTGGTCGTTGGCCTATTGTAATATTCCTGTGTGTACCCATGCTTGAACCCGGCGAATAAAGCGTTCAAAGCTCCCTTGAGGAGCCAATCGCGAACCTCCTGAGGGTAGGCATCCTTCGAAGAGAGCTCGAGATCGAACGATGCCTTGACCATCTCGACCTCGGCGGGGACCCTCTGGGCGGGATCGGGCTGGAACGGAAGGGATGAGGTCCTGTCCCTGGCCCCTGCATCTGTTCCAAGCTTCCACCCCCGGAGGAATCCCATCTGATAAAACTCGGAATAGTCCACCTCCCAGGTCCCGTTCTGGATTATCTGGGTCTCCTCATCCACCTTGGTCTCGTTCCATTCCCTCTCCTTGTTGATGAAGTCGGTGGAGTAGGCCGAGATGGAAAGGGGATAGAACGAGGCCATCCTCTCGTCCTTATCCTCGTAGAAGCCGTTCCCGTTAGTGTCGAAATATTCTATCAATGCGATGAACTTCAGGTCCATGCCAACGTAGTCCCTGGTCCTGTCGTTATAGCCGTAGGACGCCTTGATGCCGAGCTCGTCGTGGGCGTCCAAGCTGAACTTGAACCAGGGTGCGCCCCCCGCCTCGGAGAATGAGCTGATCGATGCGAAGAACGTGTCCTTATCGACATAGAGTTGCCTCGATTCGTTGTTGATGTCGCCATCGAGGGGCACATCATCGCCGGAGGCGGGCCTGATTAAGAGAACGACCAGGACCATCAACGCGGCGAGGACCAAAGGTGCGATCCGAGCCATAGATTCACCAGACCTTCCATGGGGGTGCGAATTATATATCTATTATTGGACATGGTTCGAAGAAATAAAAAAAAAAGTGGCGTCCCCTTGCGGGAGGGTGGCCTCGCGAAGGGGGCGCCGTTCTGTTCACCAGACGGACC
>JALOTP010000003.1 GCA_025457865.1 Thermoplasmatota archaeon | reverse complement strand
TTTTCACAATATATTTGTTTTTATTATTTTTTATAATATCATATTTTATATTGTTTAAGGTTAATATCTTGTTAATTAATAATTTATTATTATAAAAATTATTTGTTGTAAATATTGATATTTTATTTATAAAATTTATATTAGCATATATGATAACTAAAAACAAAAAAATAAGAAAAATGAGAACAATATAAGCTTGTATTGGAAAAATTTCATCCAAATTAAAAATTATATCTTTATATAAAAATATCATTAAAGATAAAGGTATTAACAATAAAAAACTGATAAAAAGATTGAATTTTAAATCATATACACGAATAAACGTGTTATTTTTCATATATTGTCACTCCATATTTTTAATAAGGATTTTCGTTGAATTTTAGATAACTATGCTTATGCGGGGTAGTCATTCGGGTTGCACCACTTTCGGACCGGTTATGCGAAGGTTTTTATTTCGCCTCCTTCGGTGGGATATGGGTGCGTTTGATTATGAGGATTTCGGAACGCGGGGCCGAGAGGGTCCTGCTGTTGTTGGACGAGGAACTGATGCTAAGAGGATATTCTCCCCGGACCCGCAGGAGCTACGGGGGGGTCTGCAGGAGGTTCCTGTTGTCGGGGGAGGATGCCCGGACCTTCCTCCTCCGGTTCACTGACCGAAGCAGGTCCACCATGAGATCGGTCTACTTCGCCCTCCGCTTCCTCCATGTTCACGTGCTCAAGAGCGGATTCGATGAGGATATTCCCCTCGCCCGCAGGGAGGCTCGACTGCCTTCGGTGCTCAGCAGGGAGGAGGTCCGCTCCATGATAGATCTTACGATGAACCTCAAGCACCGTCTTCTGCTCTCTCTGCTCTATTACGGGGGCCTCCGATTGTCAGAGGCCGTTTCTCTCAGATGTGAGGACATTGACCTTGACAGGATGGTGATCCATGTAAGAAGAGGAAAAGGGGCCAAGGACAGGTTCGTGTTACTGCATCCAAGGGTGAAAGACCTTCTGCTCGAACTTGGTCGTAAGGACAATGGGTTGGTCTCAGCACCTAAGGGCGAGATGAGGCAGTACTCTTCCCGCTCTGTCCAATCGATCGTCACAAATGCCGCGTCCAGGGCCGGTGTGAAGAAGAGAGTGACACCCCACACCTTGAGGCATAGTTTCGCAACCCACCTTCTGGAGGGTGGCGCGGACATCTTCCATATCCAGACCCTCCTGGGTCACAAGAACCCTTCCACCACAAGGATCTACACACATCTTGCCGGGGACCGTATGAAAGAGCTTTCAAGGCTCATATGAACGTCACGGCGCATACGCTGGACCGCGCCTGACCCGACCATCACGGCATGGTAATGCTCTGTTGAGGACTGGCGGTGAGGGGCCGTCGTAAGATAGCCCTCTCTGTCCAACTGGATGCAAAAATGTTCTATTCGCTCTAAACCTGTACCTCCGCTGCAGAGCATTGCCTCCGGAAGGTAATAAGATTTGCTAAAGGGGCGTTAGAACGATACGAACGATTTATATCCGTTCTGGCCTTTAGTTGACGACATGGCGCGGGATGTCTTTTCCGAGATGGAGCCTTTCAGGATCAAGATGGTGGAGCCCATTCACCTGCCGTCAGGGGAGGATAGGGCGCGGTTCCTTGAGGAGGCTGGATTGAACGTTTTCCTCATCAAGGGCGAGAACATACTCATAGACCTCCTGACCGATTCTGGAACTGGGGCGATGTCCGACAGGCAGTGGGCAGGATTGATGATGGGCGACGAGACCTATGCGGGATGCCGCAACTTCTACAATCTGGAATCATCGGTCAGGGATATATTCGGTTTCAATTACGTCCTCCCATGCCACCAGGGGAGAGGGGCCGAGAACGTCCTCCATTCAGCCTTCATCAAGAAGGGGGATGTGATACCGGGGAACACGCACTTCGATACCACCAAGGCCCATATAGAGCACAACAATGGAAGGGCCGTCGACTGTACGGTAGATGAAGCGTCCGATCCATATCTCGACCACCCTTTCAAGGGGAACGTTGACCTGAAGAAGCTTGAGGCTGTTTACAAGGAGTTCGGCAAGGACAGGATACCTTTCACTGTCGTGACGGCCACCTGCAACTCCGGAGGAGGCCAACCTGTATCGCTCGAGAACATGAGAGCTGTCAAGAAGCTCTCAGCGAAATATGGGATACCTGTCTGTTTGGACGGAGCTAGGTATGCCGAGAACTGCTACTTCATCAAGACAAGGGAGGACGGGATGAGGGACCGCCCCATCAAAGAGATCGCGCGGATGCAGGCGGACTGTTTCGATATGATGACCATGTCCGCCAAGAAGGATGCGATAGTGAACATAGGCGGATTCATTGCGACCGGGGACCCTGCCATCTACGACAGGATCAAGAACTTCGGCATCCTCTTCGAGGGTTTCGTCACCTACGGTGGTCTTGCCGGTAGGGACCTCGAAGCCATGGCGATCGGGCTCTACGAGGGGATAGACGAGGACTATCTCGGTTACAGGATAGGACATGTGAGGTACCTCGGAGAAAGATTGAAAGAGGCGGGAATTCCGGTCCTCTGGCCTCCGGGAGGGCATGCGATCTATCTCGATATGAAGAAGTTCCTACCCCAGATCCCCCCGGACCAGTTCCCGGGGATGGCATTCTGCGCACACCTCTACCTTGAGTCGGGGGTAAGGGGGGTCGAGATCGGGACGCTCCTCAACGGCCGGGACCCGGATACAGGCAAGAACAGGCCTGCCACCCTGGAGCTGGTGAGATTGACCATCCCCAGAAGGGTCTACACCTACAGGCACCTTGATTATGTGGTGGAAGCCGTCAAGAAGGTCTGGGACAAGAGACGCCAGATAAAAGGGTTCGAGCTGACCAATGAGGCGCCGGTGCTCAGGCATTTCACTGCAAGGTTCAGATGGGCACCTTGATGCCTTCCATCTTGACCTTCAGCTCTCCCTCCACCTGAACGACCCTCCCCTTCCCGCCAGTTAGCCTTATGATGACCTTCATAGGCCCCTGAGGATAGGAGCCTATCTCGACATCGGGGTTCGCTCCCTGCATCTCCTTGAGGAGCACCGCCAGCTGGGATTCCCTCCCTTTGAACTCTATCTCTGCCATATGGATGCTCTCGCCCCTCGGGAGCAGGGCCCCCATTTCCTTCGAGAGAAGGATGGCCCTGTACTCTCTGGGGACCCCGGGGAGGACCATCACCAATTGACCATTGCTTCCGACCCTTCCGTAAAGGCCTTCGGCCATCCCAGCTTCGTTGGGAATGGTCATGAACCCTTCAGGGATGGTCGACATCTTCCTTATCCCCTCTAGTGAAGGGGCTGGTATCTCCTTTCCGGGGTTCCTCATCAGCCACCGCTCCTCCATCCTGCAGGCGGAACCATTGTCATGGACCA
Source organism: Thermoplasmatota archaeon (assembly GCA_025457865.1). Classification (GTDB taxonomy): domain Archaea; phylum Thermoplasmatota; class Penumbrarchaeia; order Penumbrarchaeales; family Penumbrarchaeaceae; genus JALOTP01. The sequence continues at coordinate 93,667 of JALOTP010000003.1, read as the reverse complement.
GCGGTAGGGAAAGGGCTTGGGCTACGGCTGCAACCGTGATATCATCATGGGTAGGTCCCATCCCGCCGCTGACGAAGATAGGGTCGAACCCCTCAATGATTAGGCGTGCCAGCTCTGCCTTTATGGAATTGGCCTCATCGGGGACCGCCACCCACCGCCCCAGCCTGACCCCCCGCTCCAGCAGGGTCTCTATGAGCAGCTGCGTGTTGGTGTCCCGTGTCCTTCCCGAGAGGATCTCGCTGCCCACCACAAGGGTCGCCGCTTCCAATGGTTTGGAACTCATATGGGGTTCCATGGAAGTTGATGTGGGCTCCGGCAAGAAATAATTTTTGGGGAAAAAAGGAAAATATGGGGCCTATGACCGGTTCATGCTCCCTGCGCTCTTTCGACCCTGACGATGTCCATGTCGCCCGCCGGGAGGACCGAGAGTACCTGGTCGAGCTCGCACCCCAGCGAAACGGATATCACCTTGGCGGCATCGTTCTTCTCCGTCCTGCCTGGAGTGAGCCTGTAATAGCTCCCGGAGCACCTTGATGCGACTGCGCTCTCAGGTCCGAACATGGCCTTGGGAACGCCCTCGATATAGACCGTCCCTATTGCGCCGACCAGTGGCAGCTTGACGACCAGGTTCTTCCTGCCTCTGATTATGAATGACCCCTTGGCCACGAACTCGCCCGATTGAGGGGTCCGGCTGACCTGATGCGACATCACCCAGTATGAGCTCGCAGAGCCCACCTTCGAATGCCATGCCTTGGAGTGGAGGACGGAAAGATGGCAGCCTTCCTCCTTGGATGCCTCAGGGACCTCCTTGTCCTTCTCCGCCCTGAGAACGACGCTCGATGCACCGGAGATATCGGCATGGGCGTAGAGGTCCTCGTCCCTCATGTACTTCTTGACGAGCTTCTCATTGGACCTTGCGTCCCTTCCGGCCAGAAGGAGTATGTTATCCGAAGTGAAGCACCAGCGGAAGGATTCGAACCAGAATGTCCGAAGCTTCTTCCCCTTCTGTCTTACGCCGACCCCCGTAGGAAGGTCACCGTCCCTCTCTTCGTTCGCTGCCTCCTCGAGACCGCTCAGCTTCTCCTGTGTCGCGGATATCCCAAGGTCCAATCCCTCGGCCTTTCTCTTCTCCTTCTTGGACAGCTCGTATATTGCGTTGGCGTTCCCTATGACGTCCGTTGAAAGGTCCAGCTCGAACTCCATCCAGCTGCCTTCCACGGATAACCTGACCTTTGCCTTCCCCCTGCTCCCATCGGAGGCCAGTATATGGCCGACCACCCCGGGATAGGATGCTGGGTCTGATAGGAACCTTTCCGGGTCGAACGTTCCTATTATGGTCGAGAGGTCCGAAAAACAAAGGTACACGGCATCGCCCAGTTGTTTGTACCTGTCCGAGGCAAGGAGCGATGCTGCCTTCAGGGATATTTGCTCCTCAAGCTGCTTCCTTAGCCTCCCCATCTCTTTCTCCCTGGAACGGTCCACCGGATTTCCGTCCAAGTCCGCTCCGGCTATATGATGCTCTATGGCCGAGCTCATAGAGCCCTCATGGACCACCGAGCGCCCTTTTGACAAGGGGACATCGACTGGCCCTTCAGAGGTCCGGTTCCCATCCTTTCCCAGGAAGGAGCGGAGCATCACCGGTTCCACGAGCTCCGGTGCGCCGTCGGTGAAATGAACGAAGGCACCGCTCCCCTTCGTCAGCTCCTCGAGCAGGTCCCTGATGGCGTAGGCCATGAGGTCTCCCGCTTCGGGTCCGAGGCTCGAGGGCAGAGCCTTCCTTTCCCTGCCGAGCCTGAAGCAGACCTCCTCGGCATGGACCGGAGGGAGACCGCACCTCCTTATCAGGAAATGGACAAGGTCCTCATCGGTCAAGCTGAGCATCGCAGATATGTCCGCGGCCGACAGACCGGTAGGGTCCGGTCCGGACGGGGGAGGTTGGAAAGGCTCCCCCCTCTTGACCGTTCTGGTGGCCCAGGTCCTTGAAGTGAATGGAGCTTCTATCGTATCCCCCCGGACGAGGATCGCGTTACCGTCTCCGAACAGCTCGAGGAAGAGCTTGAGGGGGGTCCCGTCGGAACGGTCCGGTTCGAACTCCAGTACCAGCAGACGGTCCATGGCGACCTGCCCGATCTCATCGAGCCTCCTGTTGCCCAGGGCGCTCCTGAGCTTCATGGCGAAGGGGGACGGGTCCTTTGGCATCTCCATGTCGAGCCTGGGTGTGGCATAGATGAAATTACCCATCCTGAAGTAGAGGAACACCTTGCAGTAAGCGCTCCCTTGTCCATCCCCCTCCGCCAGCTGATCATCGGTGAAAGGGTCCGGACCTTGGGGGGCCGAGAGGACGGAAGCGGCAAGGGGGGAGGAGGCAGAGGTCCTTTCCAAGACCTCCCTCCTCTGGGCGAACCGGAGGACCAGGGTCCCGTGGTCCAGCTGGTAGGCCTTCTGGAAATGGGCGCCTTTGAGGGCGCCCAGCTCGGAAACGAGCCTCCTTAGCGCAAGCGATGAGATGCTTTTCTTGAGCAACGGGGGGCCATCCGGGCTGTGATATAAAAACCTACCAATGGGCACTTATCCTCTCCCAAGGGGCATGTTTCTTAAGAAAACAATTAATAATGCGTTCATGTTTCCATTTCGCACCCAAGTTCCCGTATCATATCTTCAAGGAAGCATAGGGGGTCCCATCATGGATGAAGAGTATGTTGTAGATGTCGAACGCAAGCTGATAGGCAGGATACCGTACAGGTACGAGCTCTCCAAGGGCACAACGACCCTTGAAGCGGATTCCGGTTTTGGAAGGTTGGGGGCTAAGATGGACCCCCGGACCGGAGCCCTCATGTACGACAGGTTCGAAGACTGGATAACCAAGGAAAGGGTCCACAAGGAAGAGGTCAAGAAGGCCAATATCCGGTTCTCGGCCGAATCCGGGGCAATGGTCCAGCTGGAAGAGGAGGAGAGCGTCCAGATGAGCCTTGACGGCGAGGTCCGGGGGCACGAGACAAGGGGTGTCCTATCGGTCCTGAACAGGTCGGACAAGGACAGGATCTGGGATGTCGATGTTGGCGTCCAGGAAGGGTCCGGTGCCGCTAAGCTCGATTTCACGAACCTCAGGGCCAAGGAGATAGAGCCCGGAAAGAAGGTGAGCAAGAGCTACCAGATACTCCTTGATGAGCCCTCCATAGCTCTAGAGGAGGTCGTGACCACGCATGCCGACCTCAACGAATCAAGGATAATACTCAAGGGCAGGCCTGGCCGCATCATCTACCAGATGGGCATAAAGGACCTGGCGATAATACCTTACTCGGATGTCATAATTACCAAACCCCTTCCCCCTCAGCTCAAGAACATCGCTTTCAGCGGTGAGGCAAAGGAGGATGCGGCGATAGAGGAGGGCAGGCTCGTCTGGAGGGTCAAGCGCATAGAGCCCGGCGAGATGAGGCTTTTGAGGGTCGAGGGGGATATAGAGCAGTTCCCGGTCGAGAAGATCCCCGCAGGTGATATGACCATCAATGCCAAGGGCGAGGATATAATCACCGAGATAGTGGTGAACTCCTTCGACGCCATGTGCAGGAACATGTACTTCATCGAGGCCGACGAGACCGATGAACCGGGTGAATGGATCTGTCGCTTCGTCGTGGAGAACACCTCTCTGTTCGAGGTCGAAGTGATGAGGGTCGAGGTACAGGACCCCGCCACAGGCCAGGTCTATTTGAACCTCGAGAAGACGGGCATCTATGTCCCCCCCCAGGGTAGATGGGAATCGGACTCCTGGCTGTTGAGCCGTTCGGAGAAACCGCAGTTCGTGAAGAACCTCATCCTGAACATCGTTCCAGGTCTCCAGAAGACGGTGATCTACCAGCTCAGACGTGAGGGTGGCCATTTCTACCCCGCAGGGATGTCCTATAAGAAGACCATAGACAAGAGCAGGGTCGAGGCCCGCAGGGACACGGAGGTCAACGTTCAGCTGACCATCGAGAACACTGGGGCTGCGGACATGGAGCAGGTGTTCGTGAGGGATACCCTGCCCAAGTACATGCTGCCCCCGGTGCAGGGAGCCCTGACCGTAGAGAGGAACGGTATGCCCCTCCGTGACAATGTCGGGACACATCTCGACCCGGGAATGGGCGACGGCTCGACCGAAGAGCAGTTCTACATCAGGATAGACGACCTTTCCAAACACGGCGGAGTGCTCAAGCCGGGGGACAAGATGGTCGTGAAGTACAGGTCCGTCATTCACAGGCCCGAACCCGGGGAGAAGATGGTCGCACCCTCAGCAGTGGATGCAAGGACGCTCCTTCCCGGCCCGGTCATATCCGCCGAGGATGCCGCAGGGGTGCCCGTTGTGGAAACGATGCAGATCCTTAGAAGGTTCTCCGTGGGCAAGTCCATAGAGCAGAGCCTTAAGGTCGGTGAGTACAGGATAGAGCTCCTCTACCGCAACAGGGGCAACAACCCCGTCCTTGACCTGACGCTCAGGGACATAGTACCCCAGAACTTCGTTGGCAAGGATTTCACGCTGACGCCTGCCAGGGAGCAGACCCCCGAGGGGATAACCGTGCTGGAATGGAAGATAGACAAGGTCCAGCCGGGACAGTCCCTGGTCATCACCTATCTCCTAGCAGGGGAAGGCGAGTATCGCGTGAGCGATGCACAGATCTTCTACAACGCTTGAGAGAATGGATATTGCTCATTATGTAGGGCAATGGGTCATCTTTTGCATCGCTAGATCCAAAGAGACCGCTCACCTCTCCCTTCTCGAGCGGGTCCCGAACGGGGGCGGATGTGCCGTTCTTACGCCCTGTTGCCGTTCCTGACCACGTAGGTTCCGGGCTCCGAGCCTTGTCTTGGGCTCCGCTCCCTCCTCTTCGTCCTTTCTGATGAGAGAGGATATCCCTTTGTACGCGAACTCGACGACGAACGGAAGGGAAATGATCACCACGAACGCGATCACCAGGTTCCTCATCGAGTTCGAGGGCCATTCCTTGTTCCCCTCAAGTATGAGCTTTATGAGGCCGAACCAGGGTATCTCACCCACGGACCGGCCTATGACCCAATCCTCTTCTACGGGCTCTAGCCATCTGGTGTCCCCGCCGAAGTCCGTGGTCTGGTCGACTATGTTGTTGTCGTCCCCTTTCGTCAGGTAGCCTCCGTGGGGCTCTCTGTCATATTCCCTGAACTTGTCTATGATGTTCGAGAGATTGATGACCAACGTCCTCGAGCGGAGCTCCCTGGGCCATTCGTAGCTATCTAGGACTATGGAACCCCTCTTGTTGAGGAGACCAAGGGACGGTATGTCGAAACTGCCCCCGCGTTCTGTCGTGACGTTGTAGGTCGTCCCGTTCCAAACAAGGAGGATGACGGCCCTGTGGATGATGGCCGTCTTCGATGAGTTGCCGTTGGGCTTGAAGATGATGACATCGCCATAGGCATCGTAGGAGCTCTGACCCTTCTGTTTGCCCTCGACATAGGTCACTATCCTGGATGTGTCATCGACCTTCTTGACGAAGACAAGGTCGCCAGTGTCGATGACGCCAACGGAGGATTCCGTGTCCGAATGTTGCATTGAGCCAGATTGGACAACGACCAGAGGGGGCCAGTTTCCGGTGTAGGTATAGAGGGTACCTATGAGGAGGAGCAGTATTATGAGAGCACCTATGAAATCGAAGAGGAACGAGCCTGCCTCCATCCTCGGGAATGAGCGCTTCTTTCCTTCCTCCCTGTCCTTCGGGTCCCCATCCCTGGATCGGGTGCGGGGATCGCGGTAGGGCCCCGAAGGCCGACTAGGTGAGATGACCCTTAAAGGTTTGGTGGGGGCAACATCACGGGACCTCCTCGTCATGGAGGAGGAGCGCTCCCTGAATGTTGACCGGTCAGAAGGTTCCCTGGACATGAGAGGACCGCCGAGGGGAAGTGTAACGGGGGGAGTTTAATAAGCTTTGCCGGTTGGACATGCGCCATGTAACCTTTTTCTACGCTTAGGGAGATAGGGTGAGGATGTCTATGACCGACTGTCTCCTTGTCTGCGGGAACCTGAACGTGGACAGGATCTACACGATACCTTACATCCCCGCCGAGGGCCAGTCGGCCCCTGTGCTCAATTACCGGAAGTCTTTCGGCGGATGCGGGGGCAACATATCCCTTGCCGCATCCAGGCTGGGGGCGAGGACTTTCCTCTCCACCGTTGTAGGGAGGGACCTTGACCCTTCCGTCAGGGAGCGGCTTGAGGGGGCAGGGGTGGACCTTTCACTGATCGTGGAAGACCCCGAACTGCCATCACCGTACTGCATCATCCTCTCGACCCCGGAAGGTAAGCAGTCCTATGCCTTCTGCGAGGGTGCCATGTCAAGGCAGAAGGACCTTGCAGTTCCCTTCGGAAAGGGAACGGTTCCGAGGTACGTCCATATAGCCACATCCCACCCCGACTTTGCCTCAAGGACGGCCGAAGCGCTTTCGGAGCGGGGCTCGGAGGTCTCTCTCGACCCGGGGCAGGAGCTCTTCTTCAGATGGGACAAAGGGTCTCTTTCAAAGGTCCTTCCCCGTTGCAGAAGGCTCTTCGGGAATATGGGTGAATGGAAGGAGCTGGGGAACCTCATGGGTTGGAAAGCTACTCAGGGGACAGCGAACGGGACGAAGGTCCCGTTGTTCCCTGCTGCTTTGGACATGCTCTCCGAATGCATCGTCACTATGGGAGAGCATGGCTCGTTCCTCTATGACAGGAGCGGCGTCCTTGAAAGCCCACCGTTTCCAGTTGCCATCAAAGGCGATGTGACCGGGGCGGGGGATGCTTACAGGGGCGCTTTCTATGCCGCGCTCCTGAAGGGATACCCACCACGGTCCGCCATAAGGTTCGGGGATGCAATGGGGTCCGTTATCGTTAGCGGAAAGTTCCAAAGAGGAGCAGATGTGTGCTGGGAAAAGCTCTCGTCAATGGTAGAGGGATAGAAGCCCGCTCAGCTCGCCCATCATTCGTCATGTATCAGCTGGGTCTCTTACATCACAGCGGGACCTGGGCAATGCCTACGGGATTATTTATAGGATTCCGGAACACTATTTATGGCAATATTTTTTCCTATGATATGATATTGTTCGGACAGTCCCAAGGGGCGGGTCCTTTTGTATCCTATTGTTCAAAGGGCAAGTGTAAAACTTTTGCCCATTGAAACATTTAAATAACGTCTTTCGCTAGCTGAAGGATGTGAGCTCTGTCAATGAGATGATATCCAGACGGCTCAACGAGAGCCCTGTCCATGTCACTCTCATAGACCCGGACAAACAACCCCCTGGAAGGGCAGCGGAGATGGCGGTCCAGGCCGAAGATGGGGGGACGCACATCCTCCTCATAGGAGGGACCACCGGTGTCGATGCGCAGAAGCTGGGTGCGACCCTCTGTGCGGTCAAAGAGGTATCCGACCTCCCAATGGTGATATTCCCCGCTTCATCCACGTCAATATCATGCCATGCCGATGCCATCTTCTTCATGAGCCTCCTCAACTCAAGGGACGTCAGATATGTCGTCAGGGAGGCCGCAAGGGCATCGCTCGAGCTATCCCGCTCAGGCATGGAGATAATCCCTGTCGGATACCTCGTCTTCGAACCGGGGATGCTGGTGGGAAGGATCGGAGATGTTGACCTGATAGCCAGGGACGATATCAGGACCGCTCAGGAATATGCAAAGGCCACAGAGCTGTTCGGTATGGGGTTCTGCTACCTCGAGGGGGGTTCCGGTGTTAGCGAACCTATTCCCTCCGGGATGATATCAGCCGTCAGAGAGGTCATTGACATACCCATCATCCTGGGCGGCGGCATATCGGATGCCGCCAAGGCAGAAGAGGCCGTCAGGGCGGGTGCGGACATCATAGTGACCGGCACCATGGTGGAACGGGAGACCGACATCGAAGGGGCTGTCAGGGACACGGTCTCGGGGATGGTGAGAGGATGGAAGGACCGCAGGACGAACTGATGTTCTCCATTGGAACGCCCATAGGGCGATTGGACGGTATCTTCTCCAAGCATGGGCTGAAGGAACTTTCACTGGGCTCCAAGAAGGCCAGGAGCAACGAGGTGCGTCTCCTGGGAGAGTTGTCCGACCACAGAACGGAGCAGCTTAGGGAATACCTTTCCGTTTATTTCTCCGGCAGGGACCCGGGCATGCTACCTTTGCCAATAGACCTCAGCGGACTTTCCGACCTCCGCAAGAGGACCTATGCAGAGCTGTCGTTCGTTGGGTTCGGTGCGACCACCACTTATTCCGATCTCGCCGAGAGGCTGGGAATGCCGAAAGGGGCGAGGGCTATCGGGACCGCCGTGGGGGCAAATCCATACCTGCTCGTCATCCCGTGCCACAGGGTCCTCTCCAAGGGGAAGGGGGGGAGGTCCGCCCTGGGAGGTTTCGGGGCGGGGCTCGATGTGAAGAGATGGCTCCTTGCCCTTGAAGGTCATATGAACGATATATCTGGCCTATGATCGTGTCCTGATCGAACCATAAAGTATTAATTCATCCTAACTAATCTAGGAAAGTCTAGAACTGTTTGTATACACTAGGTGAGCCTGTTGAACCCCGTCTATGTTCCAAGGTCGAGGAAGGCCCTCTCCGATACGGAGAGGGGCAAGAAGGTGACCATCTTCGAGATAGACGGCGGCAGGATGCTAAGGGGAAGGCTCGCCGAGCTTGGGCTCTATCCAGGGGAAACGGTCACTGTCGTCCATAACAACGGTGGCGGCGTCATCGTCGAGCACCGCGACTGCAAGTTCGCGCTAGGCAGAGGCGTTTCTTCGAAGGTCAGGGTCCAGTGAGACCACCTACAATGCCATTAGCGCCTCGAAGGTCCTGACCCTGCTTTCCTTGGCCTTCCTGAACCGTAGCTCCCTTCCAGCTGAATTGATTATTGTACCATCTTTCTCGGCGAAGCTCGGGTAGGGCAGCATGAGGTCGGCTTCATCCCCGAAACCGAGCACAATGGTGAACCCGGGCAGCTTCCCTTTCAGGTTGCCCACGTGCAGGTAGCTCCCGGCCTTGGGCATCCCTATGATGCCCATCTTGAGGAGGCCCGTATCGTTGACCCCCTCGTGCATGATCATGGTCGGGACCTCTTCCGGTCGTCCCGGGGCCTCCTTGATGACAAGGTCTGGCATCTCGTCAGAGACGACGGCCCCGTTCCTCATGGCCTCTCTGAGGAATACCTTGAGGACCGGGTACCTGTCCACATCGAGCCTGACATCTATCCTTCTTGCACGGGCGATATCGTACACACCGGCCGTGGAGATGCCCTCTTTGGCCGTCGTTCCGACCTTCAGCTTGTGCTTCCTTGCAAGCTCCACGAAGGACATGGCCTCCTCCTGGGTGCAGTCACCTCCGAGTATCACGGCAAGGTCCTTGGTCCGTTCCTTAAGGATACCGAATGCCTCTTCGAGGTCCAACTCGCGGAACCTGTCCCCCTCCCGGAGCAGGGCTGTGTCCAACCCTACGGCCCAGGGCCTGTCGAAGCGCCCCGGATCGCACATGTGGCCGCGGCTCCATCCAGCCCTCCTTCCCCTGGCCCTGACGAGCTCGTCGTTGAATATTTCGAGCTCGAGCTCGCATCCCACGCCGCAGCCGTTGCAAACGTGGGGGTGCGGCCTCGTCTCCCAGGGGCCGGGTTTGTCGTATGGGAGCTTCTCGGTAAGGGCACCGGTGGGGCATACGTCCATCATATCCCCGAGCATGGTCCCCTTGGAGTCCTCCAGCCTGGTCCCCAGTGTGGGGGACACTCTGGTCCCGAACCCCCGGAAGTTTAGGTCAAGAACACCCTCGCCAGTAAGCTCCTGGGTCATGTTGACGCATTGACCGCATAGGACGCACTTGTTGTTGTCAAGGACAATGTTAGGATGGGAATCGTCGAGAGGGACCTTCTGGAACTCGCCGCCGAGACGGTCCTGGCTCGCACCGTAGAGCATCGAATATTCCCTGAGCTTGCATTCGAAAGCGTCCATGCATCCGCAGGACATGCATCTTGTGACCTCTATCGATGCAGAAGTCTCGTCGAAGGTGTGCTCCACCTCCCTGAAGTCCGTTATCCTCTCTTCGGCCGGGGCCACTCCAGCACGCTTGCGCTCGATCCGTTCAACATCGAGGTAATCCTTCTCGGTGACGCTCTTCCAGTGATTGTAGGGATGGAGGTCCGAGAACACTTTCCTCACATCGTTGTCGCTTACCGTCCAATTGAGCCCTCGGAGCGGGTCCCTCACCGCCATCCTCAGCATATCGAGCTTCCCTTTCATGTAGAGGTCGATCATCAATGCCGCTCTGCGCCCCTGCTCTATGGACTCAATGACCGTGCTCGGTCCGAGAACGGCATCCCCTCCGGCGAACACACCGTCCTCCGTGGTGGAAAGTGTGAGCTCGTTCACATCTATGTTCCCCGACCTTGACCCCACGCCAAGTTTGTAGATGACGCTATCCTCGTTGTACTGTCCGATCGCAAGGATGATGGAGTCGGCCTTGAGCTTGAACTCCGAGCACTCCCTGGGCACGGGCCTTCTCCTGCCGCTCTCGTCGGGCTCTCCGAGCTCCATGGCTATGAGCTCAAGGGAATCCACCTTCTTCTCCCCGTGCACTCTTACGGGGTTGCAAAGGAGCATGAACTTGACGCCCTCCTCCTTGGCCTCCTCTATCTCAAGGGCAGAGGCGGGCATCTCGCTCTCGGACCTTCTGTAGGTCAGGGTGACATCGCACCCCAGCCTCCGGCATACCCTTACAACGTCCATGGCGGTATTGCCGCCTCCCACGACGACCACATTCTTGCCGAGTTCGACCTTCTCCCCATTATTGATCCTGGCCAGCAGGTCAATGCCCTGGAAGACGCCGGGAAGGTTCTCCCCAGGGACCTTGAGCTTCCTTCCGCCCCAGGCCCCTATTCCCAGGAAGACCGAGTCGTAACCTTTGCGGAGCCTGTCCATGGAAATGTCCTTCCCCACCCGGACCCCTACTTTGACCTCGACGCCGGTCCCTATGACCGTCGCTATGTCCTTTACGAGAACGTCCTTGGGAAGCCTGTACTCGGGGATCCCGTATCTGGTCCAACCCCCAAGTTCGGGCATCGCTTCGAACAAGGTCACCGCATGGCCCAAGGTCCTGAGATAGTAGGCACAGGATAGGCCGGCAGGGCCGCCCCCTACGACGGCGACCTTCATTCCCGTATCGGACGGTATCACCGGTATCCATGGCTCCATGAGGTCCATGTCCGCCGCGAACCTCTTGAGCTGCCGGATGGCCACCGGTCCCTCGACGAGGCCCCTCCTGCAATCCTTCTCGCAGAATGCGGGGCAGACCCTGCCTAGAACCGCAGGCAGGATGTAGCGCTCCTTCATCAGTTTCACTGCCTCATGGTACTTACCCTCCGAAGTGAGCGCCAGATATCCCTGGACATCGCTCCTTGCGGGACAGCCTTTCTGGCAGGGTCCGATGCAGTCCCCGTAGTGGTCCGAGAGCATCAGCTCGAGGGAGGTCCTCCTGAGCCTGGAGAGCTTCGCATCAACCGTAACGATGTCCATGCCGTCGGTCGGCAAGGTGGAGCAGGCGGTCAGCTGCTTCCCGCCCGAGGAAATGAAGCACAACCTGCACGAGCCGTTCGGGTCCAGGTCGGGGTTGAGGCACATGCCCGGAACATGGATCCCCCTCTCCCGGAGCGAGGTCAGTATGGTCTGGTCCGACGGCAGGTCCATCTCCGTGCCGTTCACCTTCACCCTAGGCATCCACATCACCTCCATTGAGCCCCGTGATATCGACCGCACCGAACCTGCATGCGCCTATGCAGGAACCGCATTTGATGCAGATCGTCTGGTCTATCGAATGCCTCTGTTTCACGGTTCCGGAAATGGCCTTGACCGGGCATGCCCTGGCACAGGCCGTGCAGCCTATGCATCTGTCAGTGATGACGTACCTCATGAGCGGTTTGCACACGTTCGACGGACACCTCTTCTCCCTGACATGGGCAAGGTATTCGTCCTTGAAATAGCGCAGTGTCGTGAGGGCAGGGTTGGGCGCCGTCTGCCCCAATCCGCAGAGCGAACCTGCCTTGACCTCATCTCCCAACGCGGCGAGGGCATCAATGTCGGCCTCAGTGCCGTCAGGACCGGATATCCGGATAAGGAGCTCAAGCATCCTCTTGGTCCCGAGCCTGCAGAAGGTGCATTTGCCGCACGATTCCTTGACCGTGAAATCCTGGAAGAACTTGGCGACATCGACCATGCAGGTGTCCGTGTCCATGACGACCATCCCCCCGCTGCCAACTATAGCACCGGTCTGGGTCATGTGCTCGTACGTAACTGGGGTGTCAAAGAGCCTGCTGGGAATGCACCCACCCGACGGGCCGCCCATCTGGACCGCCTTGATGTCCTTGCCGGACCGGCTGCCACCGGCAATATCGTACAGGATCTCCTTGAGGGGCATTCCCATGGGGACCTCCACGTTCCCGCCCCTCTTGACCTTGCCCGCAAGGGCGAAGACCTTGGTCCCCTTGCTCTTACCCATTCCAAATGCGGCATACCCCGCTGCCCCGTTCCTGATGATCCATGCCACATTGGCCCAGGTCTCGACGTTGTTTATCATGGTGGAGGCGCCGAAGAGCCCCTTGACCGAGGGGTAAGGAGGCCTCGGTCTGGGCATGCCCCTCTTTCCTTCTATTGAATGGATGAGGGCCGTTTCCTCGCCGCATACGAAAGCGCCCGCCCCTTCCTTGACATGTATATCGAACGAGAAACCGCTGCTGAGGATATCATGGCCCAGGAATCCCCTTTCCCTTGCCTGGACAAGGGCCTTGAGAAGCCTCTTGATGGCAAGTGGGTATTCCGCTCTGCAGTAAACATAGCCCTCGTCAGAACCGACGGCATAGGCCCCGATGATCATGCCCTCAATGACCTTGTGAGGGTCCCCCTCCAGGACGTTCCGGTCCATGAAAGCCCCGGGGTCCCCTTCGTCCCCGTTGCATATGATGAACTTCTTTTCGGCCTTGACGTTCCTGGTGAGCTTCCATTTCATTCCGGTGGGGAAACCCGCCCCGCCCCTGCCCCTGAGCCCGGAATGGTCGATCTCGTTGATTATCTCCTCGGGGGCCATCTTCAAGGCCTTCTCAAGGGCCTTGTAACCGTCCGCTGCCAGGTAATCATCTATGGACTCGGGGTCTATGGTCCCCGAGTTCTCAAGGACTATCTTTACCTGCTTGGAGAAGTAACCGTCCCTGTCGAATCCCTCTTCTCTATCTGTGCAGGACCTGCGGACGACCCATTCCTCCACCTCCTTCCCGCCGACGATATGCTCGTCCAGGAGCCGCTCCACCCTGTCGTGGGTCATGTCGCCATATCCTGTCCTCATGCTCCCTGTCATTACCTCAACGAAGGGCTCCCTGTAGCAGTTGCCGGAGCATCCGACGACCTTGACAGGTATCTCAAGGCCCCTGGACGCGAGCCCTTTCCTGATGGCGGCAAGGGTCTCCTGGGCCCCTGCGGCCATTCCGCAGGAGTTCATTCCGACGAGAATCCTACTGACCATCGAGCTCACCCCTCATGAGCTTCCCAATTACCTCTTTGACCTTTTCCTTGTCCAGCTTTCCATGAACACGGTCATCGACCATCATGACAGGGGAAAGGGAGCAGCAGCCAAGGCACGCGACCCTCTCAACGGTGAATTCCCCGTCCTTGCTCGTCTCCCCTTCCTTCGTCCCGAGGCAGTCGGTCATCGCATCAGCGATCTGCATCGCACCATTGACATGACATGCGGTCCCATGGCATACCCTGACCAGATGTCTGCCAAGGGGTTCGAACCTGAACTGTGTGTAGAAAGTTGCGACCCCGTACATCCTGCTCAAAGGGACTCCCAGCTCTTCGGAGAGGACCTTGAGCCTGTCAGCTGGCAGGTAGCCGCATTCCTCCTGCATGGCCTGCAGGAGGGGTATGAGCCTGCTGTTCCTCATGGTCTGTTCGTCCATGCTGCTTTGCATCTTCCTCACCTGTTCGAAAAGGCCCGTGCCGGTCGTGGTCCGGGATGGGACCAGTGAGAGGGGATGATAAAAGGGCGGCTCGGGGGTCCCAGGGAACGATGAGACCATATTTGAAGTTTCACCTGGCGCTCCGAGAGGAAGCACGGGAAATATTATTATTCGAATGTCCCGCTTAGACCACATGGACCGGGACCGCGTTGGACCTGCCGCCGAAGCAGCTGGCGGTCCGGCCGGCGGAACGCATCATTACAGCGACTTCTACGAGCTGATGCGGTTCAGGGTCAGCAAGATCCTCTTGGTCTCCAGCCCCTATGATGCGTTCATCCTGGAAGAGGACGGAATGTTCTCGGAGCTCTCCTCGGGCCACTATGAGGACATGGCCCTTACCGCCCCACCCAGGATAAACAGGGTATCGACCCCCGAGGACGCCCTTTCAGAGCTCTCGAGGTCCAGGTACGACCTTGTGATCACAATGTCGCGGTTGGGGGAGATGGACCCCTACCATTTCGGCAGGCTCGTCAAGGATATCCAGCCCAACATTGCCGTCGTCCTGCTCCTGACGGATGCCGGAGATATCGCCCTGTTCCACCGCCCGGGACGGCATGACGGTATAGAGAAGGTCTTCTTCTGGAACGGCGACCCATCCCTGTTCATGGCCATCACAAAATACATAGAGGATATGGTCAACGTTGAGAGGGATGTGACCACTGACCTTGTCAGGACCATACTTGTCGTCGAGGACTCTCCCCGCTTCTACTCCGCCTTCCTGCCCATCATCTACTCGGAGGTCATGCGGCAGAACAGATTGCTCATAACCGAAGGGCTAAACGAGCATGAGAAGCTCCTCAGGAAGAGGACACGGCCCAAGCTGCTCCTGGTCGAGACCTACGAGGAGGCATTGGACAGTTACAACAGGTTCCGGGATAGCATCCTCTGCGTCATCTCCGATATCTCGTTCCCCCGTGGGGGGGCGGACGAGGATGATATCGGTTTTACGCTGGCTTCGGAGGTCAGAGGCCACTGCCCCATCCTCCTGCAGTCATCACAGACCGAACACGGGAAGCGGGCGGCGAAGGAGAACATCCCATTCCTGGACAAATCGTCGCCAGAGCTCCTCTCGGGCCTCTCCGATTTCTTCAAGACCTACCTGGGGTTCGGAGATTTCATCTTCGAGCTCCCTGACGGCAAAGAGATAGGGAGGGCCAAGGACATCAATGAGTTCATAGACCTGGTGCAGAGGATGCCCACCGAATCATTGGTGCACCATGGAACGGCGAACCAGTTCTCCAACTGGCTGCTGGCAAGGGGGGAGGTCGACCTGGCCCTCAGGCTCAGACCAAAGAAGGTCTCCGATTTCACCGACGGCGAGGAGATGAGGAAGTATCTCCTTGAATCCATCCTAGAGATGAGGAAGGCGCGGCAGCTGGGTGTCATCCTCGACTTCTCCCAACAGAACTTCGAGTTCGACGGGACCTTCACCAAGCTGGGAAAAGGGTCCCTCGGAGGAAAGGGGAGGGGGATAGCATTCCTTTCGTCCCTCCTCAAGAGGAGCTCGCTCGATGGAAGGTTCAAGGGAATGGGGGTCTCGATACCAGATACCCTCGTTATAGCAACGGACTGGTTCGATATGTTCTTGGAGGGCAACGACCTGCGTTCGGGCCTTGAGCGGTGCAAGGAGGATGCAGAGGTCTCCAGACTGTTCCTCGGTTCAAAGCTCCCCTCTGAGCTCGAGAGGATGCTCTGGCGCTTCCTGTCCATTGCCAGATATCCGCTGGCTGTAAGGTCATCCTCTCTCCTGGAGGATTCGCTCAACCAGCCCTTCGCCGGCATCTACTCGACCATAATGCTCCCCAACGCCTCCGGCGACGCCCAGGAGAGGCTGGATGACCTCGAGAACGCGATCAAACTGGTCTATGCATCCACATTCCACAGAGCTGCAAGGTCCTACAGGGGGGCAACGGTCCATATCAAGGAAGAGGAGAAGATGGCCGTTGTGGTCCAGAGATTGGTGGGCACCAGGAAAGGGGACCTGTTCCATCCGTTGTTCTCCGGGGTCGCCCAGTCGCTCAATTTCTACCCAATGGACCCGCTCACCAGGGAGGAAGGGGTCGCGATCGTCGCCTACGGGCTCGGGAAGATAGTCATGGAGAGGCAGAGCGTCCTCTCCTTCTCACCCTGCCATCCCGGGATCCTACTGGGCATGTTCGGCCCCGACGATATCATAAGGAGGTCCCAGAGGGACCTTTACACCCTGGACATGGGATCGCGGTTCGACCCAGCGATCGCCAGGGAGGATGCGACGCTATCACTGAGGTCGGTTTCGGACATTAAGGACCAGGAATGCCTGGAGCACCTTGTCAGCACATATGACCCCGATGACGGCATCCTCAGGGACGGGGGTGGAAGGAGCGGGCCCAGGTATATTACGTTCTCCGGGATACTCAAGCACGGGACCATGCCCCTCCCGGAGGTCCTCAAGGAGGTCCTGGATATGGGTAGGAAGGGAATGGGGCGGCCGGTCGAGATGGAGTTCGCCTGCTCACTCGATCGGAACGGGGCACCGACCCTGTACCTGCTCCAGGTCAGGCCCCTGGTCACTCTCAAGCATGCTACGACCACGACCTTGTCCGAGGAGGATGTGTCATCCGCCCTGATAGTCTCCGATATGGCGCAGGGCGATGGGGTCTTCGAACTGCCCGGGGACCTCCTTGTCATAACGCCCGAGCTCTTCGATAATATGATGACCAATGAGATCGCCAAAGAGATCGGTTCCTTCAACGGGAGATCCTCCGAGGGGGGATATGTCCTCATGGGCCCTGGGAGGTGGGGGACAAGGGACCGCTTCCTCGGGATCCCTGTCAAATGGGACCAGATATCATCCGCAAAGGCCCTGGTGGAATATTCGACGGAGGGTTTCAGGGTGGACCCGTCACAGGGGACCCATTTCTTCCACAATATCACCGCCCTGGGGATCCCTTATCTCACAGTGAGGTACGGTAATGGTCCCTCCAGGGTGGATTGGGCATCCTTGCTTGGGCTACCGGAGGTCGGGAGGGGAAAGTACATTTTGCACTTGAGGGCCCCAGGTGGTCTATCCATCAAGATAGACGGTAAGAAGGGGACGGGCATAATGATCGCACGGTAAGGGCCCTGGGACCGACATCACAGAGCCCCCCGGACCTTGCAGTTAAGATTATTACGACATTGGACGGTGCACCTTCCCGGTTGGTGGTCCAATACGGTGCTTCTTCTCGTCCGACCTGCACGGCAGGGAGAACAGGTACTCAGCCCTGTTCGGACTCGTTGAGAGGGAGGGACCTGACGCATTGTTCCTGGGGGGGGACCTGCTCCCGAGAAGGGGCGATGTCAGTGCCTTCATCGAGAAGTGGCTCATCGATACGCCGCTCTCGCTGAGGGAGAGGAGCTCTCGTCCGACCGAGCTTTTCGTCATAATGGGCAATGACGATCCCAGGTCCTACGAGCCGCTCTTCATCAAGGGCCATGAGAAGGGAGCTTTCAGGTACGTGCACATGGCTAAGGAACCGCTGGGAGACCTTTTCGTGAGGGGGTATTCCTATGTCCCCCCGTCCCCCTTCATGCTCAAGGATTGGGAGCGTTATGATGTATCAAGGTTCACAAGCGTTGGGTGCATACCTCCAGAAGAGGGCATCTTCACGACCGAGACCGATAGGCGGTCCCTCCTGTTCGAGACTATCAAGCAGGACCTTGCTACCATGGAGGATGACCCGGACATCGACAGGACCCTCTTCCTCTTCCACGCCCCCCCATCCGATACCTGCCTTGACAGGGTGGATATGGATGGCGTCATGGTGGACCAAGCACCTATGGACCTGCACGTCGGAAGCCTTGCCGTAAGGGAGTTCATTGAGAAGCGTCAACCCCTGCTCTCCATGCACGGCCACATACACGAATCGACCAGGATGACCGGGAAGTTCCTGGAGAGGCTGGGGAGGACACCATGCCTGAACGGTGCGAACGACGGACCAGAGCTTTCGTTCATAAGGTTCGAGACGGACGACCTATCCAACATAGAACGGACCCTTGTCCCTTAGGTTCATTCGCCCCTGAGCTTCAATCTTCTAGCAGGATTGTACAGATCGGTTATGTGCGCCGCCCATGAAGAGCGGTCTATCATGTCCTGGTCGTTTATTATATGGATATCGAGGAGCTTCTCTGCGGATGCGCCGGTCCTCTCTCTGTTCTCCTCAAGTAGCTTCCTGTCCCATTCCAGGAAAAATGCCATCATTTCATCCTTCTGTTTATTGGACCCCTCGAAATGGACTATGAGGTCCACATCGGACATCGGGCCGGCCGTTCCCTCCTTGGTGCTGCCTACAAGATAGATGGCGGTGATCCCGTAATCCCTGGGCTCCAGTTCCTTGAGGACCTCATCGACCTTGTTCTGCCTCCAGGCCGAATGGTCCGGAGGGACCATGTAGGCGATGGCCTCGCCGGACTCACCGTCCATGACCACAGAAAGGCTGCCTCCGCCCGATAGGTCGGCTATCCTGATGACCCGGACGACCTCCTCTAGGTCCGAGGCCCACGGGACGTATTCCTTCAGATGGTTCTCGGATATGTTGAAAAGCGCCTCGTTGAACACGGTCCCCCCATCGTCGGGATACAACGGGAGGTACTGGATGTTGGCCTCAACAAGGTCCTGGAAGAAATGGGTCCCGAAGGAGAGCTCGGGGACATACCCCCCCTTGCTCCTTGCGACCTCAATTAGGAGTGCTGTGTTGTTTATGTCCCTGTACTGGATGGGGACCCCCAATTTGATATCGCCCCTGCTGCCCCATCGGCCAGGGCCCATTAGTATGAACTTCCTCCTTCCGAGGGTCATATTGAGCTCGCCAACCACCCTTGCCACATCGAGCATCTGTTCCCTTGTCCTGAGCGATTCGTAACCATCGGCATCGACATAGACCATGTACGAGATGTTCTGAACGGTCCCTGTCGTGACGTACTTGTTCGCCGTGAAGACAAGTCGGTCATGAGGGACCGATTGGGGTAGCTGGACCTTCTTAGTGAACCTGCCCTGGCTCTGGGGCCTGCACTGCAGGATGTAGAGGTTCCTTCCATCGTGGGCGAACTCTATATCGACCGGTGTTCTGAGCCTTTCCTTAAGGAGGGACATTACGGCCCTCATCTGCCGGATGAACGGGGTCTTCTCTATCACTCCGTTGAACGTCACGACCATCTCAGTGCTCCCCGGGTCGAGAATTAGCCCGGAAGGTGTCATGAGGTTCCCATCCCTGCACAAGGATACTATCCTGTTCAGAAGGGGATAGTCCTCTCCGTAGTTCTTGAGGACCCATTCGACAGGTACTGTCTCAAGCTGCCCCTTATCCATGTTTATGACGTCCATGAACCTCTGGGAATAGGCCAACGTCTCCTCAACGGTCTTTGACACCCTCAGCTCCGGCCTGAACGGTGAGACGAGCTCAGGATAATCGTTCGAGACCCTGTCAACGGCCCTGGTCCCGAGGCCCACGACCAGCCTGAGGATGCCGTCCTCCCTCTGTATCCTCGGGGACCACCTGAACTCGTTGTTGGAAAGGGCAACCCCTGCAAAGGATGGGAAGAACAACGGTCCCACCCTTGTGCCTACCACCTCCTGTATGAAAACTCCCATGTTCTCCTGGAGGTCGAGCATCCCTCTCTCCCTACGATATTCGATGGGGTTCGGACCGAACGTCGATGCCCATACCTCCGCAATGGCATCCATCAGGTCGTTCAGCCTCTTCTCGTCCGAGCCGTTATTGGCTATGAAGAGGCTCTTGTACTTCCCCGAGAAGGCCGCCCCGTAACTGTCCTCCAGATGACTGGATGACCTTACTATCATCGGTCTGTCCCGTACTTCCCTGAGGATCTCCTTTAACCCCGAAATTATCTCCATCGGGAGGGCGCCATGCTTGAAGACCTGCTCTAGGAACGGCTGCTCGTTCCTGATCTCGTTGGGCTCCAGGTACTTTATCTGGCCCACCTCATCAAGCGCATTGTAGTGGATGAAGTCCCTCATGGTGTCGGTGGTCAGGAACCAGCTCCTGGCGAACTTCACCTCCCTTAGGTCCGGTTCCTTATGCTTCTCCCGGGCGATTATCCGTTCGACAAGGAGCACCATAGAAGCCTTCCCTCCCACCGTACCGAAACCCCCTGAAGGGCCGATCATGCTCCCCAGGACCGATTTGAAATCATCTATGGTGAACTGGTTGGCAGCCTCGGTCAGGTACTCGGGCCGTTCAAGGAGGAAGCGCCGGACAAGGTTGGTCCTTATGCTCCTGTCGTCCTCCGGTGATAGTATCCTCTCAGAGGCCGGTATGGAGAAGAAATGGTCCATAACGTCCCTGAGCTCCTTGAATGAGACCCTTGGGGTGTCAGATGCCAGAAGGAGCGGTCTGACCTTGTTCTGTTTCAACCATAGTGTCAAGAGCTCCATGATGGCATCGGACGACATCCTCTGCCTGGCTATCTCGAAAACCCCCATTTGCACCTTGTCAAGGGCCTTCAGGTCCGCCCTTGGGTTAGGAACGTTGGATTCTATCTGACCGTCGGACATATCCGAGGGTCTGATAAGGTTCATGAGGTTTTCGAGGCTCTCGTTCTTCGAATGGGAGAGGAAGTACATCATCTTCCTGCTCATCCTGAAGAGCGTGGAGGGATTGGTCTTCTTGAGGATGTCGAGCACCATCCTCCATTCCTCCTCCTTGTTCTTCTGTACCTCGACGAGGTTGGAGAACCCTGAACTGTCAGCGGACAGCAGGTCCTTCAGCTGCTCTCTGTACCTCACCAGCTCGGCGGACGAGCGGTAATGCTCAAGGTACTTGCCCAACCTTTCGGATATAACACGAAGGAGCTTGAGTTCCTCTTTGAGGAACGGGCCAATGTCCTCGGTCGGTTTGTTGATGCGGTAGAATACCTCTATGGTCCCACCGAACCTGTTATCTACCGTGATGCCCTCCCTGAGGACCCACTCCGTCTCGAGGAAGGGCTCCGATGTGGCCTCCTTTCCCTCTATCCGTATCCTAGCGCATGCATCCTCCGAGTACTTCATCGCTAGCGGGAGGATCCTGACAAGCTGCGCCATGGCCTCAAAGATGTCGTCCTTCTCTCTCTGAAGTATCTCGGAGGCCTCATAGATGCAGTTGAGCTCCTTCATCCTCTCCCTGAGCTCTATGACGGTGCGGCCGATGTTCTGTCCCTTCTCATCAGGGCCGTAAGGGGTCGCTCCCGGATCCTGGACCCCGGTCCGTTCGTACTCTCTATCGTTCATACCATACCTCCCCTATCATCACAGCGCTCACCTGGCCTTACCTACTGCTCCCAGGTCCTTGTTCTCAAATTGTCCTAAGAGGAGCAGAGCCCCCTTCCCTATCCTGCCATCGAGCCGGACCTCGATCGGTTCGGAAGATCTCAGATGGACGACCGGCCCATGCTCCTTTATGGTGAAGCTTTCCAGAAGATGTCCCCAATCGGCCTTTTTGTCCTCATCGGTGGATAGCATCATATAGCCCAGTCCCAATGATGTTATGTTCTGGAAGAAATGGGAACCCTGGGAGGGATCGATGGGCCTTCCATCAGCGGGGGTCTCCAATATCACTTTCACCCCCGATATGTCGTTCCAGGAGACCGGGATGCCGAGCCATGGGTCGCAGCTTCCCCACCGACCGGGGCCTATGAGCATATAGTCCCTGCCCTCCTCCTGCAATTGGGAATTGATCTTCGAAACCTCCCTGCGTATGGCAGCGGTGGGTCCATCACCGAGCTCCCTGTCCTTCACCAGAACGATATCATTGAGCCGGTTGATACCGTTGCCTAGACACCTCGAACACTCGAGAATGACCTTACCGGGGCCAGATCCTACCTCCACTGTGTGGCCCCCTCCCCGAGCCACCATAGAACGCATCTGAAGTAGGTGGAAAACAGGCCTCCCTTCCTCCAATTCCAGGGCGAACTCGATCTCTACCGGACTGCCTAAAGCCCTCTGGCCCATATCCAGGACCTTCTTTATCAGCGGGGCCAGCGGAAAGGCCCCCTCTTCGAGTATGGGTGCAAGGTCAATCGCCCGAGGGCCGTCCCTTCCAATCCCGGGGTAGAACCTGTCGTTCTCCGTAGAATAGGTAGAGGCGGCCAGTTCCAGGATGCCGTGCCCATCTGCCTCATCGATGTCCAGAAGGACCAGTTGGCTGTCCTCACCGAAATCCGTCTTCTTGACCCTTGAGAACGACCTGACCGCAAAGAACCTCCTCTGAGATGATGCCAATCTCTCCGAGCATGATGCGACAGCTCTGGAACGTGGGTGCACCGGGCAGAACCTGTGGCTTGCGCCGCCATCCACGATGATCTTCCCCAGACCGACGGCCATGTTCGCGCATCCATCTGATGCTATGCAGTCCCCCTGAGGCCAGTAATCGAACGACCTTCCCACGCCCGAGAACGCTGGATAGAAATGGTCGCCCCTCTTTTTGCCGACCACCTCCTGGACCATCACGGACATCCTCTCGGTGGAAGGGTCGTTATCTGTGGACCTGATGTAGGCCCTCGCCCTTGAGAGGTATGTGGATGAATACACGTACTTGACCGCAGTGCAGAGATTCTGGAACCTCTGGTCCCTCTCCATCTGGCTGTTAGATAGCATCACGGAGGCGTATATGCCAGCGAAGGGCTGGAACAGGGCATCCTCCAGAAGGCTGGATGACCTTATCACTATGGGTCCGTCCAGCTCATCCAGGATGGAGCGAAGGTCCCCTAGGAGGATAGGGGGGAGGTCCGATGAGAGGAATGTCTGGACGATCCTCTCGTCCGGAAGGCGTTCGAGCTCCGTGTAGGTAAGTCCGTTCTCCGAAAGGAACCTCTCGAACATATCGGTGCATATCACAACGGTACGCGGTATCCTGACCATAATATCTTCATATCCCTTGTCATGGAACTCCGCCTCCAGGAGCTTGCCCATGAAATGGAGCGCCCTTGCCTTGCCGCCCATCGCTCCACTGCCAATCTTGGAGAAGAGAACCCCCACCTTGTCGTTGGTCCGGTCATAGCTCATCATCGAAGTTCCGGACCCTCTGTACCTTCTCCTCCGGACCGCTGCAACGATCGTATCCCTATCTCTGTCCGTGACCGTCACCTGCTCTCCGATGGTGCGGAGAAGGTCCGACAGTTCGACCTCCCCCGTTCCCATGAGCCATCTCCGGACCGCCCCCTCCCGCAGGACGTCCCGGAGGTTGTCGGAGGGAAGGGTGCCAATGACTATCTCCAGGTCCCTCAGGTCCTCTACCCTCATCGGTCCCACGCTCTCACCCTGTCCTATGACCGGGGGGTCCATACCCAGGGCATTGTAGAGGAATTTGCCTATCATCTGCCGTTCGGGAATTCCAGCGGCCAGGTCCTCCCTGGAGAGCACCAGTGCCCCTCCATGGTCACGGAGCAGGGACAATTGCACATCATCCCGCATCAGGGAGGGGGCAAAGACACATGATATCCTAACCCAAGGTGGGAGGCCTTCTCCGGGCTTTGAAGGGGGACCTATGATGATTGGTCTCCTGGATGTCCTTTCCAACCGCTCCTCCTGGGACAGGGCCTGTTGCATGTTCCTTAGGGTAAGGTCCCATACAGCCTTGTGAGCACCTATCAATATCCGTGAGAATGACCTGAGCTCTTCTTCCAGTATGATGATCGCGGAGCGAGGAGGGACCTTTCCCGACGACCGTCGGATGAAAGAAAGGTCATCTGCAAGGGTCAGAAGAGCAGGGAATAGGTCCACATCGTCCTCCCACGAGAGGCGGATGTCGCAGTCCAACATGGACTGGATGGACATCCTGTCGCGCTCTGTCCCTGCCGAAATGATGCACGCGACCAGAAGAGAGGGATTCTCGGACCTTATACTTTGGAGTACCTGAGGCTCAGCAGGGCCGGGTGAGGGCTTGAACAATACCAGGAGGTCATACCTTGTCCTCTTGACCATCTTGTAGGCCTGGTCTAGGTCCGATGCCATGTCAATTGCCGGCACGTAACCCAGGTCTCTGCAGGAATACTCCCTCCTCATGACATCCTGGAGCCTGTGCTCCTCATCTAGGGAGAATATATCATAGGGCGTCCCCACCAGGAGGACCATCCGGTTATATGACCGTCCTGAACTGCCAAACTGGGCCAAATGGCCCTCAGGCAGCTTTGAAGCTGAAGATGTGTTCGATGGTCCTTCCTCGGGTCCGCCGCTCGTGCTCATCCTTTCCCAGCCGTTGGTGGAACGGGTAAAGGGACCGGTGGATAATTACCTTTTACTTCAGACCCAACCGCGGAGGTGGCAGGCCTCGGCCACCCTTGATATGGCTATCATGTAGGCCGCATCCCTCATGGGGATGTTCTTCTTCTTCGAGAGGTCGAGGACCGAGTGGAAGGCAAATGTCATCTTCTCGTCCAGCTTTCCAAGCACCTCGTCCCTGGGCCAGTAGTAGTTCATGTTGCACTGGACCTGTTCGAAGTAGGAAGTGGTCACACCGCCGGAGTTCGCCAAGAAATCGGGTATGAGCATGATCTTCCTTGAGTTTATGACCTGGTCGGCATCCGGGGTCGTGGGGCCGTTGGCTCCCTCGCCTATGAGCCTGACCTTCTTATCGATGAGGTCCACATTCTCCTTGGTTATGGAGTTCTCGAGAGCTGCCGGGAACAGGATGTCGACCTTCTGTTTTATCCAGTCATCTCCGGGCAGGACCTCGTATCCAGCCTGCTTGGCCTTCACCTTGTCTATGGAGCCGAACCTGTCGGTGATGGACCTGAGCTGGCCAAGGTCTATACCGCTCGCTTTCAAGAACGTATATGCCTTCTTGTCCGTCTGGTCCCAGCAGGAAACGGAAATGGTCCTTCCTCCATACTGGTGGTAGAGCTCGATCGTGTACTGGGCGACGTTGCCGAAGCCCTGGACCGCAGCCGTGGTCTTCTTGATATCTATCTCAAGGTCCTTCAGGGCTTCCCTCACCTGATAGACCACGCCATAACCTGTCGCCTCGGTCCTCCCCAGGGAGCCGCCCATCCCGACCGGTTTGCCGGTTATGAAACCGGGGTATTTCATACCAGTCAGCTTCTCGTACTCGTCCAGCATCCAGAGCATGTGCTGACCGGTGGTCATGACATCGGGGGCCGGTACGTCCTGGAAGGAGCCCACGTTCCTCCATATCTGCCTGACCCAGCCGCGGCAGATGGCCTCCTGCTCTCTGAGCGATATGTCGTGAGGATCGCATATGACACCGCCCTTTCCGCCGCCGAGAGGTATGTCCGCCACCGCGCATTTCCAGGTCATCCACATGGCAAGCGCTCTGACGGTATCGGCTGTCTCCTGAGGGTGGAACCTGATACCGCCTTTGCACGGACCCCTGGCATCATTGTGCTGGACCCTGAAGCCCCTGAAGACCTTGTAGCTCCCATCGTCCATCCTGACGGGGATGGAGAAATGGTATTCCCTGAGCGGTTCCCTGAGCAGTCCCCTGGTGGCCTCATCGAGTCCGAGCTTCTCTGCTATGGCATCGAACTGCGACTGGGCCATCTTGTATGCGTTGAATCCCTTTTCGGCCAAGCGTATCGCCCCATTTATGGTGGTGCCCTGACGGGCAGGTCTGCTCAATTCATGTATGTATTTATATTTATTCATTTTATTTTCATTAGGGGTATAAACGACTAAAAAAAGTGACATGGATGAAAAAAACGATAAGTATTTGAGACAAAATGTTACCACCCGGTCCCGAGGGGCCGGGTGGTCCTTTTCACTTGATCGCTCAGATGACGCCCTGGTCCAGCATCGAATCTGCGACCTTGACGAAACCGGCGATGTTGGCACCCACCACCAGGTTCCCCTTGGAACCGTACTTCTCCGCGGCATCCCAGCTGTTCTTATGGATGTTCACCATGATCTGATGGAGCTGCCTATCGACCTCCTCGAATGGCCAGGAGATGCCTATATGGTTCTGGCACATCTCGAGACCGGAGGTTGCCACACCACCTGCGTTCGCGGCCTTGGCCGGCCCGAAGAGGACGTTATTGGCAATGAAGTGCTCGACGGCCTCTGGAGTGGATGGCATGTTGGCCCCTTCCGCTACGGCGAAGCATCCATTATCAACCAGCTTCTTGGCATCGTTTATGTCTATCTCGTTCTGCGTGGCGCAGGGCAGGGCGATCTGACAAGGGATGGACCAGGGCCTCTGACCGTCATGGTACTCCACCTTGAACTTATCAGCGTACTCCTTGATCCTTCCCCTCTTGACGTTCTTCAGTTCCATTATGAACTTCCATTTGTCACCGGTTATTCCGCTGGGGTCGTAGATGAACCCGTCGGAATCGGATAGCGTAACGACCTTGCCTCCGAGCTGCGTCGCCTTCTGGACGGCATATTGGGCAACATTACCGGAGCCGGATATCACCACGGTCTTACCCTTGAAGGAATCCTTTCTGGTCTTCAGCATCTCTTCCGTGAAATAGACGGCACCGTAGCCTGTCGCTTCGGGCCTGGCGAGGGAGCCTCCCCAGTTTATGCCCTTGCCCGTGAGGACGGACTCGAACCTGTTGGTTATCTTCTTGTAGGCACCGTACATGTAGCCTATCTCCCTTCCGCCGACCCCAATATCTCCTGCAGGGACGTCGGTGTTGGGCCCGATGTGCCTGAACAGCTCGAACATGAAGGACTGGCAGAACCTCATCACCTCATTATCGCTCTTCCCCTTGGGATTGAAATCGGAACCGCCCTTTCCGCCGCCCATCGGCAGTCCGGTGAGCGAGTTCTTGAATATCTGCTCGAAACCAAGGAACTTGATGATCCCAAGATAGACCGACGGGTGGAACCTGAGGCCGCCCTTGTAGGGGCCTATGGCGGAGTTGAACTCCACCCTGAACCCGCGATTGAGCTGGACCTCCCCCCTGTCATCGACCCAGGGGACCCGGAACATGATCTGCCTCTCGGGTTCGACGATCCTGTCAAGGACCCTGGCCTTGAAATATTCCGGGTGTTTCTTCAACACGGGCTCTACCGATTCTGCAACCTCTTTCACGGCCTGATGGAACTCCTTCTCACCGGGGTTCCGGGCCGCAACTCCGTTCATGAACTCATCTACTAAGAATTGACCTGCCATTTCGTTTCCTCCTATGGTATGACGCGGGCATCGGACCTGGAGCATCGTTCTTAAAAGCCTTGAACCAGACTCTGAACGGTGCCCTCCGAATACCGGCGGTTAAACTAGCTCTAGATATTAAAAGGTATCAACGTTCGTATACTCTTCAAAAGCAATTTATTCACATATATACTAATATTAATTATTATTAATAAAAAAAGGTTTGAACAGAACCCTTACCTTTATGGGGCAATGGTCTTGTTCCATCAGGTGATTGCCCTCCATATGCACAGTTCGACCGGTGATACAGTTATCAAGGAGGAAGAATGGAAGTCCAGGCTAACGTACGAACAATATGATGTCTTGCGAAGAAAAGGGACCGAGAGACCCTTCTCCGGAAAGCTCCTCCACAACAAAGGAACGGGGACCTACAACTGTGCCGCCTGCGGCAATGTCCTGTTCTCATCCAAGGACAAGTTCGACTCGGGCTCCGGCTGGCCCAGCTTCAAAGAGGTAATGGTGAATGGCAATGTACTGCTTGAGACCGATAGAAGCCATGGTATGGTCAGGACCGAGGTCATGTGCGCAAGGTGCAAAGGACATCTGGGGCATGTCTTCGATGATGGACCTGGACCTGCAGGGTTGAGGTACTGTATCAACTCCGTCTCTTTGGACTTCAAGCCAGAAAGTCAAAAGTGAAAACGATATCGGACCGTTCGCTAACATTATCGATCATGAAGAATGACCGGGTAACGATTAAATATATTATCTCAAGCTCCTTAGGCAGATATGTCTGGAAGAGCGAGTGCGATGAAGGTCATCGGGATAAATGGGAGTGCGCGGAGGGACGGTAACACTGCCATTCTCATGGAAGAGGTCTTCAAGGTTTTACGGTCGAACAGCATCGAGACCGAGCTCGTACAGCTATCTGGAATTGATATCAAAGGCTGCACGGACTGCGGAACATGCTTCAAGATGAAGAACAGCAGATGCGCCATTGAGGACGACTGTGTGAACAATATCATCGAACGGCTCAAGGGTGCGGACGGTATCATACTGGGCTCACCAGTGTACATGGCGAATGTCACACCTTCGATGAAAGCATTGATGGACAGGGTCGGAAGGGTCTCAAAGGCCAACGATTCCCTGCTCAAGAGGAAAATAGGTGCCGCTGTCGTTGCGGTCAGACGGGCGGGCGGAATGACCACATTCAACGCCCTTATGGATTTCCTCCTTGTAATGCAGATGATAGTGCCAGGCTCTTCTTACTGGAACATTGGTGTGGGAAGGGACCCGGGCGATGTGAGGGACGATGCCGAAGGAATGGAGACCATGAGGGTACTGGGCGAGAACATGGCATGGACCCTGGATGTTCTGAGATCATACAAAGATATACCCTATACCCTTGAATCCGGTAGCTCGGTGTAACATCATGTAACCGAAACATCACTACGATCTAACATTCTTCATCTGGAAGGCGGTCAGCACCATGGTGCCTATTTAACTCGAACGGTCAGTATTAAATATCGACCAGTCCAATGTATGATGGGGTTCTATATGCCCGAGGAAATGGACAATCCGTTCATGGTGGTTCCCAAGAAAAAGGAGGAACGGTCGGAGAAGGTCGAATCCTTCGGTAATCTGGAGGAGATCAGCTTCATGGCCACGCCCGACGAGCTCAAAAGGACCCAGGTGATGGACGTAGATATCGGTAAGAGGCCACACTGGGAAGATGCAGGCACCCCTAGCTGGGAGAAGAAGTCCAAAGGTCCGTACGATGTCGAGACCGAGGTCATAGAGCATAACTCCTGAGCAACCGTTCCCCCGATGGTCCTTTGAGACCATTAACTACAGTTTTTCGACTGTACTTTTTTCAGATGGTCCATCTATTTGGGCCTCATCTGTAGGACCGATGTCCGAATCTAGAAGCGATGAAAGTTCCCTTGCCTTGACCTTTCCTATCCCATCGATCTGAAGGAGCTCCTCTTCGGATGCAGCAAGGACCCTTCTCAACGAACCGAACCTGAATAGGAGCTTTTTGGCCGTAACATTGGAAATTCCCGGAAGCGATGACAGGACCCCGAGCTGCTGGTCCATCATGGAGCCGCCCTTGGACCTGCCCCTGCCCCTTCGGGGTCCTTTTGTGGGACCCGACCTCCTTAGAATCGCCTGGAGAAGTCCCGCGGTCTCCGTAGGGTCCCTTGTCATTATCACAGGTACATTGAAATCAACGGTGATCGAGGCCAAGGCGCCCATCAATGCACTGCGGGCTATGTTCCTCCTGTTGAACAAATCATCGCCCTCGACTATCATCAAAGGCCTCTCGAACCCCTCCCTTGCCCTTGAAAGCTGTTCGAACAATCTGCCGTCTATGAGAGAATCCGATAGGTCCTGTACAGTTTTCCTCTCGACGATAACGCGGTCCGAGAGCAAATAATCGCCTATATCCAGCTGTGCCGGCCTTATCTTTACGCCCGAGCGGATGAGCTCTTCCACAACCGTCGAGCTCATCTCTCTGTGATCAACGGTTATCTCAAGCCCACCTTGAGCGATGGGCGCTGGCTCAGGGAGAGAGAACGAATCGAGCGTTGTTGGGTTCCTCTGATCAAGGAGAGGGGAAGGGGATTTTCTCTCTCTGGTCGGAAGTGGCATCCTGGAAAGCATCCTCCTGAGGGATAGGAGCTGTCTCTCCATCCTTGCCTCCTTATCTCTGGCCGAGAAGGAATATGCAATGTCCCTGGTCTCCTTGCTCACGAGGACTATGACCTTTCCGGCCGAATGACGGCCGGTCCTGCCACGCCTCTGTATGGTCCTGATCTCGGAGGGGACGGGCTCGTAGAATATCACCAGGTCGGCCCCGGGAATGTCCAGACCCTCTTCGGCGACGGAAGTGGCAATGAGAACATTGGCATCGCCCTCCCTGAAGCGGTCAAGGACGGCCTTCTGCTCTTTCTGGGACAGCCCCGTATCATCATCCCTTGTGGCCTGACCCACGAACCTGACCGCTCTTATACCCATCCCCTCAAAGGGTTTGAGCTTCGAGAGCACCATGGTGGCGGTATCCCTGTAATGGGTGAACGCTATGATCCTTGAAGCGGGGTCCTCCCTCAGCTGCTGTCTGATGAACCTCACCACCGCTTCAAGCTTGGGATGTGGCTCGCCCCTCAACGCTCCAACCTTGTTGAGCACCATTCCGAAGGCCTGGTCCGATACCACGGACCTCGTTGCCTTCGAACAGCTCGGAGCGGACGATTCCTTGAGCAACCTGTCCATGTACTGGTACAATGCCTCGGTACCCTGGGTCTCGGCCAGCTCCAGGGCGTGAGCGACCTTCATGGCCTGGGCCTGGACCGACATGGCCTGGTAGTAGGCCCCGCCCTCCTTTGGTGCCTTGACTATCATCTCCTGGATCCTGTGAGCGGCCCCTATGAGCTCCTTTACGCTCGTGACCGATCCCTTTCTGAGGACCCCCATCCTCTGGAGCTTCGATATCCGCTCCAGGAACATCCTCTCAAGCATCTGGATGACGGTCCGCATCCCCTGGGAGACCTCAACCTTGACCGTTGTAACGTCCATATCCTGAACGTAGGGTCTGACATCGGGGTCCGAGTCCACCCTCACCTCTATGTTCTCTATCCCTAGGTTGCGGCAGACCTCATGGATCCTTGATGGGTCATGTCCCGGCGAGGCGGTGAGGCCAAGGAGCAATCCGTCAGGGTGCTTCCCATAGAAGGCCCCAGCAATGAACGGGTAAGGATAGTCACCCACCGCCCTGTGCGCTTCATCTACTACCAGGGTGGAGAACGATGAGATATCGAACTCCCCGGAGATCAGATCGTTCTTTACCACCTGAGGCGTGGTCACCACGATACGGTTCGTCATGTACTCCTCTTTCCTCCTCTCGGGCGGGACCTCACCGGTCAACATGCAGATCGTAAGACCCGGGAGCATCTCGGAAAGGAAGGAGCGGTGCTGCTCCACCAACGGCTTGGTGGGGGCCATCATGAGGACACTGGAACGAGGGTCCATCAACCTCTCGGCCATAAGGAAGAGGGCGATGATCGTCTTCCCCAGGCCGGTCGGGAGCACGACAAGGGTCGATCTTATCTGTGCTGTCCTGGCGATATCGATCTGGTAGTCCCTCGCCTTGATGGCAAATTCTTTGATGAGGGGATGGACGATGTGTCCTTCCTTTTGCTCCACGGTCTGAAAGACCCGATATGGTATTTATAGAGTGAGAGGTAGGATGGACGAATGTGCCTGACATGATAGGTGACAATGTCATATCCCCCATATTGGCTCCTCCCTCTCCGGTGACCTGTTTGACGACGGATGAATGCATATCCAGGGTCCTTTCGTCCCCCGACATGAAATGCCCTCTCTGCGGGAAGCACCTAGAGGTATGGATCTACGGGGAGGTCCCTCTTTACAGGTGCTCCATCTGCGGTGGACTAGGGTTCAAGGTCGACCCTGCGATGAGCGAGGAAGTACTCTCGAAGGGAGGCAAGACCTCTGAGGCTGATTCATTATGCCCTGGTTGTGGAAAGGAGCTCATGAGGTCCTCCATGGGCAAGCTTAGGCTCGATTCCTGCTCGATTTGCGATTGGGTCTTCGTTGAGAACGTTGAGGAGCCTCCATTGGATGATGAGGAAGAGGACGATAACTGTTCCCAATATGCACTGGCACTCAGGGAAATTGGTAGAAAGTACATAATGGTCATATCGAAATTGGGAAATTAGTCGGATCGAAATCCGTCATGCTTGCCCCTCTGAGGAACCTTTTATAATATCTCAGAACTATATCGGACCGATGGGGAATGAGTGCGAAGGGTCCCTATCTCCCCAGGCGGACCTCATAGGCTTTGCGGTCGCTATCATGCTTGCGGCCTCATTGGCATTGTTATTATCATCCATCATCGAAGAGGATGGTCCAGGGAGGGGGAACGATGTCTCGGCAGAGGATGTGAGGTCACTTCTGGATTGGCCCGGGTTCGATCCGGACGACGACGGGGTCCTGACATCCCCTATGGAAGGGAGCCATCTAACTGGTCGAACGACCGGGACCGATGGCGAAATGGTCGCTGTCCTTTCGACCAGGGAATGGTCCGAGAGCTGCCTCTTCACGGATGGAAGGTATACGGGGAACGCTACTGGCCTCGAACCATGTTCCACTGTCCGTTCAATGACTGTGCTCATCATGATAGATGGTGTTATCAAACCTGGGACGCTGACCGTCTTCAGAACGGAGGGAGGGGTATGAGAAAGGTCCTATGTTGTTGTGGGATGGAGACCCATCTTTCCCTCATGCTCCTTGTTTCGGCCTCCCTTCTGATATCCGCCTTCTCCATATCCACCGGACAGCACCATGATGGGGGCAAGAACCTCTTCGAGCTGCGGACGATACAGGCCGGGTGCATCGCATCATGCATTCTGGTGTACGAGATGGAAGCTGGAAGAGGCCCTTTCATCCATCAGCTTTCGGACGATGAGCTGCCTCTATGCATCATATGGACCGGGTCAGATGCACTGGTGCTTGAGGGCGGGCCGTTAGATGATGGCTGCCCATTGATGGAAGTGCTAGCCCGCACACCGGACGGTTTGGGCTGTCTTGTTCTCATCGGGCCCGAGGATGACATGGGCCCGGACATCGGTGGGTCAGCGGTCCTGCACCGATGCTCCATCGATGACGAAAGATCCCTGACCGTCGCTCTGCCGCTTGTCAGGGGCGGTGCGTCCTACAAGGAGGTCGTGATCTGAGGAGAACTGGCATCTGTTGCGACATCTGGGGGAGGGAGGCCTTCGCATACCTGGCCATTCTGCTCCTGCTCCTGACAGGGGCGCTTGCAGCCTACATCTTCGATATGCAGAGAGAACATGAGGACCGGGCAATTGACCTATATAGGGTCTCAAGGACGAAGGCCGATATGGACAGGCTACTCCGCGACCTGCGGCCTTCCATCCTTGACCTCCACGAATCCTGCCTGAGGTCAGCTGAAACGAAGGTGCTCGAGAACGAAGGGCTCAGGCTCTATGGCCTGGTGGAATCGGAGATGAGCTGGGCACTGGCCGCTTTGCTCAAGGAAAGGCTCAATGATCTTAACTCGACCGACCCTTCGGTAGGATGGACTGCCTCGAGGGTCATTCTGGACTCGAAGCCATTGATGGCGGACATGGAAGGAGCTGTCCCCGAGACCGGCCCATCCGGGGGGAACATAACCGAAAGTGTCGAGGGTGGGGGTTCGTCGTATGCCCCAAAACCCGAATCCCTTGGCGTGAATACCAGCATCTCAATTGAGATCACAGCATTGTCAACGGGCGGGGGCCTTATCTTAAGGGACCATATAGAGGTCGAGACGGGCAGGCTCTCTCCGGTCGACCTCCTGCGGAGCAGGGGGGACAGGTTCGCCGATGCATTACGGACGGGTGAGCTGTCGAGGATAGTCTCCTACACCCTCGAGACCATTGCCCAGACCAAAGCCCTGCTCGGCCACGGCCGGGATGGGTCCATCCCCTCGGGTGAGGTACCAGGGCCGGTACTCACCCACGAGGAGGTGGCAGCCTGTGTTGACCTTTCCGTCTGTGCGCTGGCTAGGGGCCACTTAGGGTGCACCGACTGGGAACTGCTGAACAGGACGGAGGGGCTCTTCTCAAAGGCTCCAGGAGCTGGCGGGGAGGTTCCGGACCTCTATTCTCTGATATCGCTCTCCGATTCTCCAATGGACCCCTCGCTGGTCGCTCTGCTATCAGAGGGTCTCTTCTCCAGCTCCAACCCTCCCTCGCTCGAAAGGATGTTGAGGCCGTTCCTCACGGCAGCGCTCGAGACGCTCGTTTTCCGGATCCTCAACTACACCGGCAGGGAGGATGGGATGCTCGAGATCGTCGGCGGTCTCTCGGCCCTCATGGACCTGGCCGTTGAGGGTCTCAATTCCGCGACAAGGACGCTCTTCGGCACAGAGCTCATAACCTCGTCCGAGGCAGCGCTCGATTCGATGATAACGGGACTGCTCGAAGAGGGCGGTCTGAGCATTCCCGAAGGAGGCTTCTTGATGTCGCCCTTTTTTTCCGGGGGTGTCACATGGGAAGAGCAGCATTTGGATGGATTCCCGGAACTTGTCCTCCCAGCCTTCTCAAGGGAGGTCCAGGTATATCTCTCGACCCTTGGGGACGAGGACCTCATATACCTCTCGGCCAACGGGACACAGCATTCCAAAGCAGATTACTTCGATCCTGACGATATGTTCCTGGGGTACAGGTGCGATAAGTACACGGTACGTATCGATTACACCATAAATGGACTGAGGCCTGCTTTCGTACCGATCGACATATTGGCCGACAATGATACCAGGCTCGAGCTTATGGGACTATTGGGCAGCACATCCTCCAAGGGAGATGGAGTGACCGAGGATGAGCTCATAGGGCTCGGAAGGAGGGCTGTGGAGGAGGCCATAGGCTCTCTGCTATCTTATCTATCCGAGAACGGGGGTGGGCTCTGGCAGGATGTTTGGACCGGTTGGTCCTTGGATGACCTGCCGCCCCTATGCTCCGAGGAGCAAACCTTCTCCCTTGCAGCCCTGCTGAGCATGGATGCCGTGGGGTCACTGGTGGATACACTATCAGACGAAGTGATGGATTCCATTATTTACCTTGACATCTCCGGGGAGAGGGGCGCATACAGGTCCACATTGGGAAGGTGGCTGGCAGATTGGCTCCTGCAGGAATATGACAGACTGGTGGACAGGGAGGGACAGGAGGATGGTGCTTTTTCGGCGGCTCTACCGCTTGTCCTCTCCCAAGGCTCGGTCATCTCGCGTTCTTCATATCTGGATTCCAAAGATATCATCTACTGGCACAGGGACCAGATAACGGTATGTCCATCGAAGGATATTTCAGTGGTCCTTGATGATGATCAAAAACTGCTCGAGCTGGGGATGACTATCGGCGATGATGGCCCAGGTTACGGTCCGCTGCTCGAGGCCGTTGAACAGGCCGTTTCAGAGAGTTTCGATACGATCAAGTCTAGGGAGCTGGGAACGGGTAGCGACGGCAGGGACCCAGGGGTCGTCCGAGCGGCCCTTACCGGAACATTGAACAGGTCCGGTTCAAGGGGGCCTTCCATCCTGCCCTTCACAAGGAACATGCTCGAGGAATGGATAGGGGAGCTCTTGAACGGTACTATCCGAGAGCTGGAGGAGCGCTTCCTTGGAGGCCTTTCCATTTTTGGGAGCAGGGTCCTTGCACCCGCGGGGGCCAATTCATCCATAGCCGTTCCTAGGCATAACGGGCCTTCCAAGGACGGCATCTCCCTTGAGACCAGGATCATCAGGGACAATGATTGGACCGCATCCGTCGAGGCGGAGGACGGGCTCCGCTCGACCGACCCTGAGGAGGAGGCTCCAGCTTACAGGACCGGATATTCGGTCCTCTTCACCGCTAACTACATGCTCTCGCTATGGGAAAAAGGCCGAAGCGGCCATTTCCTCGAGCTGTCCTTGCCCGTTGACATAGGACTATCGCTAGAGGTCTCATCCCCGTGGGAGATGGAAGGGGGTGCCTACACGGGAACGGGAACTCTCCTGGACAAGGTTACCGATGTCGCAGGGGAGGCCGTCGGTCAAGCGCTTGATGTCCTCCTGAACGGTTCGACAGACCTCCTTGGGGGCACCCTTGGGTCCCTCAACGAGGTCCCACCCATCATAAGGGACATACTATCGGGGAAGGACCTGGACATGGCCGAGATGGCAAGGGTCCTATCCAATGTGACCCTTGACCTATCACGGTCGCTGAGGGAGGCGCTCAAGGACGTACTGAGCGAACTGATGGAGCTCGGCATTGAGGGTACTATCACCCTTGCACTTGACCTCCTCGGCATAGATGAGCTCGAGCTGGGATTGGACATTGCAGGAGCAAGGATCGAGCTTCTCTCCTACCGGAAAGCCCTGATGGGAGAGAACGGCACTCTGCTCGGTGTTATGTTCTCAGTTCCGTCCATAGGGTTGAAGGGCGCCTTCCAGATAACAAGGGAGGGCGATTACGTCCTTTTCTTCGGAAACGTGACCTACGACAAAGGGCCGCTCTATGTCAGGGTCCTTCTGGACCCTTACATGTTGACCCTGCCTCATATGGTCTCCATAGAAGGGGTCCTCAAGGCCACAAGGGACATCAGGTTCTCGTTCGCCTGCCCCGCGCTGAACGAGTACAGATCGCTCGAGATATCGCTAAAGGGAAGCCTGGGGGTGGAGATAATGGTCCCCATACCCATCCTTGGGATACAGGCGGTGATAGATGCTGGACTGAGGATACGCTACATGAGGCCCGACGAGATTGCGCCCCATCTGAACGAGGCCAGGTTCGATGGTGAGAACCTGACCTCCGTCGAGATCTTCGATCCAAGGCTCTTGCCCGTCCATGGATGCACTGTCGAGCTCCAGGACGGAGGAGGGCGCACAGTCTGTTCATGGGAGGTCAGAGGCGGCCCGACCATCTTCAAGGAGGTGCGCCTGACCCGTGAGAACCTGCTCAGATGTCCCGGACCCCTACCATCGAGCGGAGCGCTTCGGGTCCTGCTCAGGTCACCTTCGGGCGAATTACTGGACGATATCGAGACCGAGGATGTCAGGTCCGGTTCCATCTCAAGGGACAGGGACGGTTATGGCGTCCTTCGTTGGACAGAGGGGACCCCGGGAGCTTCCAATGGCGGGAGCATACCGCTCGGTCTCTCTTCGCTCATCTTCTCCATAGCCATGGATTCCCTCAAGGAGGCGTACGATGAGGCAACTTCCCTCTATCCAGTATCCTTCGAGATGGTGGTCCATCTTGTGGAGAGGGCCATAGACCTTTTCGTTGAAAGGCTGGTTTCGGTCATCAGGGAGCTCGTCATGGATGTCAGGCTGTTCATCCACATCGAGATAGAGGACGCATCGGGGTCTGGAGGGTTCGGGTTGGAATTGTCCTTCATCGCTCTCGGGGATGCGGTAGCCGACCTTATGGAATGGCTCTACCTCAACATCAAGGCCTTCATGATGGACCTGATGTCCGGGGCAGGGTCCGGGAGCTTTGTCGCGTTCCCCATCGATATCCTGGAGGACTGCTTCGTCGAGCTTCTGGTATTCTCACAGGTCGAGACCCCGGTGCCCCTATCGAAGATGGCCCCGCCCGGTGTCGAGATACCCGATTCGCTTACGATGGGCATAGTGGGTGGGTTCAACATGGCCTTGCCCCTCAGATTATTGGGGATGGAGGTCGGTTCGTGGTCCGTTTACGGTGGGGTTTACATAATGGAGTGCCCGAGCTCCATCGTCTCCCTGTTCTATGACCTTGCATCTGTTGGAACGATATCCGACCTGTGGCTCCTCAGGATGTCCATCCGCGAGGGGGATTGAACCATAATCTCGTCAGGACCGTGCAGTTCCCATCCGGTTGAAGAAGGGTTTCCCTCCTAAGGACCATGACGGACCCTGGGGGTAGGGCCTCTTTCCCATCGGTCTCAATACTGGACCGGGCCGGGATCACGAAGGGTACGGGCGAGTCCGGACCCTCCGAACCTGCATCATCGTCCCCGAGGAATATCAGCAGGTCCTCCTTGATATGTGCTCCGAAGGGAGCTTTCACACTGACCTCATCGAAGCTGCCCGGGTAGGGAGAAGGAGAGGAAAAAAGGAGCTTTGAAAGGTTCATGAAGGGGTCTGTGATCGCATCATCCAGGCCGTTGACGAAAAGTGATCCCTGAGCCCCTACGGGGCGCGATAGCTGGAGCCTGCAGGGGGTCATAGGTCTGAAACCCGTAGCGCACTCCATTATCGCGTCGAGCTGAGTTGCATTGATGGGTTGGGATTTGACCGGAGGGTGGCAGGGAACTATGGAACTGTCCTCAATGACAACTTCCCTTCCCCCAGCCCACTTGAGGGCCAGAAGTCCGGGGAGGAACTCCAAACGATAGCTCTCGCCATCGAACCTCCCAGGGAGTTGGAGCGCGTTCTCGCCATACCCCCCTTCGATGCCGAAGGATACGATAAGGCTAGAGCCCTCTGATGAGGATAGGAGCATTCCCACGGCCTTCCTGAGCGCATCGACCGTATCTTGGACCTGTCCATCAGCCGCTCGAGATGATATATGAACGAGCTGCTGGGCGAAGATACCTGCTAGAAGGAACGCCGCGAAGATGAGCCCGGCACGGTATGCTATGTCCTTAAGGTCCATGAACGCACTCGTCTTCGAATAGCATCCTTACGATTTGAAATCTGCGGTCCAATTCCCCGAAGGGTGTCTCAACAACGGCCGGAGAGGTATTCATCAGCTTCCCGATAGACCTCTAAGGACCCGATATCGAACCATCTTCCAGGCCCCTGCCATGCCATTACCTTCCTCTTTCCTATCAAGTATCCTATGAAATGTCCCAGGGCATCCCTCTTCCCGCCCTCTTCCAGATATCCGTTCACGAGCCCCATGGTATCGGACCTAAAGACGTAGAGGGCCGTCGCTGCCAGGGTGGTTGGAGGGTCATCAGGTTTCTCAAGGAACTCCCTTATCGTTCCGTCATCGTTGACCTTCACTATGCCATAGAGCCTTGCCCGCTCCATTGTACCAACGTCATGGACCGCGACCAGGTCGATGCCTCTCTCCCTGAACGCCCTGATAGGATCGATGAGAGGGAACTCGAATAGATTGTCCCCCCCCACGATCATGGTATCTTCCTTGAGGCCCTTCACCATTATCAGATGGCCCAATCCCCCTATGGCGCCGAGCTTCTGCTCCTCCGAAGGGGACGGTTCTATGAAAAGCTCCACCCTCCCCTCAGGGTAAGCTTCCAGGAAAGTTCGGAACTGGTCAGAAAAAGCCTCGTTCGTAGAGACGAATATCCTCCCTATACCTTCTGTCCGGACGAGCCTGTCCAGTGTGTACGAGAGCATCGGTCTGCCGGCAATGGGGAGCAGCTGCTTGGGCCTGTCCTTCGTCAGAGGCCACATCCTCTTGGCAAAACCCCCGGCAAGGATCACTGCATCCGTTCTCTCCACCTCCGGTTCCCCGCCCATTCCATCACTATCCTCTCCTGCTCAGAGGTTTGGACGGAGCCAGGCCTCCTTGACCTAACGACACCTATCGCCGACTCCCCGGAATGCCCCTTTTCCGCAAGGTAGAGGGCTATCATGGTCCCAGTGCGACCGAGACCGGCAGCGCAGTGGAGCATCACTGGTCCGTCGAAATCATCTATTGCCCTGATGACCTGACGGACCTGCTCCTTTGTCGGGATGCCCATATCCAGTATCGGGATGTGAAGGTAATTGACCTTGGACCTCTCCGACCAATCGATGGGCCAGGGGGCCTCTGCCAGATCGATGCAGAACCGTATCCCCTCCTTCAACCTGAGATATATTAGGTATTCAGGACCTGTCGGATAGACGGATGCCATCAGTTTACCATCTTCTATCCAATCATATGGTTGGAGGCCGTACCTGCCGAACTTTTGCAGCTGCTCCTCCCTTGAGAGCCTCTTCAATCCCCCCATTCCTCTACCTCCTCGAGCTCTTCCAGCTCCTCGAGCGATTCGACCCCTTCTCCACCCCAAGCCTCGATCTCATCGACCTCGGACGCAGGAGGTATGCCATCGACCGGTAGTTCCGGTCCTTTTGTCTCTGGAGGCGGCACTGCCTCGTCAACCGTTCCAATGCCCGTATCCGGCATAATGACGGGGGGTGGACCTTCATATCCAGCGGTCTCTTCACTATGGGGCGGTCCCTCGGTCCCTGACCTCTTCTTGTCACCCTTCTTCTTGGAGGCCTTCTCGGGTCTGTAATAGGAAGGACCGAATCCCTCATCGAGGACATGCCCCTTACCTTTCGGTCCAGCAACTGGTGCCTGGGTAGGAGCTGGTCTCATGGCAGCTCCGCCCACCTTGATCCTTTCCGGTCTTTTGGGAGCGGAGATGGGCCTTTGTACCTCCGCAGGGGATCTCCTGCGCTTGAAGACCACCACTATAACTACACTGACCAAGATGACAAGTAGGATAACGATACCCAAAATGATAGGCCAAACAGAGCCCTCCGCTCCGTCATCGTCCCTTTCCTTGTCTGAGACCGACACCTGCCAAGAAAGGACTGCTCTATTCCCTGCAATGTCTGTAAGGACCAGCTCGATCGTATGGAGGCCCGGTCCGAGCGGCCCCACCTCCATCTCCCCGGCCGTTAGGTCGGGGAGCTTTGGGTGTGTCTCATTGTCCACCAGCACTACGGCGGTCAATCCTTCCTGTGGCTCTTCAAGGACCCAAGTGATCTTTGCCCTATCCTCTTTGACGATCGCATTCTCCAGCGCTTTGACCACCTTGGGAGGAGACCTATCAAGAGTGAAGGAGATGGACCTATCAATGGTCCTGCCTGCATTATCGATGACCGAAAGATTGAAGGTGTGGGGCCCGTCAGCGAGCTCGAGCGTGAGGAAGGTCGCATTGGCCGAGAGTGGGATATCGGTCCCGTCTATGCTCAAAATAATGGTCTTGATCCCAACGCTGTCGGATGCGCTCCAATGGACGATCCCCTTCCATTCTTTGATATGGCCGCTCGGGGCGCCAAGGAAATCGGCCTTCGGGCCGTTCAGGTCCACCATCAGGTCAGTAACTATGGTCCTGTTGTTCCCCGCCACATCCACACAGATGAGGGTGAAGCTGTGAGGACCCTCCTCATCGAAGACCAGGTCCCTTGAAAGGGCCTCCCCAAGGTCCACCAGGTCCTCTCCATCCAGGGAGCATGATGACCCAGCTACACCATGGTCATCCTCCACCGTCCAGCGCATAGTATGATAACGGTCCTTGATGAGGTTTCCCTCTGGCAGGACCAGTTCGACCACTGGCGGTTCAAGGTCGACTGTGATCGTAATGTTCGCCCTACCTATGTTCCCAGCCAGGTCATAGGCCTCCAATCCTATGTCATGGACCCCTTTTCCCAATCGGACCGTACGTGTCCTTTCCTTGATCCCCGAAGCCAGTAGGTCCCCGTCGAGGTATAGGGAATAACCCCCCAATCCATAGGTCTCCAGTGCGTTCCATTCCAGGTCCACGACATCGGTATTGACGAACGAACCGTCCTCATGGCTTAGGAAACCTACATCGGGCGCTGTCCTGTCCAATATGATACTTATCCTATCAGAGATCTCGTTCTTGACAGGGTCAAGTGCCCGGACAGTTACGTAATGGATACCGTCCTTGGTCAGCGCAATATCGTGGTCCGTCGCACCCGGGGACAGAACGGCCGGGAGGTCGTTGTCAACGGCTACCGTAAGGGAACCAATGACGAAATCCGATAGATACTCCCATTCCACCTTATGGGTGGTATCGGATGTTGGGCCTTCGAGCAGAGGGGAGCTTATATGCAAGGAGGTATTGGCCTTGACCCAGAAGCTCATCTCCTTCTCCCTGGCATTTCCCGCCCTGTCCGTGACCCTGACCTTGAACCTGTGATAGCCCTCGCCTACCCTTATCGAATAAAGGTCCTTGTCGGTAGTGTTCCATTCTCCATCGTCCAGACGCACCAGGGTCCTGTTGACGCCGGTTAGATCGGATGTATGCCACTTGAAATAAACGACGGGGTTCGCTATAACAACACCATTGGATGGATACAACAGGTCGAGCACAGGAGGGGTCATATCGACCGCAAATCCGATATTCTCCACGAAAACGTTCCCGTAGGCATCCTGGAAGCTAAGGACCAGGTTATGGAACCCTTCACTAACGGTCAGACCGAAGGGTTGTGAAGGATCCCTATGCACCAGTATGCCGGAATCGAACCTGGAGGTGAATGATACCGGAACGAATCCCTCCGACAATGACCATATGACAGGTATGTCCGTTCTGTTATTGTACCCTCCGTCGATTGGTGAGGATACGGTGACCGGCGATCTCACGCTTGTGACGAACAGGCTCACTTCCTTGGTGGTCCAGAGTCTAGCTCTATCAACGGCTCTAAGGTACAACCTATGGGACCCCGTGGTCAGTTTGAACCCGAAGGACCCTTCATAGCTCCGGTTGGTCCAGAGACCATCATCGAGCTTGAGCTGGACCGTTTCCATCCCGCTCAGATTATCATGGGACGACCATGATACATTTACATATCCCGCATCGATAACCTTGTCCGAGGGCTCAATTAGAGATATCATAGGCCTTTCAAAATCGAAAAAACGGTTTGTAACTGGAGCTGGGTCCTTGCCCGTCGTTCCCCAGCCATTGAGCGGATAGGAGTGGTCATCGACGAACCCGTCGGAATCGTCATCTGGGCCAGTCTTGTCCAACCAGAAGTTGCCCACACCCTGATAGGACCATGAGTTGGGGCCATAACCATCGAAGGCCTGTGAGATCCCGGTACTGTATGAGGTCCCTGTACCTCTGTTGAACTCGAACAGGTTCCTGAATATCCTGTTGGTCGTATAGCCCGTATAATAGTTATAGTAACCATAAGAGGTACAGTTGGAAATTCGGTTATGGTGCATGGCCAAGAAATTCATCAGTGAGTAACCGTTCAACCAGGCAAAGTACAATCCCATATTGGAACCATTTATCCTATTGAACTCGATATTGAAGGAGCCGCCTTGATAATAATTGGTGGCCACAGGGCCATATGTATTGGGGTGTGCGATGAATATGCCATACTTCCCTCCTTGCAGGGTGTTGTTGGCTATCTTTATCCTGTGGGAATCATAGAAGCTCAGGAGGTCATAGGTCGAACTTGTGGACGTTACAGTATTCCCCTGGAAATCCGAGGAATACCCCGTATAGAGTTTCCAGCTCCTTGTGGTAAGGGTGTTGTTCGAAATATCGCAATATCTGAAATAATCATGGGTAAGGTCCCTGAAGGTCCCGGTGTTCCTCTTGAAGAAAAAGTAATATGAATAATACTCGATCAGAATATCCTGGTTCGGGAAGTTGAAGATGTTCTGGTCGAAAGTATTGTCATAACCACCATAGAGCCTGAGGGCATTACCTGTGCCGGAAGGATTTGTGAAATTGCACTGGACGAACACCAGGCGGATGGGGCGTTCCAAATAGACCTGAGTTCCGCCCCCTATCACAGTAACGTTCTCGAAACGACCGTTCATCGCCTGATAATTGCTATTGAAGAACAAACCCCTTGTTAGGATGGCTGGCGATGAGCTAGATGCATAGATGGTGACGTTCTTCACCAGGAAGAATGCGGTCGTGTTCCTTATGGCTATGGCCGCCCTGGTCGAAGAGCTGCAGTCTATCAGATAGTTGGTTATCAGGTAAGGATTGCTTATGGTCCCGCCGCCGGTCACACGAGGGTGTGAGGCGAACCCGCTGTTGCCCTCTATCACTATCGGTTGGACCAGGGTCAGAGCGCCTCTTACCTTACCCACAGGGGCCTTTTCCGGGAATACCATAGAAAAGGAGGTAGATAGGAGCAGGAGGAGCACTAGAACGATAGTGTATCTCATACCGGCTCGTGCCATTCTATTTGACCTGTTAAGGAACTTCATTCGGATGACCTCATGGGCATAGGGGCCGGGCAATCATCTGCATAACAAGATTTAAACCTTTCAGGTTTAATGGCCCCATCAGTGCTCATACCGCCCACGATCATTGCCACATCCCCATGTTCCGAGGGACTAAGGACCATCCGTGTCTTCAGGCCCGGCTGGAGGTTCCCTTCTGTCTCTGTGACGGGGCGAACATGTTCCCTTATGTGCGATCATTGTAGCGGTAGCTACCTGACCGGAATGGTCGATGTCTCGACCAAAGGGTCATTGTACGACTTCGGTATGGAACTATGGAAAAAGGGGGGGACCGGGCTCCTTATATCCGGCGGGTGCGACCCCTCCGGTTCTGTCAAGTTCAGCGACCATACACTCCAGGAGGCCAGGATGTTGAAGGAAGGGACCTCTCTCGTCCTGAACTTCCACACCGGACTCCTTGACAAAGAGGGTGCGGACAGAATAGCTAGCTCATTGCCGGATATGGTCTCCCTCGATATAGTGGCCCATAGAGAAGTGGTCAAGGACATCTTCCACCTGGACGCGGGGCCAGAGGATTACAGGAGGACCTACGGCCTTCTCGTTGAACGGGGCATCAGGGTGGTCCCTCATGTCCTTGCAGGTCTGAGGCCTTCCGTCCAGGACCTGGAGGAGAGAGCCATCGATCTTATAGAGCCTTTTTCCCCGGAAGCTGCGGTCCTTATCTCCTTCATACCCACTAAGGGAACCCCCATGGGCAAGACCCATCCTGCCCCGGCCTCTCTCGTTCTTGGGACGGCCAAGGCCATGATGGAGGATTTGAGAGGGAAGCTCTACCTCGGCTGCATGAGACCAAAAGGCGACCCATCTCTTGAGATAGATGTTCTCGAGCAGGGTTTCGATGGGATAGTCCAACCATCAAGGGGGACACTTCGTTGGATGAGGGCGAAAGGGTTCTGCGTCCAAGAGCTTGAAATGTGCTGCGCGGCCCCATGATAGGAAGGCACTTTTCGTTCTTTGATATTTTTAACAAGCATTTTAAGTAATCCTATGGGAATACTCCGAATGGACCGGAACAGAATGAGAGACATTACCGGAACGGAGGTAGGGCCAATTGAGGACATTCCCGCTCTATGACCCAAAGGTATATTCCATCCTCATGTTCCGGCTTCCCAAGGGTAGGGAGGCTGAGGTCCAGAGAACGGTCGGTTCCGAACTTGCC
Organism: Thermoplasmatota archaeon; assembly: GCA_025457865.1. GTDB lineage: Archaea > Thermoplasmatota > Penumbrarchaeia > Penumbrarchaeales > Penumbrarchaeaceae > JALOTP01. The sequence goes on along the minus strand of JALOTP010000003.1, from coordinate 48,912 downwards.
ACCCTTGAGGGGAACAAGCTGGAGATTTCCTATAAGGGAGATTGGTGCATAATCGAATCCAACCGGGGTGCGCAATCGACAGCGAAGGATGTCTCCGAGGTCTCACCTGAGATGTTGAAGTACCGTTACGACGAGCTCATGGACCTGAGACGGAAACTGGCCGAGAAGCTGAACGTTCTCACCGGCGGTGTGAGAACATACAACTACACCTTGATAACATGTGGCAGCAGGGAACGGGTCTGGCTAAAGACCTTCTCTGACGTATCTTTCCTCTACAAGGACAAGATAGAGGAAGAACAGGAGGTCCTTCAGACCAATGTAGCATATCTCAACAGGATACTCAACCGCCGGGGGGAGATAATCGTTAACAGCCTCAGGCACAGCAAGGTCGGGACCACACTTTACGTCCTTGCTCCACCCCCCACCGGGTACGAGCATGGCTTGCCGCGGGACATGGTCATAGAGGTGAACCTATCAGACCTTCGGACCAGCGGCACCTACTCCGAGATGCCCATTGCCGTCTCCAACTCGACACCATATGGTCAGGACAGCCCACCGGAGAAGAGGCTCTACCAGATGAGGCAGAACTACCTCATCAACATACTGGCGGTGAAATCGAGGCTCATGGAACTGTTCCTTGCCCAGTCGCAGTTCCTTGATATGAAGGAGACCGAGGTCAAAGGCATCTACCTGAACGGGAAGGCCCAGAACGACCAGATATTCTCCCTTCAGAACAGGATCAACGAACAGATGAAATTGTATGTTCCCAAGGACGATACCAATGTCAAGAAGAAGACGTTCCTGGAGAGGGAGACCTACAAGACCGAGAAGGAGCTCCTTACCGATGCTTCCATCCGCTTCTCGAACGTCTCGGAGGTAGAGCACCAGATAATGAGGATGTCGTCCCGTTTGAACTTCATGTCCGGGAAGGTACAGGACATTGCGAGGTCCATCCTGCTCGAACATGAGGATACGGGCTTCGGTTCGGGCTCTTCGTCCATAGGGGACCTCACCCTAAAAGAGATAGACGCCGAACAGCTCGGGCTTACCAGCCTCCTCCAGGAACTGTCTAGGTCCAGGGACATACTCTCTTCCACCATAGATGTCCTTAGGACCTTCATAGACACCCGCCAGAGGGAGACCTCCGAGGATATGAGCCGCCTTATGAACGTGCTCTTCCTGATATTCGCCTGCATTGGTATAGCTGATGCATTGGGCAACTTCGTCATACTAGGGGTCCAGTTCCTCTTCCTGCAGGATGACCCCACCTGGGCAGAGGTCTTAAGTGCGACCTCACTCGGCCTATTCATCACACTGTTCCCGATCCTCATAGCCATAATCGTCCTTGTCCTCTACTTCAGGAAGATGAGGTGAGAAAGGCCCCCCCAGCTTTCTTTCGCCTACCCCCACCCTCGTCTTTAAATCGAATGAGCAAATGGGTAAGGCCAGCCGGACCGGAGGTGGGGCCTTGCAGGTACCCTATGCCGAAAAGATGGCGGAGAGCCAGAGGGAGATCTCCATCTCGGACTTCTTCGCCAAGAACAGACAGATCCTTGGTTTCGACAACCCATCCAAAGCAGTGATAGTCGCCGTCAAGGAGGCGGTGGACAATTCGCTCGATGCATGCGAGGAGGCAGGCATCCTCCCTACCATCTCGATAGACCTCAGGTCGGCGAACGGTGACGATAGGATCAGGATGACGGTCAGGGACAACGGTCCTGGAATAGTCCGGAAGCAGATCCCTAACGTTTTCGGAAGGCTCCTCTACGGTTCAAGGTTCCATTCGATCAAACAGGCAAGGGGACAACAGGGAATAGGTATCTCGGCGGTGGTCCTCTATGGACAGCTGACCACAGGCCAGCCTGCGACCATAATATCCAGGATAGGGGAGGAGTTCCCGGCCCACAAGCTTGATGTCATAATAAATACCAAGACCAACAGGCCCCAGGTCGTTTCCGAAGAGACCGTCCTATGGGACCAATCGCACGGGACCGAGGTCTCGGTCGAGTTCCTGGCAAAATACCAGAAGAACAAGAAGCAGAGCGTCAAGGAATATCTCAAGGCGACCGCCATTGTCAACCCGCACGTTGAGATAACCTTCAAGGAACCTGATGGCGAGGTCACCATATTCCAAAGGGCCGTGGAGGCACTGCCCAAACAGCCGGTGGAATGCAGGCCCCATCCGCACGGTATCGAACTCGGTGTATTGAAGACGATGGCGGAGTACACCGAGGCAAGGAAGCTCTCGTCGTTCCTCACCAATGAGTTCTCCAGAGTATCCCCAAGGGGTGCAAGGGAGATATTGGTCAAAGCCGGTCTCAATGAGGACATGAACCCCCATAGGATGAACCTTGACCAGCTGACCGCACTGTACAATGCGGTCCAGGGAATGAACTTCATGGCCCCACCCACCGACTGCCTCTCTCCCATCGGGGACACGCTCATAAGGAAGGGGCTCAGGAAGGAGATAGATTCCAAGTTCGCCTTTACCGTGACAAGGGACCCAAGGGTGTTCAGGGGGACGCCGTTCCAGGTCGAAGCGGGTATAGTCTACGGCGGAGAGCTCCCATCGCAGGAGCCGGTGAAGATATTGAGGTTCGGCAATAGGGTCCCCCTTCTCTACCAGCAGGGGGGCTGTGCGATAACGAATGCTATAGAGGAGATAAACTGGAGACCGTACGGTCTCGAACAGAGAGGAGGCAAGGGCATCCCCATCGGTCCAGCCGTGATACTGGTCCATATAGCATCGACCCACATCCCCTTCACATCGGAATCCAAGGAGGCAGTTGCCGAGGTGGAGGAGATAGAGGAGGAAGTGTCCAGGGCCCTCATGGAATGCGGAAGGAAGGTCAAATCCCACATAAACAAAAGGACCAAGATCAAGAAGGTCTCCGAGAAGTACGAGATCATAAGGGACATCCTCCCCGAGATAGCAAAGAAAAGCGCGGAGATAACAAAACAGCCTGTCCTGCCGCTCGATGGGGTCATCACCAAGATAATGAACGTCCATGTGATAGATACCGGGGTATTGTACAGAGAGATGGGAGTGGGGGAGGCCAAGCAGAAGATGACCGAGGTGACCATCAAGTTCCAGAACTACACCGAGAAGGAGAGGGTCTTCAAACTCATGGTCAAGGTGCCCGAGGCATTGGTCCAGGGGGTCTATCCAGATACATACAAGATGAAGAACGGTTTCATTGAATGGGATGTGGGCCCGGTACTGCCGGCGAAGACCCAGCACCTGGGGTTCACGCTGGTGGGATTGGACAAGGACGACTACGAGGAGGTGGAGGTCTTCTACTCCAAGCTCCCCGGAGAGGTCATAGGTGCCGACCCTGCTTAGAGGTGGTGTGATGAAGGCCAAGGTTTTCAAAGGGTCCAAGGTCGCAAGCGAGAGATTGAGGGACATCGCATCGGTCATATACGACCAGCTCAAGAAGGAGCAGGTCCCCGAGCTGGAGGTGTCGTCCAGGACCAAGAACAATATCGTCCTATCGGACGAGCACAAGGTCTGGACCTACGGCGAGGATGTCGTTACAAGGTCCGCAAAGGAGCTAGGGGGGGCCACGAACATACTGAGGAGCCTCTATACCGTGGATTTCATAGATTCCATGATAAAGGACGGGAAATCATCGACCTTAAGGGAGATGTACTACATCTCCGAGGGGTGGAAGAGGGCCAAGTTCCCGACCCAGGACGAATCGAACAAGCTAGCGGAGGACCTGGAGATAATCACAAGATGCATGAGGGAGGACTTCAAGCTCAGGCCCGAAGAGGACGGTGCCCGCGTCATAGGCGATATCACAATAGAGGAGCTCAACAGGAAGGGGGAGCTCAAGAAGATCAACTGCAAGGACGATGTGGGCGATTCCGGTTACGGGATACCCTACAATGTCGAAGAGGAGAAATTGAAATTCAAGGCGGTCAATGCCAAGTTCATACTGGCCATAGAGACGGGTGGTATGTTCGACAGGCTTGTGGAGAACGGGTTCGATGACAGCCACAGGGCCGTCCTTGTCCATCTCAAGGGTCAGCCGGCAAGGTCCACGAGAAGGTTCATAAAGAGGCTGCACCAGCATTCGAAGCTTCCCGTCATCGTCTTCACGGATGGCGATCCATGGTCCTTCAGGATATTCGCATCCGTTGCATACGGTGCCATCAAGACGGCCTATATTTCCGAGTACCTTGCAACCCCTGCGGCACAGTTCCTGGGGATCACACCTTCAGACATAGTCAACTACGAGCTTCCCTCGGACAGTCTTACGGACCAGGATGTTTCCGCCCTCAAAGCGGAATTGACCGATCCAAGGTTCACCTCAGAGAAGTGGGTGGAGGAAATAAAGCTCCAGTTGAAGCTGGGAAAGAAGTCAGAGCAGCAAGCCCTGGCAAAATACGGATTGGACTATGTCACGGATACCTATCTGCCCGAGAAATTGGCAGAGCTCAATGTGATATGAGGTTTTTTTTACAGGGACCTCCATGGACCGGTATGGCCCGGCTCACCCTCATAGGGCTCGGTATCTCCGACGATAAGGGAGTCTCCCTCTCTGGACTGGATAGGATGAGGGATACTGAAATTGTCTTCGCCGAACTGTTCACCTCTCTCCTCACCGAGGGGTCCATACAGAGACTGTCCCGCCTTGTCGGCAGGGAGATAGTAGTTCTCAACAGGGAGCAGGTCGAGGAGGAGGACATCATCCACTCATCCCTCAGAGATGGAAAGGATGTCTGCTTCCTCACCGCAGGTGACCCTCTAACGGCCACGACCCACCAGGACCTGAGGCTCCGTGCACTGAAGGAGGGACATACGGTAGATATCATCAATTCCGCTTCGATCTATGTGGCGGCAGCTGGCCTTGCAGGATTGCAGCACTACAAGTTCGGGAGGACCACCACCCTGCCGTTCCCGGAGGGCGATTATCTTCCCACATCGCCCCTTGATATCATCATAGAGAACCTGGAGCGGGGGCTCCATACACTTGTCCTGCTCGACATCCAGGCCCATAGAGGGAGGTACATGACCGCATCGGAAGGATGCTCCGTTCTGCTGGATATGGCCGCCAAAGCTGGGAGTTCCGGCATCGGTCCCATGACCATGGCCGCTGCCGTTCTTAGAGCCGGAAGACAGGACTGGGGGGTGGTATATGGAACGATCCCACAGCTCAGGGAAATGGACCTTGGAGCTCCCCCACACTGCATCATCATACCGGGAAAGCTCCATTTCATGGAGGAGGAGATGCTCTCGCTCTTCAAGGTGGGTGCAAAGCCATGATGGACGATGATGCATCCATGGAAGCCTACAGGAAGCTTGGGTCCATCCTCGAAGGGATGGGGAAGGTCTGCATAGCTTTTTCCGGGGGGGTGGATTCCAACTTACTGCTCCATGCAGCCGTCAAGGTGCTGGGACCCGAGAACGTCCTTGCTGCCACTGCTGTTTCCGGAACATATACCAAAACGGAGCTTGAGCATACTAAAAATGTTACCGAGAGGCTCGGAACAGAACACATGATAGTATGCACCAATGAACTTGATGACCCGCACTTCAGGTCCAATCCCCCGGACAGGTGCTACATCTGCAGGGGAGCCTTCTTCTCGAAGCTCATCCCCCAAGCAGCTGAGAAGGGTTTCACCATCATCTGCGATGGGGCCAACATCGATGATGTATCGGACCACCGGCCTGGAAGGAAGGCCGCAAAGGAAGCTGGGGTCCGATCCCCTTTAATTGAGGCTGGAATGGACAAGGCAAAGGTGAGGGCGATATCAAGGGAGCTGGGAATAGAAGGTTGGGACCGACCCTCAAGCCCCTGCCTTGCGAGCAGGGTACCTTATGGAGATAAGATCACCCAGGAGAAGCTTCGGATGATAGAGGAAGCAGAGCGCTTCTTATCATCTAGAGGGTTCAGGGGTGCCAGGGTCAGGCATCATGGTACGATCGCCAGGATAGAGGTCCCCTTGGAGATGATGGAAAAGCTCATAGAAAAAGGATTGAGAGATGACATCTCATCGCATCTAAAGAAGTTGGGATTCACATACATCTGTCTGGACCTTGAGGGATACAGAACAGGAAGCCTCAACGAGACCTTAGAGGAATTTTTAAAAATATCAGATAAATGATATTATTATTATATTATAGTAATATTTAAATACCCCCACCCATATGGGTCCGGTGAGATAATGAGGAAGACAAGGGAGAGGTTCGTTCTTTTAGGGGCGGTTGCCTTCGCCATCAGCCTGATGCTTTTGCTTGTGGCCTTCAAAGAACCCGTAGAGAGAGAAGTAGAATCTGGAAAAGATATTCGATGGTATAGAGACAATGTAAAATAATATAGGAGAAAAAAAATGAAACTAATTAATATTAAACAATTACAAGAAATTTCTTTTATATCTTTAATAATATTTTCAACAAGTATGATTTTTTACTTTTATAAAAACTCATTCATTATTGGTATTATTTTTGATATTTTAGGTGTTATATTACTTTTAATAGTTATTTATTCGTTATACAAGCTGTTATTGTCAATGAAAGACCGAGATGAAAAAAAAGACGCTATGTTGAGTGTAATTGGTTTTACCATTCCAAGTTTCTTTATTATACTATCAAAAATATTATTATTAATGGTTTTTATAATTAGTAGAAATTTATTGCCCACACTATAGAAAAATCTACATTGAAGTTTATAACTTCCCTTCCGTCATAAGCGAATCGATGTAGTCCCTGACCTTCTTCTTCAGCTCCGGGTCCAGGAGAGCGACCTGGATGTTCGCTTTCAGCCAGTCCTCCACCGAGCCTATATCGACCCTCAGCCCCTTGACGACCAGGTTGCAGAGACCTTTGGTCTCGATGTACTTTGCGCTCATTAATATGAAATAAATCAAAATAATCACCCTATATCGTAATATTTAAATACCCCCCACCCCCCATATGGGTCCGGTGAGAGAATGCAGAAGACAAGGGAGAGGTTCGTTCTGATGGGGGCGGTGGCCTTCGCCATCACCCTGTTGCTTTATTACAGATATGCTTCTTTGGAGGTTCATTATGTGGTTAATAAGTGATGGATATAATGATATTGCTAATAGAACATCCTTATCATCTATTCTGAGTCAACACAGGTCAAAATGGATAAAAAAAAAGTTAATGATAGTTTTTATTTTATTTTTTATTCTGCCGTTAATTATTGTAAAAGTTGAGTCTGCTGAAATTACCATGCCAAATTCTTGGTATAATGGTCTTAATATGAATATGAACATATCGGAAACTTCTATCTCTATGTTTCTTGGTGAATCTTCCGGGGACCGCTCGGGGTATTCTGTTTCAGCTGCAGGGGATGTTAACGGGGACGGATTCGATGACATCCTGATAGGAGCCCCTGAACGAAACGTGGGCGGCTCGTTCATCGGTGAGACATACCTGTTCTTCGGTAAAGCTTCAGGCTGGGTCCTGGGCATGTCCATATCCTCAGCCGATGCTTCGTTCATAGGTAATAATTACTCTTATTCCGGTTCGTCTGTATCAGGTGTCGGAGATGTCAACGGAGACGGTTTCGATGACATTTTAATTGGAGCACCAACAAAAGAAATGTCCTACTTGGTATTCGGCAAAGCAACGGGTTGGTCAAAGGACTATTCTTTGTCTTTCGCCGACGCTTCTTTCGTAGGTGAAACTGCTGAAGATTGGTTCGGTTCTTCAGTCTCAGGTGCTGGAGACGTCAACGGAGATGGATACGATGACATTCTGATAGGGGCACCTGATCGGGATCAAGGAGCATCAAATGTCGGTAAAATATATTTGATCTTGGGAAAAGCTTCAGGTTGGTCCAAAGATACTCCTATGACCATGGCAGATGCATCTTTCATAGGTGAAGCCCGCAATGATCATGCCGGGTACTCTATTTCAAGTGCAGGCGATGTCAACGGTGACGGGTACGATGATATCCTTATAGGGGCTTATGGAAGTAGGGATAATGGCCAGACATATCTCATTTTTGGAAAGATAGATGGGTGGAGCCGTGACATATCTTTATCTTCTGCCGATGCTTCGTTCATCGGTAAATCATATGGAGAAGATTCCGGTTATTCGGTTTCCGGAGCAGGGGACGTGAACAATGATGGATTTGATGATATCCTGATAGGGGCACCTTTAGGAAGTGAAGATTTCTCAGGTCATTCTTATTTGATATTTGGCAAGGCTTCGGGCTGGTCCATGGACACTTCTTTATCTTCAGCCGACGCTTCGTTCTTGGGTGAGTCTTCTGAAGACTGCTCTGGTCATTCGGTCTCAGGTGCCGGGGATGTGAACAAAGATGGATTCGATGACATCCTGATAGGAGCACCTTGGCGAAGTGAAGGGGTATCAAATTCGGGCAAGACCTACCTTATCTTAGGTAAGGTTTCCGGGTGGACCAAGGATATGTCTCTATCTAATGCTGATTATTCCTTCAAAGGTGAGGCTGCAGGAGATCGGTCAGGTTATTCAGTTTCAGGTGCAGGGGACATAGATAACGATGGGCTGGATGATATCCTGATAGGGGCACCTTATCGTAGAGAGGGGGGAGCAGAGTCAGGTAAGACTTACCTAGTTTCAGGTGCAGGATATTCTGAACCTCTTCAGGTATTCGATATTTCTGTCAGGAACGGGGTAGGTGATATGGTCTCCAGAGCAGATATCAACGATATTTTGTATGTTGAAATGATAGGAAAGGACCGAAATGTCACACAAATCGATAGAGTTCGTATCAACATCAGCTTCAGTAAAAGCTTCCCTGCCCAGATCACTACTTCTCTTCTTGAGACCGGTAAGAACACTGGTATATACAAGGGGGTCTTCATAGTACCTTTGAGAGCTGAATATATCGAGATCATGAGATTCTCCGCCTACATCGACCTGAACAATTACTACAATGTAATGGTGGACTATCTGTCAAGGCCAAGCTCTGTCAATTCAATGGGGATATATCATACCCCAACCAGTACTTTGAAAATATCCATTCTGGATATCGGCCAAACTGCTTATATTAGATGTACCGGAGCGGACTCAAATCCTGCAAAGACCGACAAGGCTTTCGTTAACCTTTCCTCGGATAAGAACACGGGCTTTAGACCTTTGATCGTTCTTTCTGAGACAGGAGAATCAACAGGTGTTTTTGTTATTACTTTTACGGTACCGGACAATATGGAATATTTCGAGAACATCACATTGACTTCTGTAGAATCTCCCAGCATTACTGCCAGATTCATGGTCCAGACCACAGTCGAGATCAGAATAGATGATCCTTATCTTGATGCAATTGAGGACGAAGGATACTGCGTAAGTTTCACCAATATTGGATACAATCCGGGAAGATGGACCTTGACCACCAATGCTGATTGGCTGAAATGGAACGACACGAAAAATGAAATATTCGGCATTCCCAGGAACAATGATGTTGGAGTGGACCTTTGGGATGTCCTCTTATCGTTGGAAGACAGCTTCGGTAACCGAGACAGCATCAATTACACTCTATCAGTATTCAACACACCGCCCCATATAATAACCGAACCAAAGAGAGAATGTTATGAGAAGGAAGAGTATTTGCTCAACATGGATTCTGATGATGATGGACAGGGGAATATCAGTTGGTCCCTTATGACAAGCTCATCGTTCTTGACCATTGATAGAAAAACTGGAAATCTATCTGGTACTCCGATGGAAGGCGATGAAGGTGTTTACCTTGTAAATGTTCAGGTCCAGGACGGTAATGGAGGATCTGACAATCTGATATTCAACCTGACGGTGGTCGGCAGGAACGATAGACCTCAGATAATAACATCAGACATCACACAGATAGAGCAGGACACACCTTTCAAAAGAGATTATGACGTTTTCGATCCGGATGAAGGTGATACCCACATCTGGTCGTTAAGGACGGATGCAGAATGGTTGGCGATGGAGAACGATACCGGCGTCCTGTGGGGAACTCCTGACGGGTATGATGTGGGAGATTGGCTTGTGAACATTACCGTAACCGACCAAGGTGGTCTAAGCGACTACCGTGAGTTCACATTGAAGGTATTGGATTTGAAGGACAAGCCCCGGTTCGTTGATGTACCAACGGATACGGAGCTTCTCCATGGTATCAACTATTACTTCGACGTGAACGTATCCGACCCAGACCTAAACGATAGGGTGACATATAGTGTAAGGACGGAGCCGGCAAGTTCGATGGTGATAGACCCCAACACTGGAGATCTGAGATGGAAAGCCAACTATCGTTCTATGCCTTCGACAGGCAAAGGAATGAAGGTAACGCTCACGGCATCCGACGGTCAGCTGTTCTCGACCTATGAATTCTACATCAAGGTGACACCGACCCAGTCACCCAGCTCAGAACTGGTATCCCCTGGGAAGGGAGCAAGGTCCAGGTCAGCATATACCTTGCTCGAGTGGAGTGGAACTGACCCAGAGAACGAACCTCTTACCTATGTTCTCTATCTTGCAGACTCTGAGGTCAATGTAGCCGCTAAAAGGAGCGAGGATATCGTTTCAAATGACATCGAGGACAATTACTACAACATGACGGGATTGGTTCAGGGGAAGACGTATTACTGGACGGTCATTCCCGACGACGGATGCACTTATGGTAAATGCTTGAACGGAGTGTTCAGTTTCAGAGTGAACAACAAACCTACTGTGAGATCTGTTGAGGACCAGAGCGCTCAAGCGGGTAAGGAGTTCATGGTGAAGGTTACTGGTACTGACCTCGATCAGGACGATACGCTTACATACCGGATATCGAGCGGACCGTCAGGTATGACCATCAGGGATTCCGGCATGATAGTCTGGACGCCAAAGGAGAGTCAAGTTGGAGTCCACACGGTAAGAGTGATCGTATCGGACGGATATGAAGAAACCGTACTCTCATTCCGGATAGAGGTGAGTGAGGGGGAAGGGTCCGGTATAGGACTCATCATTGGAGTGGTTGTAGGTATTCTCGTTCTGGTGATAATCGGTCTTCTGTTCTACATCCTCGTTCTCAGGGGGAAGGGAGAGGAAGAGAAAAAAGATGAGGTGGATGAGGAAGCTAGGAAGATGATGGAAGAGATGGAGCAGAAAAAGAAAGAGAAAGAATGGGAAGAATCCCATATAAGACCATCGGAGCAGCAGACGGTCGCATCGGTCCCGTTATCAGCCGAGGAGGCCCATGCTCAGGATAAAGGAGGTAAACCGAAGAGCTATGAGGACCTTTACGGACGACCAGCACCAGACAGGACAGAGGAGATAACGACAGATGAGTTGAAGGATGAACTAGGAAAGTTAGTTGAAGAATTGAAAAATGTCGAAGTGTCTGTAGAAAAAGACAAATGACCACAATATTCTATGCAAGATCTCCTATATGGACTTCAAAGTTTCCCTTCCTTCATAAGCGAATCAATGTAGTCCCTGACCTTCTTCTTCAGCTCCGGGTCCAGGAGAGCGACCTGGATGTTCGCTTTCAACCAGTCCTCCACCGAGCCTATATCGACCCTCAGCCCCTTAACTACAAGTCCGTAGAGACCCTTGGTCCCAATGTATCTTGCAAGCGAATCGGTGAGCTGAAGCTCGCCCCCGACGCCCGTCGGGGACTCCCTCAGCCACCCGAAGATATCGCTGTCCAGGATGTACCTGCCCATCACTGCCATCCTTGATGGGGCATTATCTCTCTTTGGCTTCTCAACTATACCTTTGAGCTTGAACAGGCCGGGAGATATCTCCTTGTCCGTGTCCACTATACCGTAGCGCTCGACCTTGTCTAGAGGGACCTCTTCAAGGGCCACTACAGGCGCTTTGACCTTGAGGTGGGCCTCGTAGAGCTGCCTTATCGCGGGCACTTCCGAGATTATGATATCGTCACCAAGGAGGACCGCGAAGGTCCCCTCCCCGACGAAGCTCTCGGAACAGAGGACCGCATCTCCGAGCCCTCTTTGCTCCTTCTGACGAAGGTAGAACAGGTCTGCCAACCCCTCTATCCTCTCAAGCTCCTTCAATGCCTCTGTAGCTCCCTTCTTCCTAAGGAGGTTCTCCAGTTCCAGGTTCCGGTCGAAGTGGTCCTCCATCACCTTCTTGTTCCGGTTCGTGATTATGAGGACCTTGTGGAACCCGCCGGAGGAAGCCTCTTCCACTACATACTGTATGGCTGGCTTGTTCAGGACCGGCATCATCTCCTTCGGCTGCGCCTTGGAAACGGGAAGGAGCCTTGTCCCCAATCCTGCTGCGGGTATGACGGCCTTCATATCATGTCCCTTTCATGTCATGTGATATCGGGATTAAACCCTTTTCGTCCTCTGTACTGGGAGGACCAATGACAACCCGGCCTCCTGCTTCTATTATCCGCCGGGTCACCGGGACCACCCATCTCTCCTCAAGGAGGCCCGATACCTCAATGTCAGCCTCCACGAACCCCTCCTCGCTCTCCTCCGAAAGCTCCCTGATGTACTTGACCGCTTCGAAACCTATTTCGGTCTGAGGGACGACCGCTTTGAAACGGACCAGCGGTCCGAACAACTGCCTAATGGCATGGATCAACCCATCAATATTGGTCCGGTCCTTGGCCGATACCCGCACGATGTCCGATATCATTGCTAACAGAGCAGGGTCAAGGCCGTTCTTGACCAATGTCAGGAACTCCTCCTCCGAGCGGACACATGGCAGGTCAGCCTTGTTCAGTACCAGAACGACCTTCCCCTGAGTGCTTCCGTTCCGGAGGACCTTAAGGGAGTCGGCAAGCTTCCTTACCAGCATATCATCCGGGTCCAAGGGGTCAACGACCAGAAGGACAACGTCCGAAAGGAAGACCTCCTCGAGAGTGGACATGAAACCCTCGACCAGCCATGGAGGCAGGTCCCTGATGAATCCGACCGTATCGGTAACCATGCAGTTCCGTATTCCGCTCATCTTCCTGGTGGTAGTCCCGAGCGTCGTGAACACCATTGGGCTGACCTCTGCCGACCTCAAAGGGTCGTCATCGGCCAGTAGCGCATTGAAAAGGGTGGATTTCCCAGCATTGGTATAACCCGCAATTGAAACGGTCCGGGCGCCCCTCCTCTTTCTCAGTGCCCTCTTCTGCCCTCTTGCCTTCCTTGTAAGGGCGAGCTCTTTCCTGATCCTTGCCATCCTCTTCCTTGCCATCTCGTAATAATAATCCACCATGTACTCCCCGCCGCCCAGGAAACCCGGTCTCTCTGTAAGGGTACCCTGATGGATGTACTCCTTGATGATGGGCATCTGGTGATGGAGGTCCGCTAGCTCCACCTGGAGCCTTGACTCAGGCGTGCTTGCCCTCTCTTTGAAGAGCTCTAGGATGACCCGTATCCGGTCCAGCACCACCAATCCGGAGGCCTTGGATATTGAATAGGCCTGGGGCGGGGTCAGGTCCGCAGGAGTGAGCATGTACTCCACATCCTCTATCTCAGAGAGCTCCGACACCTTTCCTGAACCGAAATAGAACTTCGGGTCGGGCCGGTCCTTTACCTGCCTCACCTCCTCGACTATCCTGTACCCCGCCGATGAGCAGAGCTCCCTCATCTCGGGGACGAGCTCATCGTCCCGTGATATCCATGCAAGGACAGCCTTCTTGACCTCGGGAATGGGAACCATCGCGGGTAAATCACGGGGCCCCTTATCCAAATATCCCTAGTGGCCCACCTTCACATGAATTGAAAAAGGTTTAATAAGGGAACAGATGAGTACTTTATTTTGGACCATCGGACCTTTGGGGGGTCCTTTGAATCGGGCTTATATAGGGTTCCGCATGATGGTCAAGGAAGGATGGATATGAGGAAGCATTTCGCCATTTCGATACTGCTGGTGGTTCTCATGGTCATTCCAGCGACCGCAGGGTCCGGAACGGAAGGACCTTCGGCGGATCCCCCACTGGCAAGGGATTCAAGGGCCGGACCTGTCCTGAACTTCACATACCTCAACCACGACGCGGCGGCCTTCGGTTCAACCGCTTTCAGGGTCTGGGACGATGAGCTGGTGATATTCGTAGAGGCCTTCCCCAACGAGACCGCATGCATCTGGAACCCGGAATCCATCAAGAGGGCTGACCTGATCCTCCAGGCACCTCACGGTCACAGCTCCCACTATGACCCTGATGAGGTAGCATGCGTAGCAAGGAACACGGGAGCCTACGTCGCTGGGAACAACGCCCTTCACAATGATATGATCTCGAGAGGGGTCGATTCCAACAAGATAGTCGAACTTAACCCGGCCATGGGCAAGAAGGTCACAAAGACCATCCCCGACCTGAATGTGCAGATAACCTCGTACGGCATGGAGCACACGTGGATGTCTGGGGTCCAGGACAACACCTTCCTTGTGGAGATGCCGTCCGGCGTCAAATGGTACCATGGTACATGCAGCTCTGGGTCCAACACGGAAACGTACATGGCCAATGCTCCTGAGCTCAAAGGCCTTGATGTGATGCTCCTTGATTTCGATCTCATCAAACCCGCCATATACACCAACTACTACCCTGAGTACGTGATCAAGGACCACGATTACCAGACCTTCCAGGCCACCGTTTACAACAATAAACAGCAGCTCGTGAACACCCTTTCGCACAACCAGACCTTCATGTACACCAAGCCTGACCACCCCCCAGAGGTCATAGGCATGGAGTTCACCCCCTTCGATGGGGATATGAACACGAACTTTACCTTCGTTGCGACCTACAAGTACTGGTACGACAGGCCAGCTACCAGAGCCGAGCTGTTCCTTGACGGAACGGCCGTTCCATTGACCACGACCGCGACATCAGGTTACAGGACCGGGGTCCAGTACACCGAGGTCATGAAGATGGCTCCGGGCGACCACCCCTACCATCTCGAGTTCGAGGTCGATGGTAGGACGGTCAGGGTCCCTACCACCGGAGATATCAACTTCCATGTGAATCACATTCCCGAGCTTATTGACCCCAAACATGACCCGCTTGAAGGGGATACGGATTCGACCTACCGGATCAGCTTGACCTACAAGGACCCCGAGAACGCGACACCGGTCAGGTCCTATCTCTTCATGGATGGTAGCAGCTACAATATGAAGCCCAGCGGTATCCTGAACTATGCTAAAGGCGTCGAGTTCTACTATACGTCCAAGCTTACCATAGGGGACCATTACTACCATATGGTCTTCTCAGATGGCATCAGCGAAGTCAGATATCCCATGAAGGGGGAGACCACATTCATAGTGGCAAGGGCCAACTATGCTCCCATCCTATCCCTGGGCGGAGTGGACCTCCCCGAGGGGGCAAGGAAGGACACTTTCACGTTCTCCGTCAGGTACAAGGACAATCACGGTGACACCGCTGTGAAGAGGCTGGTCGTCATTGATGGGGCCCCTAACAACATGACCATGGTGGGTACGGACATCAAGAAGGGGGTCGAGTTCAGGTATTCGACACGGCTCGACCTGGGCAACCATACCTTCCACTTCGATTTCAGTGACGGGAAGTTCGATGTCAGGTTACCGGCGGATGAGGGTTCCGACCTGATAGGTCCCACGGTAAGGAACCAGTTTCCGAGAGCGGTCATCTATTCTCCAGCGCCGAACTCCGAGCATTCCGACAGGGTCCCCGTAACTTTCAATGCGAGCGGGACCTTCGACGGTGACGGAGACCCGTTGATCGTCGAATGGATCTCAGATCTGGACGGAAAGCTGGGTTATGGCTTGGCCCTGACAAAGCTCCTTTCAGCAGGGACCCATGTCATCACGCTCAAGGTCGATGACGGCCTTGGAGGCATGGATACGACCAACATCTCCATCGTGGTGGTCCACTACGAGACAAGATTGGTCCCGGAACTTGCCATCACACCAAAAGCACCCCAGGAGGGCGAGGCCGTCAATGTGTTGTTCAAACTGACCAACACGGGCAATCTTAAGGGGGAGAATATTACCATCATCCTACAGCTCGATGGGACAACGCTCAAGAGCGAGCTCCTAGTTTCCCTCCTCCCCCTGGCCTACAAGAGCTTCACAGCATCGTTCACAGCCACACCGGGCGAGCATCAGCTGGTCCTCAGGACCACTTCCATCGAGGATGTCACATTGACCCTTGATGTGCCTGTAAGGGCGCCGCCTGTGGCATCTGCAGGACAGGATATGTCAGCCAAGGTCGGCGGTGCACTGCGTTTCGATGCTTCCGGTTCGTCCTCATCGGGCCAGCTCATCTATTTCCACTGGGATTTCGATGACGGGAGCAATTTAACTGGAAGGATAGTGGACCACATATATATGCAGGCAGGGACCTATAATGTCACCCTTACTGTCAAGGACGACCTTGGCAAGATCGGATATGACTTCATCAAAGTGACAGTGGAGGAAGTGGTGGTCGAAGAAGACCCACCCCAGGTCGAAGATGATGGGATAGGCCCTGTCATCATCATTGCGGCCCTGGTCGTCCTGGTCCTGGTCATCCTGGCCATCATAGCGCTTTTATTGCTGAGGAAGAGGAAGGATGTGAGCGCCGCTTCCATAGGACAGGCGCCTCAGGTAACGGTGCCTTCGAACAATGAACAGGCCGCTCAGGGGCAACCCCCAGCGGTCCAGGGTCAGACCTCCGATATCGACTTCCTCTTCGCGCCCAGACAACAATTGGCACCAGGACAGCCTCCAGCAGCACCGCTGCCAGTTGGTCCAACTATAAACCTAACGCAAGATCCGACCTCGCCCGTCGTGGCCCCGACAGAGACAGCCCAGGCATCTCAACATATGGACCTACCTCCGCAGGACGGGGTAAGTGTACCGGGCGAACCCCCAAAGCTTTAAGCCTCGATTTATTTGAGAAAAAAAGAGTGTAGGGGCCCTTGTCTCCCCCGAAAAATATTTCGAGGGCCCCTACAGAGTGCATCCCATTCTTAGATCCCATCTGTTCAGGTTCTTTCCCAAGATCACTGTTTGAGCATGTTGGAGTACTCGCCCTCCAGTATGTCCCTGGCCTTCTTATCGGCCCCTGCCTCGGAGAGGAGGGCGTGCCTCTCCTGTATGAGCGCAATGTCAAGGAGGCTCAGACCATTGCGGACGAGCTCCCGTATACCGAGCTCCCTGCTGACGAAATGCTCTGCAGAGACAAGTATGTCGACCGCGTTCAGCATGGTGTCGGGCAGTTTGACCAATACCTTACCCTCGTCATCCATGGAGCTCTGGATGAGACGGTCTATCAACGTTCGGACCGCTTCGGACCGGTTCTTGCACTCTCCGGCCTTGACCAGATAGTCCAGGGCCGAGGCCTGTTCAGGCGTCAACCGGATGGTGATCTTGTCCGCCTTCTCCATGTTCGCCTACACCTGCCCGACAGCATACCATGATATGTCCGACAAATATTTAAAAATGTCGGACAAAAATCGATCTTTGTCCAACATAATAAGTGATAGTGATGTAAAAAGCCTTTCACAGGACTGCCCTGCCACCATGGGTACCAATAGCATACTTTTACCTCACCCCCGGGAAAGATAAATACGACCGTAGTCGGAATCGCCGCCCGATGGAGGAAATCGCCCAGAGGCTCATGAGATGGAACAGGCTCCTGGCACCGGACGCTCACCGGATGCTCTCCCAGACCCCATCGCTCCTTACGGACCTCGAAACGGCCTTGTCCACTGGCAGGTCGCTGCCGGCCATAATAGGTGTTCCCCAGCTCCTGGAGCTTTCAGGACCCTCATCAATGCCCGATCAGAACATACCTTCGACAGTGCCACCGCCGGACCGGGGTATCGACCACATAGGACGACCTACAGGTACAACGACCATTATCTCTGCAGCGCCCCATCTCGAGAAAGGCCTCATAGAGGGTCCTGACACGTCAAATCCCATATTCCAGCCCACACAACCTATGAGATCCCCCCAACGGACCCCCATCGATATTGGAGCACATCAGGTGCCAGGGCCACCGACATCCACAGGACCCTTGTCATCGAGACCGTCCGTAGCCATAGTGGATAGGGTCCTTGATGACATCAGAGGGGCTTTCAGGCCCAGGGCACCTGCGTCCGATGAGGAGGGCGACCTCCGGGTCCTGATGGACCCGTCGGAAAGGATGGGCTCGACCGGCAAGATAGAGGACTTCAGGAACCTCTTCATGGACAGATACCGGTCCCTGCGGGAGCTCATCGTGAAACAGAACCCCGACCTGCTCCCTGTCACGGACATCAGCAGCATCCATGGTACGGAGGATGGCCTCACCTTCATCGGCATGATCTCCGATTCTAGGACCACGAAGAACGGCCATCAGATGCTTGTCCTTGAGGATACCACCGGATCCGTTAGGGCACTCCTGTCAAAGACGAAGGAGGTGTTCAAGGCCCGTATTGTCAATGACGAGGTGGTAGCCGTAACAGGCAGGTACAAGAGCGGGGACAGACGGGGCGGTGGTATAGTCTTCGCCGACAAGGTCGTCAGGGTGGATGTACCACAGTTTCACAGGAGGCGTGTTTCGACAACCAAAGGACTCCTTGCGGCCTTCACATCCGATACCCACATCGGCTCCAGGATGTACCTCGCTGAGGACTGGGATAGGATGATATCCTGGCTGAGGGGAGAGCGGGACGCGAACCTCCCTGCGGATATGGGGAGACGGGTGAAGTACCTTGTCATATCAGGCGACCTTGTCGATGGCATAGGCGTCTATCCCGAACAGGACAAGGACCTTCGGATCATGGACATCTCGAGACAGTACGAGGCTCTGGCGGGTTCTCTCTCCCGTCTTCCGGAGCATATAGAACTTGTACTGCTCCCTGGTAACCATGATGCTGTCAGACTAGCGGAACCGCAGCCCCCCATCCCGGAGGAGTTCCAGGACCTGTTCTCCAACTCCAAGGTCCACTTCCTGTCCAATCCGACCCATTTCTCACTGTCCGGGGTCCATGTCTCTGCATATCACGGCAGGTCACTGGACGACCTTGTCACCCTCTTCAAGGACGTTACCTACGAATGCCCCATCCAGGGTATGAAGGAGATGCTCAGGATGAGACATTTCTCACCCTGCTACGGCATGAGGAACCAGCTCTCTCCCGAGGAAACGGACATGATGGTGATAGGTGAGGTACCGGACATACTGGTATCGGGACACGTCCACAGGTTCGAGATGGAGGTCTACAGGGGAGTCCAGATGGTCCAGGGTTCCACCTGGCAATCACAGACAAAGTTCCAGAAGCTGATGAACTTCAAACCCCAGCCGTCAAGGATGGGTGTAGTTGACCTCGGGGATGCGGAGAGGGTCTACGGCTGGGCCCTCAATTGACCCTATTTCTTGCCCATGAGCCTGACCATTATGGCCTTCTGGGCGTGCATCCTGTTCTCTGCCTCCTGGAAGACGACCGACCTGGGTGAGTCCATCACATCATCGGTGACCTCCTGTCCCCTGTGCGCAGGCAGGCAGTGCATGAATATGGCGTCGGGTCTGGCCAGGGAGAAGAGCTCCATATTGACCTGGTAGGGAGAGAAGTCCCTGAGCCTCCTCTCCATCTCCGCTTCGTCCCCCATGGAGACCCATGTATCTGTATAGACCACGTCCGCACCCTTCACGGCTTCCCTCGGGTCTGTCATGATCTGGACGGATGCTTTGTTCTTCTTTCCTAGCTCAGAGGCCTTCTTGACCACATCCGGGTCAGGTTCATACCCTTTGGGACATGCTGCTTTGACGTTCATGCCAAGGACCGGAGCACCTAGAAGGAGCGAATGGAGGACATTATTGCCGTCCCCTACCCATGCGAGCGTCCTGCCCTTGAGGGTGCCCTTGATCTCTGTCATCGTCATAAGGTCAGCAACGGCCTGGCATGGATGCTCCTTATCGTCAAGGCCGTTCACAACGGGAACATCTGCATGCTTTGCAAGTTCCATCATCATCTCGTTCTTGAAGGCCCTGTACATTATGATGTCCACGAACCTTGAGAGGACCTTACCGACATCATGGACCGATTCCCTCTTGCCCACCTGTATCTCGGTCGGGGATAGGTAAAGGGAGGTCCCTCCAAGCTGGGAGAAACCAACTTCGAAGGATACCCTGGTCCTGAGGCTCGGTTTCTCGAAAATCAGACCGAGCGTCCTACCCTTGAAAGGGGTGAACTGGAGCCCTTCCCTCCATTCGCCCTTCATGGTCATGGCCAGATCTATCAGTTCCTTGAGCTCGTCCTTGATATCCAGCATTGAAATGAGGTCCCTTTTCAAGGCAGACCCTCCGTTGGTCGGGGCGAATGTATAAAGAGGTCTTTTAAATAGGTTTGCTAGGTCCGAAAGGACCCGGACCAGCAAGATTTAATAACCCATAAGTATCTATTAGGTGCGTTGTATGGATAATCGCCCCATACAACTCGTAATACGAACAACGTTGCAGGGGAGTAGCTGTTTTAGGTGTATCACTCCAATATGCTGAACAATCCTCTCTTCCGAGACCCCTGCAACACTCTCCATTTGGAAAGCCTTATTCTGGGGTCCATCCTTTACCATTGCATCGACGGACATGGTCCTTATGAACATGGATGAGCTCGCACGGTCCATTGTTGTGATCCTTGAGAGGTCAGGGTTCGATCAGGTGCGCATATCGGCCGTTTCTGGGACCGCTTTCGACCTGGTTGCGAGAAGGGGAGAGGTCCTCTTGCTGGTCAAGGTCGCTGAGAGGAAGGAGGACCTTACACCCCAGATAGCCAGGGAGCTTAAGGTCCTTGCTTCCATGCTCAAGGCGTCACCTCTTGTGGTCATGCCCTCCAGCCCAGCCGTCCCGTACCATGACGGGGTCCTCTACCTTAAGAACGGACTGCCCCTTATGACCCTGAACACCCTGTTCGACCATCTGATAGAACAGGTCCCTCCCATGGTCTATTATTCGAGCGGTGGCCACTATGTGAACATCGACGGCGAGGTCCTCAGGAAGAGGAGGGATGAGCGCGGTATTTCACTTGGGACGCTTGCCGACCATGTCAGGGTCACCCGCCGTGCCATCCAGATGTACGAAGAGGGAATGGGAGTGGATATGGAGACGGCCCTGAGGATGGAGGCCTTCCTTGATACGGCCCTGATACGGGCACTGGACCCCTTCAGGTACGACACGATGCTCCAGGGAATAAGGGACTCTATGGAAATAACGGAGGGGGTCCAGAAGGAGGTGCTCGACCATCTCGGCTCGATCGGGATGGAGGTCGTCCCCACGACCAAATGCCCCTTCGATGCCCTTGCCAGGGCTGAGGAGGGTGTCCTCTTGGCATCCCTAGGCCAGAGGCCAGGTGACATGTATGAGCGGGCCAAGGTGCTCCATGGTATCGGTTCCATCTCCAGGTCTGACCATATGATGGTCGTGGATGGCCCAGTGAGGAAGAGAAGGATCGATGGGACACCTGTCCTCAATCTGAACGAGGTGAAAAGCACCGAGGATGCAAAGCACCTGTTGAGGCTGGTCCGGGAAAGACAACGCTCTTGA
The DNA here is from genome assembly GCA_025457865.1 of Thermoplasmatota archaeon. Classification (GTDB taxonomy): domain Archaea; phylum Thermoplasmatota; class Penumbrarchaeia; order Penumbrarchaeales; family Penumbrarchaeaceae; genus JALOTP01. The sequence goes on along the minus strand of JALOTP010000003.1, from coordinate 27,490 downwards.
TACCATGAATATCACCGATATGCACAAATACAGTGTTATAGGATATATGCTGAGCATAATGGAGTGTCCGAAATTGACCCGAGGCCGTCTTGCCCCCCTTGCAGTGGCCATGACCTTCCTTCTATTGGTGGTCCCTATAATCACAGGGGACCCCATTTTGACCTCGGTCAGCGGTCTGGACACGGTCACTGGGAACATCAACATAAACGGCGATACGGCGCTGGCATCATCACCGTACGTCAGGAGCGGTTCGGGGACATCGAACAGCCCCTACATACTTTCCGACTATGATATGGGCCAATACCAGCTGAGGATAGATAACACAGTGTCCGTGGTCGTCATCAGAAACATCACCTTCGGCCCATCTGCATCCATGGCCCTTTATTTCTCAGGTTCGAGGAACCTTCTCATAGAGAACATATCATGCACTGGCAGAGGGTCCTTCCTCTACTCTTCCGGGTGCAGGGACATAGCACTTTCCAAGGCAAATGTCCAAAACGTCCAGGACGGTACGAACCTTGTCGATGTGAGGAACCCCTCGAGGTTCACCATCAGGAACTGCAATTTCACACGGTCCTCGACCGGCACCACTCCAATAATACTCTTCAATGACCAGGGGTCGAACAAGGTAATAATGGACTCACGGTTCGACAATGTCCCGGTCGACCTTCAAGGGGCCGGGACGACCGGCAAGGTTGAAAACTGCACCTTCATCGAATCACGGCTCACTCTGAGAGGCGGTGAGTCGGGGACCCTAGTGGCGGATAACAGGTTCACCTCCGCTTCGGGGAACGGCCTCTACATCTATGCCACATATAGGGCTTGGATCGAGGGTAACACCTTCAAGGTCGGAGGCAGCGGGATATATTTCTATCAGATGGCCTACCAGACATCGAGCGTAAACGGGGTAATTGAGAACAACACCTTCGAATCCTGCAATTACGGCATCAACACCGAGAACAACTGGAACATCTGCAGGCTGTCGAAGTACGACATCAAGAACAACTATTTCGGGAACTGCACCAATTCTGCCATAGACCTCAACATGGGCCAGGACAGCCGCATCTGGCGAAACATTTTCTATCACAACAAGGGAACGCTCGACTCCGGCTCCGCAGCACAGTGCGAACAGACGGTTTGGGCATCCAATAACAATCAATGGACCGTCAACGGCCAGGGCAACTACTGGGCCAATCACAGGTCCCCCGACAATGATAATGACGGGTTCGTTGACGTCAACTACACAATTCCGAACAACGGACTCGATTCGAGGCCCTATACCAACCCCTATCTCGACTCGGAGAGACCTTATCTGGCCCTTCTGGAACCCCTCAGCTCCTCCCCGGAGAGGTCCTATACGGTCGTGAGATGGTCCGCTTCTGACAGCGTTTCAGGCATAAGCAAGGTCGAGTTCTCCTTAAACTCGGCCCCGTTCAAGGACGTGACCAGCCAGACCGGGACGAGCCTGTGGCTCGAAAAGGGCAACCACAAGCTCCGTATCAGGGCCACAGACCGCGCTGGCCTCTATACCCTGCTCCAGAGGGACATCACCCTCAAGGCAACCTATCAGGACCTCTACATAGAGTCTCCGCTGGACGGCGAATATCTAAGGACCTCCAGCGTGGACCTGGTCTGGAGGGCCAAGAGCTTCCTCATCCCTACCAATCAGTCGCTGGAGATCGATGGGATGCAGACCTACGAAGCTCCCGACCTCAGGTTTAGGACCATCCAGCTATCCGAGGGGGTCCACGATGTTTTGCTCAGGGTCAGGGACCAGTACGGATTGGACATGGAGAGATATGTCAACTTCACCGTCGATATAACCCAACCCTTCATAGACATCATCTCGCCAGGCCCGGGCTCCACCCTGTCGCTCGAGTTCATCACTTTCGCCTTCATCGTCACGGACAACATTGCCCTGGACCGGACCGATGTGAGTCTGGACGGAGGGCCCTGGGCCCCTGTCCAGCAGCCTGACAGGCACAAGGTCAGCGTCCAAGCTGGGAACCATACCTTGGATTTCTTGGCCTCGGATAAGGCTGGCAATGTGAGATCGTCATCGGTTCCGTTCCGCGTTGGGGACCCACCGGACCTATTGATCGTCACGCCCTTGAACGGAACGGTCACATCAGATACAACGGTCCCTCTCGAATGGACCTACACCGGTCCCTTCGAATACACCAAGACCCTCCTCAGGATAGGCCGGGCTGGGCTCTTCAAGCCCACACTTCCCTCGGGCAAGGTCATCATCCCCCTTGATGAGGAAGGGGCGTTAGAGGTGACTGTGAGGCTGGAGGACGACCTCCAGAACTTCGTCGAGAAGAGCGTTGTGATCATCAGGGACATAACTGGTCCCAGGGTCTCGTTCACCCAACCCATGCAAGGGGAGTATATTTCGAACTCCGTAGCCTCACTGAACTGGACCGCCTTCGATGGCTCAGATAATGATGGTTCTCTGCGCTTTCTCATCTCGATGGACGGCGGGCCGTTCAAGGATGTTGGGAAGAGCAGAACATACGATGCGGTCCTTGGGGAGGGGTTCCACAAGGCGACGGTCCGGGCAGTGGACCTAGCGAACAACACTGGAGAGGATACCTTAACCTTCTATGTGGACAGAACACCGCCCATTGTAGAGTTCAAGGCACCGCTGAACGGTAGCTTCATTAAGGACCCCCAGCTCGATGTCAGGTGGGATGCATCGGACAATATGCTGCTTCGGAACCTGACGCTCTACCTTGATGGTGCGGTCTATGCGGAGGTGGCCGACAGGTCCTATCTGCCCCTACCTGTCTCCCACAACGGCAGACATACCCTCAAGCTCATTGCGGTGGACGGTGCCGGTCTAACGGCAGAGGCTTCCATCATCTTCTTCCTGGACACTCAGCCTCCGCTCCTTGAATGGACGGGTGACCCCCCCGGGATCAGCCGTTCCAAAACGCTCTACCTATCATGGTCCGTGGAAGAGAAGGTCGGATTGTCCAAGCTGAAGCTGGTTGCAGGGAACATGACCATCACCTTGCCTGTTGGGGCCACGAATGCGACAGTGGCCTTGGAGGAGGGTGAGTACACCATCTTCTATCTCTCGGCAACAGACCTTGCGGACATGGAGACGAAGCTCTATTCCCCTGTCAATGTCATCATCGATATGACCCCCCCTCTGCTCTCTATCGACCTTGCCCGCTCCCAGGTGAAGGCCTTCAAGGCGGATGTTTACTGGCTATCATCCGATAACCTGTCAGGACAGTCTTCTACGCAGGTCACGCTGGATGGTATCGATACGGTCAATATTCCATCGGGCAATCTCCACACCTTCAGCGGTATTTCGCCCGGTGCCCACTCCATCACCATCACCGTCAGGGACAGGGCTGGGAACGAGGCCGATATGACGTGGAACTTCACCGTCTCCAAGCAGGGCGGTGGGGAAGAAGAGGAGGATGATAGGGGGATGGGGTTGAACACGATCCTCATCATAGCGGTCATCTGCGCTGTCATATTGACGGTGATCGTATTCCTCATCCTCAGGTCCAGAAGGAAGAAGGATGCCGAGAGCGCCAGGGGCCAGGTAAGGTCTGGTCCCACCAAGCTCAAGCTATCTATCCCCGCACCGGTCTCGAATCAAGGACTTCCCGCTCATGGACCTGGTACCCTACCCCCAGCCCAGGCAGGTCCCCACAAGAGGACAGAGGAGACCGGTGATGGTTCCGGTTATATTAGGCCCACCAGACCGAAGAAGGACAAACGGAAACAGAAGGGCCCCGCTGGTCCCGATGATGAGATGGACATCTTGGATGACAGGACACCTTCGGTCCCTCTCGAGCAGCCACCGACAGGTGCTGCAGCACCGTCCATACCGCCAGAGATGGAAACGAACCCATTCCTGGTCCCTGATGCGAAGGCCTCATGGGGAACGGAAGCACCTGAACGGACCCCCGCCAGCAGACCTGGAGAGGATAAGGGCCGGATGGAAGGAGGTCCGGCAGCGTCAGAGGTCGATGAGGGAGAGGTCGAGACCCTGGATGAGCTAGAGGAACTTGACGAAGTGGACGAAGCGGGCCAGGAAGATATCGAGGAATGGACCGCCTGAGCGCTTAAGGGCTTTCGGAAAGCTTCAAATAATCATCCCATCTCCCTTGGAACGAGGGGTCCCCATGACCGAAGGAGCTCCCGACCTCACGCAGCAGATCCCATCCGCCACTACGAGGAAGATCCCTTACTATAAGGTCATCAGGGACTATGTGGTCATAACCATCGGTGCAACAATCATGGCATTGGGGCTTGTATGGTTCCTTGGACCCTACAAGGTCTCTGCTGGAGGCGTATCCGGGATCTCCATCGTCCTCAGCAACACTTTCGGTTTCCCCTTAGGACTTACAATGCTCGTCCTTAACCTCCCGCTGTTCATCATAGGCATAATGGTCCTGGGGAAGAGGTTCGGGGTCAGGACGTTCTACGGATTCACCGTGATGTCGGTCATGACCGACCTCATAAACGAGGGGATCTACGGCCAACTTCTTCCTGATAGGTATAATGCCTATCTCCTCTCCGATCCTACCTCGATCAATGTCCTCAAGGACCTCGACCCGCTCCTGGCGGCTATCTTCGGAGGTGTCCTCCTGGGGTTCGGCCTGGGCTTGGTCTTCAGGGCCCAGGGGTCAACTGGCGGCTCGGACATAATCGCCCAGATATCCGTGAAGTACAATTTCATGACCGCCGGGCAGACATTCCTCATCTTCGATTTCATAGTGATATCCTTGGGAGCCATCGTGTTCAACAATCTGGGATATGCCCTGATCGGGTTCGTCGCACTTTTCGTATCCTCCAAGACCGTAGATGTGGTGATCGAGGGCATCGGGAACACGAAAGGGCTCTACATCATCTCCGACAGATGGTCGGTCATCAGGGACCGGGTCCTGAAGGAGGTAGAGAGGGGTGTTACCGTTATCCATGGAGAGGGAGGCTACACGGGCAAGCCCAAGGAGATACTGCTCGTCGTCGTCACAAGGAGGAACATCTATAAGGTCCGTCAGATAGTGATAGACGAGGACCCGAAGGCGTTCATGATAATCACCGATATCCACGAAGCATACGGGCTTGGGTTCAAACCCCAAAAAGAGGAACAGACACCGGTCTGACAGCGGCACTCAGGTCCATTGCTGAACTTTACCCCTCGTGAACAGACGTATCGCCCTGCATAAATAATATAACCGTCCATTAAGCTCAACGTCCGAGATGAGGCTTACAGTCAGGGAGGTCCCTTACGACCTCTATGCCATCATGGTCCTTTCAACGCTCCTTGTGCTATCCATCGTCCTCATCCCTGGCGTGACCTCCGTCAGGGTCATACTGGGCCTCCCATTCATACTGTTCTTCCCCGGATATGTCCTGATCTCGGCCCTGTACCCCGAGAGGAAACTGTTCTATGACCACGATGGAAAGAGGCTCCCCGACGCAGGGCCCGAGAAGGACGATGAGGGGGAATATGACGATTCCGAGGGGAGCGAAGCAGACGGCGGGGAAGGGAAGGTAACAGGAAAGGGCCTGGACGGTCTTGAACGGCTTGCCCTCTCACTCGGTCTTTCCATTGCCGTGACACCGCTCATAGGCCTGGTGCTCAACTGGACCTACGACTGGGACCCGGAGCATCTGGGCATAAGGTTGTGGCTGGTCCTGACCTCCATCTTCCTCTTCAATGTCATAGGGGCTGGTGTGGCGGTGTACAGGCGAGCAAGGGTCCCCCTCGAGGACCGGTTCGCCATGGTCCTCGACATCTCCCTCCCTAGGGACAGCCCTCCGATGGAACGCTTGCTTACTGTGGGGATAGTCGTTATGATGGTCCTCTCGGTCTCGCTCCTCGTCTACATCATCGTCGTGCCCAGGCAGGGGGAGTCATTCACCGAGTTCTATGTCCTCGGCCACACTGGGAAGGCAGATGGATACCCCTCCAGTTTCGTTTTGGGAGAGGAGCAGTCGATCTACATCGGCATAGGCAATCACGAGCACAGGGACAAGAACTATACGATAGTGCTTTCGATCGGACCTGAGGCCCGGAACCAAACCGTTGCATCGCTGGATTCGGTCCATATCTCCAAGCTCGAAAGACCGGTCCTGGAGGTCCGGGTCAAGAAGGGAGGCACGCTCAAGGTACCCTGCAACCTCACAGTGAACGATATTGGTCACCACAAGCTAAGGTTGCTCCTCTTCATGGACGGAAGAGAACATAGGGACCTCCATATCTGGGTAAGGGTCTTTAAAACCGGGTATTTGGAGGTCCTTCAGCCTAGCGGCATCAAGGCGTTCCTGGCCGGGCAGGAGGGAGACCCTGCCCGGCTGGGAAGCGGACCGACGGACAGCGGTCCGATGATAGTGAGCATAGGGCTCACAAATCCCACCGCGGACGACCTGATGGTCAATATCACCCTTCACCTGGAAGGGCCTTACAAGGCCCTTCCCTTTCCCTCGCCAGGACCTGCACGGATCTCCCCGGGCAACGGAGCCTACCTTGAGGTCAGGCTTTCTGGGGGTTCCACCATGCTGACGTCCGACCTCGGTCTAGACCTCGAGAACGGAAGCTGGACCATCATGATCGATGTGAGAGTGGGTGGGGGGACGTTGCATTTCTCACACCCTGTGGTGGTGGGGGGCCTCCAATGAGAGTGGAGCTGACGGTACTATCGAAAGCGGTCGCTGCCGGAGCCGTCCTCCTATTCATCTTCGCCTACCTTTTCCAGAGCGTCCTGGTAGCCGCCGCAGGGTCAGCGGTCCTCCTCTATCTTTCATACAGAAGGCTCGAATTCGCTGCACAGATGGGGAGGATGGAGCTCAAAGCTGAGAGAAGCGTTCTGGACGTGGTGGTCCATAAGGGTTCCCCCATGACCGTCAGGCTCGCCCTTAGAGCGCTAGAGCCAGTTCATATCAGGATCAAGGACCGCATCCCTCACCATTTCAGGCCAGATAAGGGAAGCCTTGACATTGAGGGGGCCGTTGCACCGGACCACCCCCTATCGGCCGTTTATACGGCCGTTCCGGAGGATAGGGGCCGCTTCCGCTTCCCGGGATTGGAGGTCAGTATCACCGACCCTAAGGGCCTGTTCACATTCAGGACCTCCATCGATCCCGGCACGGATGTCTTCGTCAGGGCATCAAAGAGGGAGATAGTCATGGCCGCCCTGATGTCGAAGAGGAAGAGGTTCGAGGTCACAGGCCCTGCCCACCGGAGGCATACTAGGACGCACAGAGCGGATTTCAGGACCGTCAGGGACTACATGGCCGGCGACCGGTTCAGGGACATCGACTGGAAAGCGACCTCTAGGTTGACCAAGCTCATGACCAAGGAGTTCGAACAGGAGACTAACCTTCCTACGGTCCTCCTAATGGACGTGACGCTGGGCATGAGGGAGCTCGTGGGGAAGGTGTCCAAGATAGACCATGCGGTAGCTTTGGGCCTCCAGCTTGCCATGGTCCTGGATTCCTTCAGCCATCCCGTCGGCATGGTATCGTTCGACGAGACAAGGGTCCTCGAACACCTATCTCCCGGAAAACATGACTTGGATGCGGTCCTTTTGTCCCTTTACAGGCTCCCCAATCCGGTAGAGACAGGGGGCTATCCCGGCTCCGGTCCTGGACCGGCCCAGGTCCCGCTGGACCAAGGCAGGGGCATGCTGGGTACTGTCGGTCCCTTCCTCGTGAAGGGCAAGAGGGCCAGTTACGGAAGGCTCTCGACGACAGGCATCTTCGAAGCGGTCCGCAGCCTGGAGCTCGAGGAGGAGAGCGGAATGCTGGTCGTGCTCATATCGGACCTCGAGACGAACCAGCCATCGATCATCAAGGCCATCAAGCTCGCTATCCACAAAAAGCACAGGATCATCGTCATATCTCCCTTCTCTTGGTCCTACCACCTGACACCCGGGAACCTTACGGAAGGACATCTGGAACAGGCTTACATGGACCATGCGGCCAAGCAGTCCATCCTCGGCAGCCTGAAGGCTGCAGGAGTGCGTGTCATGGACATAGACCCAAAGGAGAGGGGCGAAAGAGTGGTCGAGAACCTGAGGAGGATGAGCCAATGATCGGCCAGCTATTGATGACGCTCGTCATCGTGCTGGCCATGCTCCTGACGAACATGAACCTGCTTGGGGCCCTCCCCCTTGTCCTCGTACCCCTCTCGGCGCTGGTCCGGTCAAGATGGCTTGGCCTTGCTGGCCTATTGATCTTCTGCTCCGTGACCCTCGGCAATGCAAAGGGATTGGAACTGACCGACCTTCCCAGGTTCGGTGCGGTCACCGCAGCCCTTGTCGTCCCATCGGTCATATTGCTCGAGCTCATCCTCTCTGACCGCACCGCAAGGAGCGAGAAGGTCTCCATTTGGCCTATCCTGGTCGTCACAGGTGTTACGGCGGCCTTGATCGCCACCCTTTTCTTCCTCACTAGGGTCCAGGGAATAGGGGTCTATCTGGGTTCGGACCCTACGCTGCAGGTGTTCATCCTGATGTCTCTGTCCATCCTTTACTCAGGGCCGATATTGCTCGGTACCGGGAACAATGGGCGTCCGGGAGCGGAAAAAGGGCTTAAGAGCCCTCCGAAAGGTCAGACCATCAACAAAAACGAATAAGTAAGTGAAGGGTATTGGGGCCTCGCCGCAGTGCCAGCTATCCATCCATCCTTCGTTGGCTGGATGGTGCTCTGGCACCGATCCTAAGGTGAGTTCAAATGGCTCGTAGGGCAAGGTCCTCTAGGACGAGAAAGGAAGGGTCCGAAAGAACGGTCGCTAAGGATGCTCCGAATTCGGACAGGACCGCAAACCAAGATGCGACAGCGTCAGCTCTGGACGCAGCAAAGAAGATGCCCGAGGCAAGGAAGGAACCCACGTTCCGGGATTGGTTCAGGAGCAACCGCTCCACAGTACTGATACTCCTTGGAATATTCCTCCTGGCCTTTACCCTCCGCTCCTACCTCTATTATCAGGTCTCCTTCGATACCTGGCCCCCCCAGATAGTGGGGAACGACCCCTCATATCACCAGCGCGTCATCAACTATGTCCAGGAGGAGAAACAGCATCTGCGCATCGATGACCTTCTGAACTATCCGCTGTCCGGCGGCAATCCCAGACCACCGCTCTTCGACTGGTCCATAGTCCTTTTCGGTTATCTTCTTGCCCCGATCTTCGGGATGAACGTGGAGAATTCGACCTGGTATGCCTTCCAGTTCGCTCCGGTCATTTGGGGTGCGCTATCGGTCATACCCGTCTACCTCCTTGGAAAGCATACGTTCGGTCGGAGGGCCGGCCTCATGGCTGCGTTCTTCCTGGCCCTTACGGCATCCCATATAGAGAGGTCTACCCTGGGATTCACCGACCATGACTCAATGGTGGTCTTCTTCGTCATCCTGACGTTCTACTTCCTGGCCAGGGCCTTCAAGGTCCAAAGGGATGATAATTATATTAAGGACTGGAGGCAGCCCCAGAGCGTGGTCCTGGGCTTCAGGTCCTTCCTCGGAGAGAACAAACAGGCCGTCCTGTATGCCCTCATGGCCGGTCTGAGCATGACCGCCATCGCCCTAACATGGCAGGGTTTCGCCTATGTTCTTGCCATCATGCTCATCTATTACATTGTCCAACTCCTCATCCAGAGGTTCCGGAACGAGGACTCGCTGGGTACGTTCATGGTCATATTCATAGCAATGGCGACGGTGGTCCTGCTTTCGCTCCCATACTATCACTTCTTCTCGATATCCACCTGGAGCCAGGGTTTCTACATCCTGCTTGCCATGACCGCCCTGGGGGTCTTCATAGTCCCCACAAGGGACATACCATGGCTCCTGGTCCTCCCTACGCTGGTCCTGTTCGGTGCGATCTCGTTCCTGCTCCTCAGCTGGAGGTTCCCCGCAACCGCCGATATGCTGTTCACTGGCGGCGGCTATTTCATCAAATCCAAGCTGTATTCGACCATCGCAGAGGCCCAGGCCCCTGACATATCTAGGATCGTCTTCATCTACGGTCCCGCCACGTTCTTCATGGCGCTCGGGGGTGTGGTCCTTGCCGTCGTCAAAATACCCTCCAACCTCAGGAAGGACTACATGGTGATAGTGACCTGGACCCTGGTCGCTATCTTCATGTCCCTCTCCGCCATAAGGTTCAATTTCAACGCCACCCCCGCCTTCGCCCTGCTCGCTGGCTGGGTCCTCATCGAACTCGTGATGTGGATGAAGGCTGAAGGGCTGTCCATCGCGTATTCGATCGTCGCCGTCATCATCATGCTCCTGGGGATAGGCATCGTCGCAGAAGGTTGGGGCGGCTTCTTCGCCGAGAACTACATCCTATTGACGGTGGGACCGGTCATCCTTGGCTCCCTAGCCTATTTTGCCATCATGAAATACAGGAAGCATAGGGACTACTTCCAGTTCAGGAAGGTGGTCATAGCGGTCCTGGTCGGTTTCGTGGTAATGATGCCAAACGTGTTCCTGGCGGTCGATGCGGCCATACCCATAGAGAGCAAGCGCGATTACGACCCGGACCTCAAATACCTAGGTTCCTTCGGTTCGTCCCTCCACAGCGATTACTGGATGGACTCGTACACCTGGCTGTCCCAACAGGACCTGGTGGATATGGACGGGAACTTCATCCGCCCCGAGGACAGGCCAGCGTTCATGAGCTGGTGGGACTACGGTTTCGACCAGCTTCTGTTGGGCGAGCACCCGACCGCCGCGGATAACTTCCAGAACGGCTATCAGTTCACAGGTTCCATGATAGCCAGCCAGAACGAGACCGAAGCCATATCGCTGATGAATGCAAGGCTCCTTGAGGGTGATTTCGTACAGAACGGCGGTAAGTTCTCCAAGGAGGTCTGGGACGTACTGGTTGACCATCTTGGCGGGGACAGGAACTCTACGACGAGCGCGTTCGAACTGGTGCGTATATACCGCGACCCATCGAAGTACACCTCCAAGGTCGAGAAGAACCCCGACCTCTACGGCAGCTATACCGAAATAACCCCGGCCAATGCCAAGTACGCGGCCGCAAGGGGCGTCATGCTCAAGCTCGGCGAGGAGGGTAACGTGGACCTATACCACCATGTGAGGACCGTAACGGGCAAGTCCCTTCGGTACTTCGCCGTGGATTACAGGCTCTTCCCCTTCAGTTCGAGCAACACGGGCATATTCTACGCCCCCATCAAACTGGCAGACAGGGTTACGGAGGACTACCTTGAGAACAAGGTCTATGCCGAGGAGAACACGAGAGGGTCCAATGAGAAACCCGAATGGACGGCCTACCCTGACAACCCCATTACCATGGACAAGGCCAGGTCCGAGTCCGAGCGCCTTGGCTACAAGTTCAGGATAACCAAGTACGACATGTTCTACACCGAGAAGTTCTACAACTCCCTTTTCTACAGGACCTACATAGGCCAGAGCCCCAAGGACCTTGGCAAGACCAATGACGGAAAATCCGTGCCCGGTATGTTCGGCGATATACAGAGCATCCCGCCGATGCAGGCCTGGAACATGACGCATTTCAAATTGGTCTACAGGACCATGTACTATTCCGAGGAGGAAGAGGCCAACGCGAGCTTCCCGGACGATTACGTCCCCATGAACTCCGATGCCGCCATTGACATCTACCAGAAGAACGGCGGGGACCTCAAGTCCGGCCTAGGCCAGGGTGTCTTCTACATCAAGTACTACGATGGCCTTCAAGTGAAGGGCCGGGTAAGGACGGAAAGGGGTGTGGGCGTTCCTGGCGTCCGTGTTACGGTCCTTGATGAAAGTGGAATCCCCCACGGTAGCATGATGACCGGGCCAAAAGGCGATTACGAACTGATAGCTCCCCCCGGTGAGGCCACCATCGTCGTAAGCACCGGGGACCTGACCAGCGATTACGACCACCTTTACCAGTTCCAGGTGGACCAATCGACCGGACAACCCGCCAATCCATTGAATATCACACAGCTCGCTGTGTCCGATGAACAGGCCATGAGGCTCGTCGATGACGGAAGGAAGGAGCTCGATCTGATAATATCTGGTAAGACCGTATCGGGCAAGGTTTATTGGGACCTCAATAGCGACAGTTCCTTCACTGAAGAGGACGATGATCTGGTGACGAAGGGGAACATCTCCTTTGCCCTTTCAGGGTCTTCTACGATAAGGTACGGCCCTTACGGGCTCGGAGAGGAGGGCACCTACAGCATCGAGGACCTTGTTCCCGGCCGGTACAACATTGAGTTCACCATCGGCAGCCGGACGGAGGTGCTCATATCCGACTTCGTGGTCGATCCTAAGGAGTCCGGAGAGAGGGACATCAAATTGGAGAACACCATGGTCAAGGGCCAGGTGAGGTCCTATGATACAGCACCATTTGTGAACAGCTCCCTTCTACTGAAAGGTCAGGATGGCTCTGAGCGCTCCATCTCCATAGACGCCTTCGGAAATTATTCCGAACCCAAGGTCTTCCCTGGAATATACTCGCTCACGCTCGATGATGAGGGATTCTTCCATGAGCCGGTCATGTTCGAGATAGGGCAGAGCGACAACCTTGCCTTCGATCTGACGATATATCCGAGGGCGGACCTGGAAGTGACAGCGAAGATGGGCACAACCAACAGGGCCGCCTCCGGTGCTGTCCTGAGGTTGACCGAACACCATAACGTCACTGTAAGGTCCTACGTTCTCGACCAGAAAGGGCGGGCATCGATATCTGTTCCCGCCGGTCAGTACGATATGCACATCTATTCCATGGAAAGGGGTGCTTACATGTCCTACATCGGGTCTGTCGTCCTCGGGCATGAGGACCTTGCCAAGGTCGAAGTAAGGCTCATTCCATCGGTAAGGGTCAATGGCAGCCTGACAAGGGTTGTCACGACGGCCTTCAACGACACCCTGATCAGGTTCACCAGGATGTCCGATGGTCAGGAGGCCTACGGCTTCACCGCTTTGAACGGGGCCTATTCCATCATCCTTCCAAGGTCCGATTATCACCTCATGGTCAACAATAGGACCTCCGGGAACAATACATTCATCCAGATCCAGGACCTGGACCTCAGGTTCACCGATAACGATGTGACCTTGGACATCTGGACACCGCAGGCCATCCATGTGAAGGGAATGGTCTACTGGGACAAGGATGCGAACTCCCGATTCACGCCCATAGGAGGAACGGAATCGGTACTTGGGGGGACCATCCAGCTGGCAGAGGACAAGGAACTGCCTGGAGTGGAAATCATCTTCAGGTTCAGTAACGGGACGTTGAGGGCGACCTCCGACGATGAGGGTTCCTATTCTGTTTACCTCCCACCGGGCCAGTTCAATATGGAGGTCCGTATCGATGGTTTCGAACCCTTCAACAGACAACTTCCCGTGTCGGGTTCCAATGCCGAGCAGAACTATGGTATCAACGACACCGACGCAATGATGAGAGCGGTCCCAAGGGACGTTTTATTCAACCTCTCTTCCAGGTACTATGGAAAGGAGGGTATAACCTACCAACCAGTTAGAGACCTGGAACTCACGCTCACCTCTCTAGACCCGCATAGGGGCGGGGAGAGCCTTGTCCTTAAGACAGCAGAGGACGGTACCATCTTCCAGGAGCTGGTCCCGGGGCTTTACGACGTAAGGCTCGTCGAAGAAGCTAACATTGACGGTCTTGTCCACGATTACGAGCTGGGATCTCAGCTTCTGGTGGAACCTGGGTCTGCCCTGAGGACGTTTGACCTTGATGTCAAGCATACAGTGGACCTGACCGGACAGCTATATTTCATAGAGAACGACCTGCTCAGGTACCCGGTCGAGATGACCGTGAACTTCAACGCCATCAAGGGTGAGAGGGTCACCATCGCCTCTGTCCAAACGGACTTCAACGGACAGTTCTATGTGACCCTACCCTCCGGGGAATACATCCTCGAGGCCCATGAGGACAGACCTGCGACCCATTACATGTACCTCGACGTCATAAGTGCGTCCGATGCGTCGGGACCGCTAAGGATCAGGATGGTCCAAGGTTTCCCACTTGATGGGAGCATCTCACCTGATTTCAATGGAATCGAGGACAGCGAGGTCTTCCTTGAGTGGAACGGTCTGTGGACCTCCACGGGAATAAGATCGGATGGGACGTTCACCATATTCCTGCTCGATGGCCCTTATCAGGTCAATTATACTTTCGAGACAGAGGGATCTGGAATAGGAGGGGGTTCTCCGGTCCTCTTCCAGCATACCAGCGAAATAGTGATGGACGGCCCACTGTTCGGGGCCATGTTCGAACTCGAGACGTTCGTCGAGGTGACAGGAGCTGTCTATTACGATGTCAATGGCGACAGGACGGTTGACACCCAGGAACGCCTCTACGGCACGAACATTACATTCACGCCCGTTAATGGGGACAAAGACCCCGTTACCGTGACCTCGAACGTCATAGGGGACTACAAGGCCATAGTGCCGCTTACAGAGCTCCGTATATCGGTCGACCTCATCGGTTTCCAGACAAGCCCGAGGTCGGACATGGAGTTCCTGGACCTGGCCGGTGGCGACATACCTTTGAGGGATGTACCAGTAGTCCCGGAGGATGTTCCTGTCGAGGTCCTCTTCTACGAGGACACGGACGGCGATGGCTCATCCGACCCCAAGGAGCCAAGACAGGTTGGTATGGAGGTCCTGATGGTGGATGCCTCCGGTAGGGAGTTCGAGGCCGTTACGGACGAGGGTGGGCTCCTGACCATCGATCTACCCCCAGGTAACTATATCGTGAAAGGGATGCGCTTCCTGGGAGGCCAACCGGTCAGCGGGTTCCTGGGCGAGCTCGATGTGAACCTGGGCGATGACCTTACAGGTCTTGAATGGGCGGCCGTCAAGGCACGAAGGTTCGCCGGGACATTGTTCTACAAGGATACCTTGGGAGCGACCATTACGACCCTGCCTGCGACAGGTAAAATAGAGTTCAGGACAGATGACGGCGGTCTGGTGGAGGTACCCCACAACGGAAGGACATTCTCCGTGGACCTGCCCTACTACACCTATTCTGCATCATGCCAGACCACGACCAAGGAGTTCGGTTTGACGATGACCTACTCCCTCTCCAAGAGGATGACGGTCAACGAGACGACCTCCATGGAGGATTTCTCAATGGAGCTCAAGAAGGTCAAGGACCATTCCTTCTCCCTGAACCTCGTCAACGATGCCCAGCATGTCATCGAGATGGGAGCGGGAGAGACGGTAAGGCTTGTTTACTCCATCAGGAACACCGGGAACGAACCCATCTCCGTAGATATTAGCGTTGAGGAGAAGCCCGAGGGGTGGACCGTGGACCTTCCTCTGGCAACGGGGATAGAGCTCGCCATTGGCGCCCAAATGGAACGGCAGGTCAATATCAGCACTCCCAAGGCGCCTGACAGCCAGAACGATATCAAGATCACGGGTAAGTCCGCGCAGAACACACAGAACACGTTCCAGGTCCAGGTCAAGACAGCACCGAGCTACAAGTTCGACATCCTCTTCGACGCTCCCGCCGTGTTCGGTGTGGGTTACAACGAGGAAAGGGTCTTCAATGTGACCGTCCAGAACCTGGGAACAGGGGAGGATGTCGTCCTCCTCCATGTCTCACCGGAATTGGGTTCCATCTCCGGATGGCAGGTCCGCTGGGAGGGCGAGGATGAGTTCCCAACGAACGGTCTGAACGTCTCCTTAAGCCCCCTGGGCGTTAGGAGGTTCGCAGTGACCGTGAACACTCCGTTCGGTGGTAACGACTCTGCCTACAACGAGCGCCTCACACTGACCTTCCAGGGCAGGAACAGGCTCGGTGACACCGTATCAAAGAGCATCACCCTGAGAACGGTAAGGGCCAATCTCGTCGTGCCGTCAGGGTTCCTAAAGCTCACCAATAGGAGATTGACCGACCCTGTCCTAGGCAAGACCATCGAGGCGAACATCTCTGTCATGTCCCTAAGCAGGGATGCCAGCAATGTGAAGGTCGCCCTCAAAGTGGACAATAGGCTCGTCGGCAACGGGACCATCCTATACATCCCGCAGAACGGTATAGCATCGACCAAGGTCCAGTTCGACATTGACAATTTGAACATCTCGGAAGATGATTTCCACACCTTCGAGGTATTCATCGACCCGGACAACACCGTCAGGGAGTCCGATGACTTCGACAATCTTGGCGTATGGTACAATATCGTGATAGGAAACACCCCTGAGGACCAGGTCGAGATAAACTGGAAGATAATCATATTCATAGTGCTGGTCGTCCTCGGCACCCTGGGCATCATAGCCTACAGACAAAGGACCAATCCCATCTGATTAACAGAACGGCTCTTCATCCTGAGCGGTCGACTTTGTTCTTAAGGGGAAACCCTGGATAGTTTCATATCCACCCTATCCTTCCCTGATATTACAGGCATTCGAACTGTTGTAAGAGCTGGCCAACATGAGGCCGTTCCATACCATCCCTCTGAAGGAAGTGGTTGCAGACCTTGGTACTGGTGAAGAGGGATTGAAAGAGGACAAGGCAGGGCGCCGGTTGAGGATAGAGGGTCCCAACATCCTATCATCTAAGAAGAGGGAGAACAATCTGGTAAGGTTCCTTAAGCAGTTCAAGAGCTCCTTGATAATAATCCTCATCGTAACAGCAATAATCTGCCTTTTCATAGAGGACCATCAGACCGATGGCATAGTGATCTTCCTTGTCGTCTTCTTGAACGCCATAATGGGATTCGTTCAGGAGTTCCGTGCCGACAATGCGGTCCATGCCCTGAAACGTCTCACAGCATCAGAGGCAACGGTGATACGGGGGGGTAGGAAAAGACCTATCCTGGCTGCGGATCTGGTAACTGGAGATGTGATCGTTCTATCACCTGGCATGAAAGTACCTGCGGACTGCAGGCTGATGGAGACCCAGGGCGTTGAGATTGATGAATCGATACTTACTGGTGAATCCCTTCCAGCTGCCAAGTGTGAGGGTGACGTGGAAAGGGACGTTCCGATCCCCGAGAGAACCAACATGGCCTACATGGGAACGACCGTGATGGGTGGTGAGGGGACCGCTGTCATCGTAGCCACTGGTATGGGTACCGAGATCGGAAAGATAACCAAAATGGTCCTTGAGGAGAACGAAGGGGAGACCCCGCTCACAAAACAGCTCGATAAGTTGGGGAAGTACCTCGCGATAGTGGCCCTGATCATGGGGTCCTTGCTCTTTCTCATATCCTGGTACGATCACGGACTGAGATTGGACCTCGACGAGATGGTCACGCCCTTACTCACTGGTATATCCGTGATGGTGGCGGTCATCCCCGAAGGCCTCCCGGTCGTGGTGGCCCTTTCATTGACCATAGGGATGCAGTTCATGGCAAAGAAGAACGCCATCATAAGAAAACTGACCGGGGTCGAGACCCTCGGGTGCACCTCGGTGATCTGCACGGACAAGACGGGGACACTCACTAAGAACGAGATGACCGTTAGGAAGGTCTTCATGGGTGGCAGGGTCTTCACACTTACAGGGGGGGAGGACCCGTCCGAAGGGTATCTCATCGAAAAGGGCAGGAAGATCGGCAATTCGCTAGACAAGGACCTCGAGCTCCTGCTCTCGATGACCATGTTGTGCAATGATGCAAAACCCATACAGGGCAAGGATGAACTGATAGGGTCACCGACCGATAAAGCGCTCTATACTGCTGCACAGAAGGCGGGGCTCGACATAAGCGACCTAAAGGAACGCTACCCCCAGATAGAGAAGATACCCTTCACATCCGAGAGGAAGCTCATGATCACCTTCCATCTGACCCCAGACGGACAGGAGGTATTGGTAATAATTAAGGGTGCTCCCGAGATAATCCTGGACCTATGTACAAAGGAACTGAGCAAGGGTAATGAGATACCCATCGATGTAAAGAGGAAGGAATGGGTCCAGAGGATCAACATAGAGATGGGGCTCAAGACCTATAGGAACATCGCTGTCGCCTTTTCCAAGATAAAGCCCGAGGAACTCAAGGTACCCACCAAGGAGGACCAGACGGATATCAGGAACTACCTCCGGAAGGCCATAGATTTCACCTACGGCGGAACAGTCTCTCTTTGGGACCCACCCCGACCGGAGGTCGCTCAAGCTATCAAGCTCTGCAGGTCAGCCGGGATCAAGGTCGTTATGATCACGGGCGACCATGAGGCGACCGCTCTGGCAATAGCTCAGAAGATAGGCATCCTCAATGAGGGCGACAGGACCATGAGGGGAACGGAGCTCGATACGATGGATGACAGGAAGTTCCATTCCATCGTGGAGGACGTCACAGTCTATAGCAGGACCATGCCCCATCACAAGATGAGGATAGTAGAGGCCCTAAAGAAGAGCGGGCATGTAGTGGCAATGACCGGGGACGGAGTGAACGACGCTCCCGCACTGGCAAAGGCAGATATCGGGATTGCCATGGGCATAACAGGTTCAGATGTCGCAAAAGATGCATCCACCATGATACTGACCGATGACAATTTCGCTACCATTGTCTCCGCTGTGGAGGAAGGGAGGAAGACCTATTCCAATATCAGACGGTTCATCAGGTACCAGATCTCGACGAATGTGGGGGCCATCCTACTGTTGGTATCGTCCATCCTCGTAGGCCTCCCTCTTCCACTGATGCCGGTCCAGCTTTTATGGATAAACATCCTCATCGATGGACCTCCCGCGATCGCCCTTGGCCTCGAACCGGTCTCATCCGGTGTGATGAGGCAACCCCCAAGGCCTAAGGAGGAGAGGGTGCTGAAGAGAGAGACCATCCTTACTATCATCTCCCTGGGCATTGTAATGGCCATAGGGACATTGACCCTGTTCTACTGGGGACTTAGGGAGTATGGGGACTCCGATGAGGGATGGAGGGCCGCAAGGACCATAGCATTCACAGGTTTCGTCATGTTCCAGCTGTTCAATGTGCTCAATTGCAAATCGGAGACCGAGACCCTCATTTCGCCCAGATCGCTCAAGAACAGGTTCATCCTACTAGCGATCGGAGCTTGCATCGTGCTCCAGATGGTGCTCCTGTACGTTCCTTTCATGCAGGACCTTTTCAATACTGTGCCTATAGGTATGAAGGATTGGGCCATCATACTTGCTGTCTCGGTATGGATCCTCTTGGTTGAAGAGATCCTGAAGAGCTCAAGGAGGAAATCCTTGTTCTCGGGAATGAAGTGGAGGGATTTCAAAAAGGACATATGACCCACCCTATGATCCTTCGCGCCCGAATGGACCGTTCGTCAGGACCAGGCTCAATCCACAACATCGAACTGCTGGTGGTCCATGGGGACCTCCGGTGGGGGTTGCGTTACCAGTTCGAACCTGAACCTCTCGGTCTGACCTGCCAGGCTCATTATCCCGGTGGTGAAATTACCGAGTATCACGTCAGCACCCTCCTTCCCCGGGATCAACGTTACGACAAGCCAGCCAGCGGCCTTGAACTTTGACCTAATCGCCGTCACCGTCGGGACGGTGGACTGGCCCTCGGTCAGGCCCTGAAGTGCACTCCCCAGTTCTTTGTGGACCATCAGCTCCTTGATCTTGGTCTCCAGGTCCCCCGCTTCCTCCAGCAGCGAGAATACCCATGGGACCTTTCCATTGAGCACACCCCCGAACACGAGGCCCCTCCCGCCCATACCTCCGCTGTAGGATTTGCTCATCGAAAAGTTCCTCGAGATGTTCAATGTCCTCTTGAACACCTCCGGTAGGTCCTTGAATACCTTCTCAAGTGCAAGGTAGTCCTTCAGGTCCTCGTAACCCATGGAAAGGGTCGTGAAATGCTCCATCACCACTTCCTCTGGAAAGCCCCTTGACCCCCAGAAGGATTCGGTCCCCCTATCCTCCAGTGTGACGTTCTTCCAACCTCTGTAGTATAGAAGTGATGAGATGATGCCCTTGACCTGCCTGGATATCTGCCTGGGTATGGAGACGCAGAGCCTCGGTCCCTTGTCCATATCGAACCTTTGCCGTGCCTGCTTGAGCTTTTCGAGCCTCTTCTCCTCAACACTGATCTTCGCTTCGAGCTGCTCGAGCTGTTTCCCGTAGAACTCTATCCGCTTCCAGTGCCTGTCGTTCTGTTTGCCTTTGGTCTTTAGGAGCTCCATCATCTTCTCCCTGTTCCCCTTCATATCTATGGGCATTGAATCAAGGAGCTTGGTGAGCATCTCTTTGTCCCGGGCAAGCACCCCGGTCGAGCGGTCTATGGAATCCGTGATATTGAAGAAGACCCTGTTGTAGAACCCGTCGATCTCTTTGCTGACGGTCTCGCTGAACGATAGCACATTCCTAGCCCCGGTGAGCTGGGTCATCAGGAGCCCCATGTAGCCTTCAAGGGTCGGCTCCTCCCCGAAGAACCTCTCGACCAGCTCCCTCCTCCTCTCATCGGAACCCAGTTGGAGGGAGGCCGATATGGATATCAGAATGAGGTTCCTCTCCTCCTCCGGGTCGGGTATCCATCTCTTTATGGGTATGTCCGTCACGAAGTTGAGGTGCCATAGATTGTCGCAGACGGAGGATAAAAGGAGGAGCGCTCTCGTCATCGGCTCCTGATGCCAGGGTCCTCCGGAGAGGTATCCAAGGTAGGATAGCCGACCTCCCGAGAGGACATGTCCGAGATAGGCACAGAGGCCTGTGGATGTCGATGGGTAGAGGTAATCCTCTTCGGGGGGGCTGAGCAGGACCAGGGTTGGGTGGACCATTTTCATGTCCCTATCGGCATGGTGATGGTCTATCCTGAACACATTGGGTCTGTCCGCAGTTGTCTCGATATCTATGAAGACATAGACCATATCATCGCTCAGGGATATCCTCGGGAGCTCGCTGTACTCTATCGGATATGCGTTCACCTCAAGGTCCTTGACCATTCGACAGAGCATCGACCTGATGAGGAGCGCGCCGTTCAGGCCGTCCATATCATTATGGAAGTATATTCCCAGGGACCTCTTCTCCGATACCATTGACGAGAGGTTGTCTAGGAACACCTGGACCTCTTCACTGTCAATGTCCATGGCTTTGATCTTGGACCTCAGCCTTTCGGGCGACCTGATGGACTCCAGGATCACCTTCGGGGCCTGGGTCAGGGAGGATACCCTAGGCCCGGACCTCTCCAATAGCTTGACATTATCGGATTCGTGCCTGGGTGTGCTTCCATCCCGATGACCTGTGACCGTTCCCACGGTCACGGGTGTTCCGGTCACTGGGTCAGGGACAGGGGGAACATTTGAAGGCCTATCATCCTGAAAAGATTCTAGGCTGAGGCGGGGCCCCTCTGTGGGCACCTGCCTTGCCTTTCCCTTTTTAGGGCGGCCCCTGGACCTCTTCTTGCTCATGCGCTTCTCCGTCCCATCAGACACGACTTTTTATGACGATCCGTTCGTCCGGGCGTCCTTCGACCTCACCTTCTCTTCTTAGAAGGACCGGTCCTGGTAGGACCCTCAAGAGGAACACCCTGGTCTGCGCCCCAGTCCTCCTCTTCTTCATTATGACCATGGTCATGACCACCGTGTGACGGGGTACCAACGGACGGTCCCGGTACCGTGGGTTTTACCCCTATCCCCCCTATTTCCGATTCCGGCGACCTCAGAGGCCTCTGCTCTGACCCAAGGAAGGTCTCGTCGTATGCCCTCTTTCCGGGCCCTTTTTCCTCCGCACCCTCCTTGACCCCGCTCATGACATCGTCCACCACACTGCTCTCCTTGGACATGGACTCGAGCTGCTCCTGGGTCGGTTCTGCCCCGTACAGGTCCCGGTAGATCCTCCTCTGCTCGGCATAGGGGTCCTCTCTGTCCTTGGACCTCCGGATGAGCTGGATCCCTAGGGTCGCTATTGCCAGAATGAGGATGGCCGCAACGGCAAGGAAGACGCCTACTAGGAGGTTCGGATGGACAGGCCTCAGGAAGGGCAGGAGGTCCGTTATCAGCTTGTAGAGTGTGTCCGTGATCTCGTTACCGGTCCCTTCAGGGGGTCTGTCGGTCACCTTAACGGTGATGTTCAGTTCCTCTAGGTCGGTCAGCCCGTCCTCCGAGGTCACTGTGACATAGAGCTGGTAGTTCCTCTTGGGCGCATCCCCATCCGGGAATACCGTAATGAGGACCTTGGTCGAGGCGGGGATAGTAAGGTTCTTCTGTGAGGTCAGAGGGAAGCTGGCCTTCCTCTGATTGGTCTTGGACATGTATGCCCATCTCTGCTCGACCAGCTCGCCCCTTATCTGTACCGTTACATTATCGCTGAAGGTGGCCATATTGGTAAGTTGTATGGTGATGGCGCCGCCCTTTCCCCTTATCGCTTTATGGACCTCGGGATGGCCCTCTTTCAGATCGTAATCGTTCACCTTGAGATTGGTCTGTGTCACCCTGGAGAAGTTGCCATTGTTCTCGGCCATGATCTGAACGGAATATACCCCTATCCCTAGACCAAGGTCCGATGTATCGAACTGCGGTTCGTCCCCTGCCTCCGTCCAGTCCAGGACATCCCCCCTCCAATCGGAGGAACCGATCCTGAGCTGGTAGGAGACGTTCATCTCCAGTTCGCTCGGGCTCATCTCCCATTCGAGCTTGAACGAGGCGGGGTCCCTGGTGAAATACGGCCCGGCCGTGGGGACCTCCTCAGGCGGGGGGACCCCGGAATCCAGTATCCGGAAATCATGGGTGTGTAGGTCATAACCTCCCTTATGGTCCGTGACGTTCACGATGATCCTGTAGAAACCAGGCGTCTCAAAGGCACTGTCATCAGGTACGTCATAGAACGTCCGCTCGCCTACCTCTATCCATTTGGTCAATGGGAGGTCGCCTCTCATCAGCATGACCCTGTAGTAGAGGATGTCACCTTCCTCATCGAACGCATCGTCCCAGTAGAAGTGAGGGGTCTTTGAGAATATCGCCATCGGATATGCAGAACCGGTGAAGACCGGAGGATAGTTGGCCGGGACCCTTACATGGACCTTGAACTCATTGGTCACCGTCTCCTGGCCAAGTTCGTCCTTTGCCTTCCATCTGATATAGTTGTATACCCCGTTGTTCTCGAGATCTAGGTGCACATAGCTCCTGAACGTGTCCCTTAGGGGTATGGTCCCCTCAGGGACCTTCCATTCCTCCGAGGGAGTGGTCGTGGTCCTGTAGCTGTACCTGATCGTCGAGGCATTGACCCCGCTCGAGAGCAGATTGGTCGTGCCAGGGATATGATCGACCCAGTCTATGGAACAGTTCACCCGCTCATAGAGCTGGAGCTTGTTAGGCCTCACGTTGGTATACTCCGGGGAAATGCTATCCACCCAGACGTTGATGGGTTCGGAAAGGCCGGGTCCGTTGTTGACCCTGTCCCTGGCCTCGAAGATGATGTAGTTCTCAATGCCCTGCTCCAGCTTCACGTCGGCCATGGCCTCATAGGTATTGTTGTCGAGCTTGGTGAGCGACTTGACCGGAACACCCGCTTCCATGTTCTCAAGGCCCTGGACCGATCTCCTTATCTTGATGGTCTGCGGGTTAACATGCCCCCCCTCCATGTCCTCCACCCTGACGGTGCAGCGGACCGTTTCCTTCGTGACCCAGGTGAGAGGTCGGGGCGACAGGACCTTCAGCTCCGGTGGCTCACCGTCGATGAACGGGCCAGGCCTTATAGGTGACATGTACGGGTTCGGGTCCCTCTCCTCGACCACCTCCAGTGCATAATGGACGTTCCCCTTGACCGGGATGACGACCTTTGCCTCGAACCTGACACCATCGATATTATCTAGGTCGCCTGGAAACTTCTTTTCAAGGACCACGGGGGTCGAAAGGATCGGATCCGTTCCGGCGCTGTCGTTGAAGATATGGAGCCTGGGGTAACCTGTGACCGGTACATCATTGTCCTCGTCCGAATAATTGCAGTAGAAGAGGAACGGGGAGCTGGTGGACCCTATGTTCCTGTTGAAGGTGAAGTTGCCAACGAAACCCATGTCCATGAACACCGGTCGGTGATTGGGCCCCGTCAGGTCCCCGCTGTGCCTTGAGAAATAGACGTCCTTGCTGTAGGTATATTCCTCCCTGCCGTCGGACCAGGCGCAGATGGCCCTTCCGGCCATATCATAGGCCATTACGGGCAGCTCCTGGACAGAGATGTCGTTCCAGTACCTATCAGTATCATCGACCCTAAGGAGTTCAGCCCAGGTCAGCCCGCCGTTCGAGGAATTGACGAAGAATATCTCCCCTTCGTCCTTGGTCTCTATGGAGGGTACCCTCCTCTGCCAGGCCACCGATACGACCCCGTTCCCTCTTGCGGCCGTCACAGGATACCAGTCATCGACGTTCTCGGGGGCCACGGTAAGCCTCTTGTTCTGCGAGATCGTCGCCCCCTTGTCCGTGCTCCTAGCAAACCATATCTCATCGGAACCGGTCCTCTTGTCCCTCCATGTTATGTAAAGGTTCCCCGCCTCATCGACCGCTGGTGAGGGCCACTGCCTGGAGTTGGTCTGTTCAAGGTCGTCCGACACCGCCTTTTCCGGCAGGAAGGTGGCCCCGCCGTCATGTGATATGGCAAGGTAAGGTCTGAACTGGCTGTCCTCCCTGTTGTCGTGCCAGGTCACATAGACATCGTTCCCGTGCATGGCGCAACCGACCCATTCATGCTGCCTGACATGGGGGCTGTCCGTGTTGATACGCTTCATAGTGGACCAGGTGACCCCGCCGTCATCCGAGAACGCCGACCATATGTTCCAGTAAGAACCGGAGACGTTCCTATCCTGCCAAACGACGAATATCCTCCCTGCGTCGTTCATGGCGATGTCCGGTCTGGCGCCATGCATTATGGGCTCCTCCTTAACGCCGTCTATCCTTCTGCTCCTCGAGAAGTTCTCTCCGTCCGTGGACCATGCTATCCTTATCTGCTGGGTGAAGGTCTTGTCCCTCCAGTCGGCCCAAACGGCATAGAGGGTGTTGTTGGCCGCTATAGCAAGGCGTGGGAAGCTCTGCTTGGAATCATCGTTCGAGGTATTCCCGTCGCGAAGGACGTCATCTATCCTTACCGACCTGGACCAGGATACACCCCCGTCGTCCGAATGCACCAACCAGACGGTGGATATGATATCGCCCAGGTAGGTCTGGTAGGACATGAATATCCGTCCGTTATGATCGACGGCCAGGTCCCTGGGAGCTTGGTTGTAGTTCCTCAGGTCCCATACCGAGAGCACGTTCGAAGCGAAGATCGGTCTCCCTGCCGATACCGTGATGGACGCATGAGGGAGTATGGGTACAGCTAGCAACAAGACGAATAATAGGGCCGACCATCTGGTGATCCTCATTCTGAGAGCCTCCTGGCATACCCCATGGCTGAACCTGCGGGAGCCTTCAAAAGCGATGCAACTATAAATACAGTACCATCTGGACATTACGGAAATTATTAAAAAAAAAAGGGGAGGTCCCAACGGAACCTCCCCAGATAGGATCCAGTATCTCAATATGCTACGTACGGGTATCCTGTGAACCCGTCAAAGGACTCCTCGACGTGTATGTTCTCCGTGGTGTCTATGATCATGTCCATGACCACATAGCCTGCCATGACACCCTCGGGCACCATGAAGTGGAACCCGACCGTATAGAACGTCATGGTGGACCAGTAATACCACTCCACAGTGCCCTGGGCATGCAGTGCGTTGGGGTCCGGATAGTTCGATATGTTGATGAAAGGCACCTGGAGACCGGAATGGCCTTTGCCCGTAACCGGGTCCTTATAAGGATCGTCAGGTCCAGGCCACGGTCCGTACCCATCTATGACATAATCTGCGGGGTTGAAGTAATCCAGATGCATCTCGGCAGGTATCTTGTTCTGGTTAAGGTCATCGAGCCCTAGCGAGAAGACCGGATACTGCGATTCCCTCGGATTGTATATCCAGGGATTGACCATGGACCTGTCACGGAGCCTGGGGATGCCATCCCCATCGGTATCATCGTCCACATCGTAGCTCACGTTGTCCGAGACTATCTCACCCCACTGATCGGTATCGACATCAATGGACCCGTTGTGGAAGGTTATGGAGACGTTGAGATAGCTGTACCAACCCTTGAGGAAGAACTCAGCCCCGGGGTGGCCTCTCTCAATGCCCACTATGATCTCGAGGTACATGGGTATCCCCTTGTTCATGGTGGAATCTATGATCCTGTAGGGGAACCCGTAGTAGTCATGGAGGAACTGGCCGGTATTGCGGTCGAAATTCACGAACGTCGGTGCGAACTGGGCCGATATCGGGAATTGGGTGCCAGGTCCGAAGCCAGGATAGTACCATTCTATGGACCCTCCCGACTGCGGGAACCCGACCCTGTTGAGGGCTATGGCGGTGTCGAGCCTGTCATCGGGGATGGATGGCCTGGGGTCCCAGTTGTCCTCCATCCTGTCGGAGTCGGTGTCATCGTTCGATGGGTCCAGGTCGTACATGTTCCACCTGAACCTCTTGGGGTCCGTCGTGGCCGGTCCCCTCTCCTGCCATCCAAGGCAGTCCTCCAGTGTCGTGTAGCCCTCATAGTCCGGGAGCGCATCGTCATAGAAGCCGTACTGATCGGTATGATAGAATAGCTGAGCCATCTCCTCTGCCGTTAGTCCGAGCTGCCCGTAGAAGAAGTCCCAGTTGAAGTACCAGAGGAGCCACGGGTTCATATTGAAGAGACCCACGTTGTAGCCGACCTCCTTGGGGTTGGGCCAGTACTCGCCGTACTCGTAGGCCCTGTCGAACCAGTAGGTCCACCAGGAGTACCTGCCCTCGGTCCATTTTGAGAAACCTGAGGAGGGGTTCCCGAGGTCATGTGCCCTGTTCCATCTATCGGGTATCCACTTCCCGTTGCCGGTCTCATTGGTGACCTGATGGTAGTTGTACTCGGACCTGGAGTTCTTGTTTATGGGGCCCGGACCGTAAAGTTGTATCTCCTTATCGTCGGATATCTCATCGTTATCTGTATCGTTCGAGTTGGGGCTTATCCTGAACCTGTAGGCGACCCTGTAGGTGATGAACGGGTCCCAGCCGCCGCCTCCCCGGTTCTGCGGCGTGAACCATGCCCAGATCCATAGGACTATGTCCTGCTCCTCTATGTTGAGCAGACCGTCCCCATCGTTGTCCTCCCAGGGATCGGGAAGACCGTCATTGTCCGTGTCCGTGAGGTGTCCATCTGTGGAGTCCCCTTCGCCCATCTCGACACCGTCTATGAGCATGTCATTGTCAGTGTCCCAGTCGTTGGGGTCGAGCCCGGCGCTTATCTCGCCGGAGTCTATGAGCCCATCACCATCGGTGTCAGGGTTGTTGAAATCGGTCCCGAGGGCCATTTCCTGCATATCGGTCAGGCCGTCGCCGTCATCGTCGGCATTGCCGTCCCCATCTCCATCCCCATCCCCGCCCACTGCGGGACCGTTGCCCTCTCCACCGGAGTTGGCGCCACCGTTGCCGGAGCCGCTCGTTCCGTCATTGGAGAAGTCCCATGGGAACGAATCGTCAGGGTCGAGTATGCTGTCACCATCGGTGTCAGGGTTGTTGGGATCGGTCGGGTAATAGAC
>JALOTP010000061.1 GCA_025457865.1 Thermoplasmatota archaeon | reverse complement strand
CCCTTCACCTTGCTCTTCGTCACCGAATCTATCCCGAACACCTCGGAGAAGCGGTGCGTGGTCGATAATACCTTGGTGGGCCCTTCCTTCCTGGCCCTGACGAGGCCAAGAGAGATAAGCTCCTGGACATGATCATAGACCTTGACCCCGTACATCTCCACCAGCATCGATTGCCTCACGGGCTGATGATATGCGATGAGAGCCGCGGTCTTGAGCAGTTTCTGGGAGACCTCGGGGGATGCGAGGGTGCTCACCCCTTCAACGAAACCGTCCTTGAGCCGAAGTACGAACTTCGTTCCAGCCTTCGCTACCTCGAGGGCAGTTGGCCTGGTGGAATAGGACTGTACGAGCTTTTTCAGGTACAGCTGGACCAACGCAGGTTCTATCCCCGTCGTATCCGAGAGCTCCTCGGCATCCACGGCCTTGCCTGCAGAGAACAGCGCCGCTTCGATGAGAAGCATGGGGTCTGGACCGTTATTACCGGGAGGGATGGCTTCGTCGGTCAAGGTCTCCCCTCACGTGTTCCAGTTGGTGGGTATGGGTCGTTCCTCGACCATGAGCTCACCTGGTTTGTGTATCCTTACCTCTCCTGCCCTCGCCTTCTCGAGGTTCTCATCCAGTTCCCCGTACTCGAGACCATCCCTGTCCTTACCGATGTTCTTTATCATGATCTCCCCGCGGGGGAACTGTCTCTGCCACAGGAGGACCCTCTCCATCTTGGCAAGGTAGAGAAGGGATATAAGCGTCGAACTGACATCGAGCTCGAACCCCTCCTCTATCTGCGAGAACGGTATAGGGTGTCCGTTGAACTGATTGACCCTCTGCCAGGTGAGCGTCATGTCCTGCTCGAGGTCCTCGGTATAGACCTTGTCATTGATGTTCCGTCTGTTCTCCTTCTCGAGCCTCTGCCTCGTCTCGAGCCTCTGCCGCCTCTCCTCCCGTAGCGTTTCCATCTCGCCCTCGACGTCCTCGAGGGCGTTCAAAAGGTCCAGTAAGGTGACTGGCCTGTCCCCCTTGTGCAGGAGCGATTCGCTTAGCATGGGTTGTCCTGAGCCGAGGATGGATTTGGTCACGGCGAATGTCTCATCATCCTCCATCCATGCCCCGAAAGCATCATCGTCCCGGAACTCCTCCTCCGTCGGGAGCTCGGCCTTCTTGAGCGTGTTCTCTGACTTCTTGTTGTGGACCGTGTATGCCATTCTTATGAGCTTGCCCACCACCATGAGATCGAGCCTTTCGAGGGTCGCGAACTTCCTCATGAAGAGTTTGCAGAACCTCACAAGGTCCACATCCCAGGGGTCAAGGAACTCCTCCGTGGCAAGCTCCAAGACCATCGCAATGGACCTGCTGTATGGGTCCTTGATGGTGACATGGACCCCTTCTTTCAGACCCTTAAGGACCTCAAGGTACTTTTCCAGCCTTTGGTAGAGGACCTCGTCCTTATCGTCAATGAGGGACCTGTGGAAGACAAGGTGGCTGAATACCTCCTCCTCCACATCGAGTGTGAGCTGCCTGTGGGGGGTGGCATCAGTGCTCATAGGGAACCCCCTTCGGCGGACGGGGCCTTTTCGACCTTCCCACCCCCTTTCTCGTAAGCTTCGACCTCGCTCAGGTCCACCTTGCCGACTATCACCGATTCCCCCTTCTGGAGCGTGATACCATATAGGTGATGCGCCTCTTTTAAACTTATCTTGCGCAGCGATATCAGGACGAACTGGGCGAAGGATGCGTTCTGCTTGACCATCCTTGCGACTATCTCGGCATTTATGGCGTCCAGGTTCTGGTCTATCTCGTCAAGCAGGTAGAAAGTGGACGGGTCGTAGGCTTGGACTGCGAAGATGAATGCCATGGAGGTGAGCGATTTCTCCCCGCCCGACAATGCCCCCAGCCGGGTCATCCTCTTCCCCGGCGGCCTTGCATGGATTATGAGGCCGCCCGTCAGCGGGTCCTCTGGCACTTCCAGTTCGAAGAACGCCTCACCACCGCTTGAGATGGTGCCGTATATTCCCCTGAAGTTCTTGTCTATGGCCTCGTAAACGTGCAGGAATTCCGTCTTTCTCTTCTCGTTTATGGAGGATATGAGCTTCTCGAGCTCATCCTTCTCCTTCTCGAGCGCTTTGAGCTCGGTGTCTATCTCTGAGCGCTTCCTATCCATCTCTTCGTACTCCTCCAAGGCCTTCAGGTTGACGTTCCCTGCGTTCTCGAGGATGGTCTCGAGCTCCCTCACCTTCTTCTGGAGGTCCCTCTCGGTGGGGTACGGTCTCTCCAGGAGCTCCACGTCCTTGAAGGCCTGGAGCTCCCTCATCACATCGGAGAGCTTCTCCTCGGCCGTCCTGATGTTCGTCCTCTGGGTGATTATCACCTGGTCCTGGACCATGATATCGCTGCGCGCCCTCTCCCTCTGTGAGAGGACCCTTTCGTTCTCCCTGGTGAGCTCGTTCAACCTCTCGTAAAGCCCCTTGGTCCTCTCATCGATGCGCATTATCACGGTCTCGAGGGCTCTCCACTCGGTCTCGAACCGCTCGTGCCTCGACCTTGCTCCCTCCATCTCCTTCTTGGCGTCAGTGACAGCAGCATCGATCTCACCAAGGCGGCCCTCTAGCTCCAGTGTCCTTACCCTGAACAGCTCCTGCTGGGACCTTGATGTATCCCTTATCCCCGTCTGCTCCAGTTTCTTTACCGAGAGGGTATCGAGCCTGTCCCTCAGCTCCTTCAACCTCTCCCGCATGGACCTTGGGGTCGCTTTTTCAAGGGCACCCTGCAGCGAATCGCGCTCCCCGGTCGCCTTCTTCAGATCGGCCTCCATCAGGCCGCATTCCGACTCGAGCCTGACGATCGCTGCGCTTATCCCCTCCAGTTCGGAGATGATCGCATCTCTCTCACTTTTCTTCTCCGAAAGCGATGTTCCGGACGAGTCCAGACCTTCCTTGGTCCTCTTGAACCTGGATTCCCTGTCCTCTCGCTCCGAGTTGAGCTTGCGTATCTCCATCTCGAGTGACGTCGCCCGATCCCTTGCCTCGTTCAGCTCTACGGTCTGCTGCTCAGATTCGGCCATGAGCCCCTGCAGCTTGTGGGATATGCCCTCGAGCTCCCTCCTTGACCTCTTCCCGAAACCGGAACCCTCCTTCCTATCGGCCATGGACCCGCCGGTGATGTCGCCCCCTGCCCCGGCCAGCTCGCCCTGGGCGGTCACTATCCTGACCCCACCCATGAGCCTCCTCAGTGCGTTCAGGTCATCGACGACGACCGTGTCACCGAAGACCCAGTTGAACGCACCGCTGTACCTCGCATCGAACTTCACAAGGTCCACGGCCAACCCTATGACGTGAGGATCGTCCTTGACCATGAGCGCTTTGGCGCCAGGACGCTTCGATGAGACCTTGTTCAGAGGAAGGAAGGTCGCCCTGCCCCTCCCCTTGCGCTTGAGCCTCTCTATGCAGTTCGCGGCGACCTCATCGTCCTCAACGATCACGGCGGATATCCTACCTCCGGCCGCGACCTCCAGGGCGAGCGAGTACTCCTCGGGGACGTTGCCCAGCTCGCCTATGGTCCCGATTATGCCCTTTATCTCACCCTTGTCCCTGGCGGTAAGGACCTCGTCCACCGCCATGCCCACTCCCTTGGAAAGCTTCTCGTTGGCCTCGAGCTCGAGCTTCATCTGGGTATACGTCCTGTTCAGAGCCGTGATCTCACGGTCCAGTTCCTTCATCCTGGACCCAAGCTCCTTCTCGGCCGCCCTTGCCTGCATGAACTGGCCTTGGAGGACCTTGACCCTTTCCTCGGGCGACTCGCTGCTCGAGTCCTTCAGCTTCTGGGCAAGGTCCTTGACCTCGTACTCAAGTGTCGAAATGAGCTGGTCCAGGTCCGCCTGGGCGGTCCTCTTTGCCTCGAGAGAGACCCTTGTCCTGTCCAGCTCTATCAGTCTCTCCCCTCTTGCGTCCCTGACGGTCTCTACCTTCTTCGAGGCATGGGCCAGTTCCCTGCGTAGTTCGAGGATGTCCGAATCGGACCTCTCCAGGTCCTTCTCTATTCCCTCGATCTCGCCCTTTATGCCATCTATCTCTTGGGAGACCTTGGTGATCTCACCGGACGCCTTCTCTTCATCCTTGGCCAAGGTGGACGATTTC
This sequence comes from Thermoplasmatota archaeon, assembly GCA_025457865.1. Lineage (GTDB taxonomy): Archaea > Thermoplasmatota > Penumbrarchaeia > Penumbrarchaeales > Penumbrarchaeaceae > JALOTP01. The sequence goes on along the minus strand of JALOTP010000061.1, from coordinate 20,150 downwards.
CTCTTGATGTCCTTGATCTCATGCAGCCTTGAACCCTTCTCTGTCCCAAGTTCCACGACTGCCTCCTGGGCCGATGTCATGACATCCTTGGCCCTGAGCATCTCGAGCTTGGCAGTGTCCATCTTCTCTTTGAGCTTCCGCCCCTCCTCCCCTGTGATATCATCTATCTCCTTTCCGACCCTTGTCGATTCCTCCTCGTTCCTTTGTCTCTCCCCATCCAGGACCTCCATCTCCTGCCTGAGCTCTATCTTCCTCCTTTCAGAGTCGGAGATGGCCTTCTGGTACCCCTCGAGCTCTCCTTCTATGGACGTCCTCTGGACCGTAAGGAGGGTCGCCTTGGCCTTGCTGATCTGGACCTGGGCATCCCTGTACTTCTCCGCCTCCTCCTTCTCCTTCTTTAGCTCACGGAGCCGCCCCTTTATGAAATCGAGCGACCAACCTATCCTCTCCATGTTCTCCATGGTTGACTGCTTCTTTTGCAGGGATGCCCTAATCTCTTCATCGTAACGCCTAATACCGGCTATCTCGTCTATCTCTTCCCTCACCTTCTGGGGGGTCTTGCTTATGAACTCGTTTATCTGCCCCTGAAGGACGATATTGTAGCCTTCTGCCGAAAGGTGGGCATGTACTAGTATGTTCTCGAACTCCGATTGAGATGATGACCTGCCGTTGACATAGAAGTAAGAGAGGGTGTTGTTCGGGTCCGTTGCGGATATCCTGAGGACCCTCCGGAGGGAGACCTCGTCGGTATCCACCGGGATCACCCTGTCCGTATTGTCGAAGATGAGTGTGACCCTGCACTCCCTGGCCGCCTTGAAGCTATCGTTCCCGTGGAATATGAGGTCGGAGAGCTTCTTGGCCCGGACCATCTTGGAGCTTCTCGGGCCCAGGACGAAAAGTATCGCATCAGCGATATTGGACTTACCGGACCCATTAGGTCCGGTGACCCCGGTGAAACCCTTGTAAAAGGGGACCGTGACCTTCTTCCTGAAGGTCTTGAAGTTCTCCATCTGGACCTCTTTCAGGTGCATCTGCCCTTCACCATGGCCTTTTAAACCCAGTGCTCATAGTTCACTGATCTCCGTTCCCAGAGCGAAATCCCATCCCGATCGTGCTCGAGCTTCCGTATTACATTTGGGAATATATAAATAACCTATGGTCCGGGGCACTTTTAGAACGTCACATTATGTCCAAGGGGTCTCTGGCACCTTCAACGAAAACATTTAATTCCCTGACGCAGGGTTCACTTCATATGGTCCGACCAGGGCTCATTGCATTGATGACGGTCCTCATCCTGACCCCTGTGCTCGCAGGGGCCTTGACCGATACGGGGGCCTTCCCTCCTGTCAATGTAAAGGCCTTTCCGGAACTGTCTAGGGACCTGTATGATGTTCTTGACAGGGGCGATAGGGAGCTGAACCTGATAGTCCAGTTCCGCGACGGCCCCTCCAAAAAAGAACTTGATTGGCTCGGTTCTCTGGGGTTCGAGGTCAAAAGGACCCTATCGACCATAGATGCTGTCTCGATCATTGGCCCCAGAGATGCATTTGATGCCCTCTCCACCCGTATGAGCATAGCATACATAGAGAACAACGATCCGGTCGTATCGGACATGGAAATGGGGACCAATGTCATAAACGCGACCCAGGTCTGGGCCTCTCTGAGGGACACTCCTCTGGGCATTCTAGGACCGATAGACGGCAGCGGGGTCACGGTAGCCGTCGTCGATACAGGGATAGACGCGGGCCATCCAGACCTCGATTACGGTTCGAAGACCATTGTTAACGTTTACGACGCTGGGAATAATATCTGGCTCGAATCAGAGAACACCGATATGAACGCTGGCCACGGGACGCATGTGGCAGGGACCGTGGCAGGGAATGGCGACGCCTCCGCAGGGGCCAGAAGGGGGGTTGCCCCTGGAGCCAACCTCATAGGCGTCACGATATCAATGCCCGAATCGTCCACTACCCCCACCGAGGACGGTTACATCCAGGGCCTTGAATGGGTCTATCTGAACTCAAGACCGGGCTCCAATCCGCACAACATCAGGGTCGTCACTAACTCCTGGCATTCAACGGTCACGGAATATGACCCCGAATCGGCACTTACCAAGGTCATAGAGAAGATCACCTTCGAGAACAATGTAGTTTCCACATGGTCCGCCGGTAACGACGGCAGGGACGACCCAGAGGGGAACGAACTTACCACCTCTGGACAGGGCAACACACCTGTTGCTATAATGGTCGCCGCTTACGAGAGGGACGGTTCCGCTGTGACCGATTTCTCATCAAGGGGCAGGGTCGGGGCCAATCATACATACCCGGACATAGGGGCGCCTGGTAGGTCCATCTGGTCCTGCTCTGCCAGGAGGACCGTGATAAGCGCTGGCACTTATGTCGGCGGTAATACCAACCCCTACTACCTGGCAATAAGCGGGACATCCATGTCCACTCCCCACGTTGCAGGTCTAGCTGCCCTTCTCTGGCAGGCAGCCCCATCCATGAGGATGTCCGGGCTCCATGAGGACTACTCGGGGGACGACCCTGCCGGTTGGTACGGGAACCCAAACACACGCATCCACGAAGCGGAATGGATACTCGAGGCCTCTGCAAGGTACCTATCTCCCACACCCGAGCATGGGAACGTTGGGGGAGACACTGATTCCACAGGATGGGGCGGGAAACCCATAGACTACGTCCAGGGTTACGGTTTGGTGGATGCCAGAAGGGCTGTGGGCATAGCACTTACCCTTGAGAGGCTGAGGCGCATGTGCGCTGACCCGAGCGAGATAACGGTCTTGGATGCCATCAAAGCCTATGATGGACAGGGTGTCGCCGGTACCACCATCGTGAGCACCACAACTGCCATTGCCGAGTGGTCGGGGGAGTTCTCGAGGTACAACGACCAGGCCATGAACCCGCTCTCCCTTGTGAACCAGACCAAGTACTTGACCGTACCTATGGGGGCGACGAGGGCGGTTGTGACCATGACCTATAGCGGTCTCGACGTGTCCGAGTTCAAGGCCGGGGACCTCTCCTTCACCATAGATACCAACGGTGATGGGACTGTAGACCAAGAGAGCGGCCTTTCCTTCCTGGACGGGGGTGTCGACACCATGGAACTGGACGCCGCTGGTGGGGACATCTGGACCTTTGGCATAGTGGGAAGGGGGCTCAAGGCCCCAAGACCTTTCCAGGGTACAAATTACGTCGAGCTAAGGATGGAATATGATATTTCCGTCAGTTTCGAACTGGGTGGCAACATGACACAGCCCGCCAGGGGGATGAACGCCGTTCATGCCTGCATACTGCCTGCTGAAGGTCAGGCCATAGAGGGACCTTCTTCCGTCGATGTCTTCGTCTACCGGTTGCGGAAGCTAGAGCTCCCCCAGGACGAGAGAGGGGGTGGCGAGGAGGGGGAGGGGCCCCCGCTCCTTCTGGTCCTGGTCATCCTGATCGCCATCATCACCTGCATTGCCGTCTACTTCCTTTGGAAGAGGCGCAAGAAGGTCACGACCCAGTGAGGTCCAAGGAACGGAGACAGACGGATGGTCGGCACCGACGATGAAAACATCGAATTCAGCCATGTGAAGGAGTGGCCCACCGACGAAGTGGTCGATCTCTACAGGGCTGGTAATTGGTGGAAGGACGAATATGACCCATCGGGCATCCCGGACCTAATAAAGGGCAGTTCTGATTTCGTCGTAGCATTCGATAAGCGGTCGGGAAGGGCCGTGGGGATGGGCAGGCTGATATCCGACGATGTGAGCGATGGCTACATCCAGGACCTGGTCGTCCTGCCCGAGCACAGGGGAAAAGGAATAGGGGCTTCAATGGTAAATGAGCTCGTCAGTACTGGCCTGAAGATGGGATTGGTCTGGATCGGGCTAATAGCCGAAGAGGGGACCGAGGAGTTCTATTCAGACCAGGGTTTCGCTCCCTTTCCTGGGAGACCGATGCTCTACAAGGGGGAAAGGTCCAGATGATATCATTGAAGGACCTCACACCGGTGACGATCGCTGATATCAAAGATATAAGGTCCCATTATAGGAGATATCCGCTCGAGCACTCCGATTACCTGCCAGGGACCATGCTCTCATGGGGACATTACATGTCCTACAGCAAGGCCTGGGCAAAGGGCTCTCTCATCATAATGACCGAGCATGAGGGTAGGAGACTACTGAGACCCCCGGTCGGTCCTCATGACCCGGAACTGCTCGGTGATATCATCTCCCTATCAAGGGAGCTCAAGCTCGACCTTGACCTGTCAATGGTTGGTACGAGGACCCTCCAGTGGGTCAGGGATGCAAGACCGGAGCTCACGTTCGCTCCCCACAGGGACTATTTCGAATACGTGTATCTCTCATCATCACTGGCAGACCTTCCGGGCAAGAGGTACTTGAACGTCAGGAACTACCTGAACAAGTTCAGGCGCGAGAACGAGCATTCGGTGGAAGGTATAGATGCAGGGAACATAGAAGAGGTCAAGGAGTTCCTTGTCAGATGGTGCATAAGGAAAGGGTGCCGGGAGGAGGCATTCCTTCTCCATGAGCGAGAGGCGAACCATTACGCCATTGAGCATATGGAGGAGCTCGGAATGGAGGGACTGCTCGTCCGAGTACGGGGCAGGGTCGAGGCCTTCTCTATCTTCGAGAAGATGACCGAGGATATGGCGGTCATCCATTACGAGAAAGCGGACCAGGACCTGACCGGCCTCTATCAGGCCATAAACAACGCTGCGGCCAGTCACCTAAGGGGAAGGTACACCTACATCAACAGGGAATCGGACATGGGGATAGAGGGCCTGAGGAACGTTAAGGAACGTTACGGTCCAGACCATATGCTCGAGGTCCATGATGCCCGTACCTGAGATGACCTCAATCCTCCCAGACCGCACCCGACCTCTTCACCCTCCGAGTTAGGAAGTAGAGCACCACTATCGCCACGACCGATAGGAGGATGACGCCAAGGGCAACGATGGCTAGGGCCGGGAGGCCTCGGTCATCCCTTTCAGGTCCGTCGTCAGGAGGCTCGGGTCCTCCCCCCCTGCTCAAGGCCCTGAGCTGCAGAGAAAAGGATGCAGCCTTGCCTCCCCCGTCCGTAACCGTGAGCTCTATGATATGGAAATCCGCCGTGAAGTTCGTGACCCAGACAGGTCCATAAAAATGGAGCGTCCCGTTGATGGACCATTCATATTTCAGGTCCGTCCCATCAGGATCGTAGGACCCAGAGGCATCTAGGACCATCTGGTCCTTCTCGAAGGTCCTGACCTCCATGCTCTCCTGCCAGATGGTCCCGTTGACCTTGAGGACCACGACAGGTGAGCGGTCGTACACGACTATAGTGACAGAGTCCACACCCCACAGCCCGCCATCAGAGACATTGAGGGCTATGGTCCAGATCCCGCCATCTAGATTCAAGGTCAGGGCGTCCATTGATGATACATGCACCCCGTTCATGGTCCAATTGAAGGTCATCGGGCCGCCTTCGGGGTCGAAGGTGCCTTCCGATGTCAGCAGGATATCATCCGAGACATAGAAGCTGTCCCCGTCCCCCGGTGAGCTTATCAGGGCCACTGGCGGTCTGTTCTTGGGAGGTTCTATGGGGTAGATATCTATGCTTACCGAAACTTCCCTCACGAACGTGCCATCCGAGACGGAGAGCGTTATCGTATGATAGCCCTCTGAAAGCAGGACCAGTTCCTCCTTCGATGAGCTCAGGTGACCGTCCTTGGAACTGTTCCAATCGTAGTTCAGAGGGTCGCCGTCGAGGTCGAAGGTCCCGTTAGCGGACAGCAGGACCGGTTCGCCCAAAGTATGGACCGTCCAAGGTTTGGGGGAACTTATGTAGGGAACGGGAGGGTTGTTCAGCGGTATCACCGAAAATGTCACCGTTGCGCTGGAACCAAGCTGGAACGGGTCCATGACCCAGAACGTCACATTGTGAGTCCCGGTCGTGAAGGCCCTTTCAAATCCCGGACCGATAGAGAGGGGTTCCAGGGCGCCCACCTCGGACCATAGGTAGTCGAGAGGGTCCTGGTCCGGGTCATATGAGCCGTTCGACAGGAACCGTATGACCTCTCCCTGCAGGAAGACCGACCCGTTCAATGGGGACGATATCACGGCGACGGGTGGGTGGTTAGGCCTCTCTATCACGATATCGACATAGGCCCTGGAGACAATGCCTGTGTCGTTCCAAGCAAGGAAGGTGATGTTGTGCTCCCCCGCCTCCAAGCTGGCATGGAAGCTCTGGGAATCGGAGAGCAGCGCTGGGTCCCGGTCCGTAGACCAGACGTACTTCATGCTCTCTATGTATGGTCCGATGGGTTCGACCATGCCAGAGAAGAAGAGGATGTCCTCGGTGGAATAGGTCCCAGGGAGCGGGCTCAATATCCTTGCACTGGGGACCGGAAGCAGGACCTCGACCTTCAGGGATGCTACGGTCCGCGTCATCGGTAAGGACAGCCCAGGGGCCACGATCGTCCAACCCCTGCCATGACCTAGCGTCACTGTCCCAGTGGTGTTCCTTGCGAGGGTGAGGGCCGCTCCAGGTCTGAACCGAGCCCCGGATCTGTAAAGGGATAGGTTCTCATCATCAAGGAAGTACATGGTCAATGAGGTCCGGTCCGGGTATGACCTCCAATGGTCCACACCGTAGTTCCTGTGTCAATGTTGCATTGAACTCGATGGTCTGGCCCGGGGGGGTGAACGGGAATGCCAGGAGGAGGGGGTCGGTCTCGTTCCCCAACAGCCCTATCGGGCTCAGGACCTGAAGGAAGTACTGACGTCCCGATCCGACGATGAATGTCGTCTCGCCCCGCACATCGGTCAGATTGCCTATGAGCGGTATGATGTAAGGGTCGTTGGTCATCGGCTGCGAGGTCAATCGGACCATTGCTCCGTCAACGGGGAGCCCCTGAGCGTCCCTAACCCTTACCCTGAGCGTGGTCGTTGTGGTGTAGCTCGGCGTGGCGCTGAACTGTGACATGTCGCCGTTGAAGCTCGTGAAGACAGAGACCGAACCTGGGGCTCCCTCTGCCATCGGGTCGTCTATATGCCCGCTGTAGGCCTGCCACTGGTGCCAGCCCTTCTCATAGAACTCGTTCCATGCATGCATGCCCTCGAAGGTGATGGTAACGACCGCAGGTATCAGGGCGGTCTTTGCCGCGGCGACCAGGACCTCCGCGTTCTCGCCGCAGAGCCCGAAGTGCTGCTTGTAGAGGGATACGGGCTGGTGGTCCCTCCTCATCCAGTCCTCGTAACGGAACGTCATACATCTGTTGGCCCAGAACGTGACAGCGCCAACTGCCCCGTTCCCTTCCATCTGGTTCTTCGTCCCGTTCCACAGCGTCGTCTGGTTCTGCAGGAGGTCCCTTAGGACCGGATAGCCTGGATCATCGGCAGTGTAAAGGAAGCTCCTCCAGAATGCACCGTCATCCTCTATGGTCTTCCTGTACGTGGTGAGGTCGATATATGATGGGGTCTCGAGCTCGCTTCTGGGCATGACGAGATACCAGTAATAGACCTCCTCCGGCAGGGTGACATTTCCAGTCGGGGTGCTGTAAACGACGGTGGAATGCTGGCCGTCAGATCTCTGGACATCTATGATATCGGCATATCTGACCTCGCTTGAAACGTAGTACATCATGTGGACGTTCTCAAGGAGGAGCCTTTCTATGACCCAGTAGGAGTTGAGGAAATAGGTCGGGAGGAAGGCTATCATGAATGCGAGCTCATCGATGTACCTGTTATCGATCGAGACGTTCGTCAGCAGGTCGATGTACCTGTTGATGTAGTAACGATTCAGCTCGTGAAATCTCCATGTGAGGGTGAGGTTGAGCCATTGGGGAGCCCTGTCTATAGCCGCTCTGACGGTGGAATTGTGGGCAAGGTAGGGGTCTAAGGAGCCGGTCCGGTCGAACATGTTCAGGACCGGGTCATAATGGACCTGAAGGTCGGTGGTCGAGTTGAGCGCGAACTCGAACCTCTCCTCAAGGACCTTGTTCCATTCGAAACGGCCAGGGGCATCGGATAGAGAACTTGCATCTGGGTCATGGAAATTGTTGAGTACAGGCCTGCTAGCCCCTATGGGTCCGCTGAGATCCACCATCGAAATGAAGGCAGATAGCGATGTCAGCAAAGCGATGGTCATGGAAAATGCTTTTCTTGCGGTCCTTCCCATTTAGGTCACCCGGGTCTTTCCTTCCGTTGCGATTCAGTACAATTCCCTTTATTAATTCAGCTGAAATGCGTTTTCAAGATATCTAAAACCTCCTCTTTGTTCCACATCGGACATTTCCCAGGTCCTATGGGGGACTTTAAGAGATCCTGTGAGGTCTTTGCATTTCCCTTCTCACAAGGGTCGAGAGTTCTTGGCCTTCCTCCTATTCCATCTGATAGTTACGGTGATGATCAGCAATGTCAATATGACCAGGAGAAACATAGAGCCCCCACCAATATAGAGCAATGGACCGGCCAGAAAAGACTTGTGGGAGACCTTTGTCTCGAAGGATATCTCACAGTACCTGGTCGCGTTCAGGCCCTGATGCGAGCTCCTGGCCCTTATCGTGATATGGTTGGTCTCAGGTAATCCATCCTTCTGTCTCATGGCAAAGGAGACCCTTGTGGATGCCCCCCCATTCACTTTTATGATGTCATCCGAGAACCTCACCTCTACGTTGGGGTCGCCCTTGAACACATCGAGAGTGACCGCGTCCTCTGCATTGGCCATGTTGTGAATTGTGATCTCGGTCTCGACCCAATTGCCCACGGGAGGGTTCTGGTCTGGTGTCTCAGCACTGAGCTGGATGCATCCATAATAAGGAATGGTCATCTCCGCCACCAAAGGAGTGACCTCCCCCTCTCCCTGTCCGGGTGAGATCTTGTATGTTCCGGACACAATGATGGCAAGGTTCCTACCTGCTGGAGCATCGGGTGGGACCGTGACCTCAGTAGTGAATTGGAGGGTATCTATCATATAATCGAAGACCATCGTATCGATCGGAGAAACCAAGAATTCCTCAGCGGTTCCCGTCAGATCCACTTCACACTTCGCTCCGGGAGGTGTCTCTGGAGGAATGTAGCAATAGATCTCGTAGGTAAGTATGACCTCTATGGGTGAATTATCATAGAAAAACATGTCCCCCGCATAGATCAATCTTATAACTATAACTGGTACGATGACCTGCTCCTCTGGAAGTATTGGCTTGGAATCGCTGATTGGCTGTCCGCTAATGGAGAAAAGGGCTATGATAAGGATTGGAAATAGGATCAAAAATGTAGGTCCGACAGGTTTCCTCATGCCAATCCCTGGCCCTTTGAACGGTCATGGTAGAATTGGTCTGAACCGTATAAAATGATATCCCTTCAATAGGGTCTATTTCAAATTGCACTCGGCGCATTCCACCTTGGAGCAGACCCTGTTGTCCCCCTTCCATTTCAAAGCCCACCCCTTTAGGGACCTTATGACCGGCATGAAATCCTTCCCCATCTCCGTGAGCTCGTAATCGGTCCTGATGGGCACCCTGGAGGCATCTACCGTCTTGGCTATCATCCCGGCCTTCTCAAGCTCCCTCAATCTTTCCGAGAGCATTTTGGGAGAGATGTCGAAAAGCCCTGATTTGAGCTCGGTATAACGTTTCCTTCCCCCTCCGCCCCTATGGAGTTCGAGAAGTATGAGGAGCGTCCACCTCTTCGATATGAGGTCAACGGTATTATATATCGTACAGTCACTGTTCATCGTTACCGTTCAGTAACCTTCCACTATATATATCATAGTATACTTAGGGTATCACGTATAAAAAAGGAACAATGGTGACCGATATGTTCTGCAACCAATGCCAGGAAACGCTGAAGAACAAAGGGTGCACGGAAAAGGGAGTATGCGGCAAGACCGGAGATGTCGCTGACCTACAGGACCTTCTCATTCACATGCAGAGGGGTATCTCATACTATCAGATCAGGCTGAGGGCCATCGGTAAGGCCGATGAGGAAGCGGACGTCCTGGTCATGGAGAACCTGTTCTCCACGATAACGAACACCAACTTTGACAGGGTCAAGATGTTCGAGTTCATCAGGACCTCCAATAAGAAGCGGGACGAGCTGAAGGAGAGATGTATGAAGGCCGGTATCAAGCTCGGTCATGACCTGCCGGACTACGCCACCTGGGGGTTCACTACGGAAGAGGCCGCTCTGACAAAGGCCAAGGATACCGGTCATCTGACCTATTTCGATGAGGACAGACGCGCCCTCTACCTCTTCGTCCTATATTCGCTGAAGGGCATGACCGCATACCTCCATCATGCCTTGGCGCTCGGGTTCAAGGACCCTTCGATCTCGGCCTTCATCAATGAGGCCCTAATCGCGACCTGGGACAGGAACAGCTCACTGGACCAGCTCCTGGAATGGACAATGAGGACCGGAGAGTACGGTGTAAAGACCATGGAGCTCCTTGACAGGGCCAATACTCACACCTACGGCGTTCCGACCCCCGTCAAGGTGAACCTTGGCGTGAGGGACAGACCCGGGATACTGATATCCGGCCACGACCTCAAGGACCTGCACGAACTGCTCGAACAGACCAAGGGGTCCGGGGTGGACATCTATACCCATGGTGAGATGCTCCCTGCCAATTACTATCCGTTCTTCAAGAAGTATGACAACCTGGTCGGTAACTACGGAAGCTCCTGGTGGAGGCAGCTCATGGATTTCGATACGTTCAACGGACCCGTTCTCCTAACATCCAACTGCCTGGTCCCACCCTTGGACAAGTACAAGGAGAGGGTCTATACGACCGGGGTCGTCGGGTTCGATGGGATCAAGCACATACCCGACAGGAAGCAAGGAGGTGTCAAGGACTTCTCCCGGATCATCGAACATGCAAAGAAGTGCCCCTCCCCGAAGCAGCTCGAGAGCGGGGAGCTCGTCGGAGGCTTCAACCATGCGACCCTCTGGGAGCTCAGGGGGAAGATTCTTGATGCGGTCAAGGCCGGGAAGATAAAGAAGTTCGTGGTGATGGCAGGGTGCGACGGCAGGCACAAGACCAGGGATTACTACACCAACTTCGCCAAGGCGCTCCCGAAGGATGCAGTGATCCTCACTGCTGGCTGTGCAAAGTACCGCTATAACAAGGAAATTAAGGACGACATAGACGGCATCCCCAGGGTCATAGATGCGGGCCAGTGCAATGATTCCTATTCGCTCGCCCTGTTCGCATTGAAGCTCGCTGATGAGCTGAAGGTTGACGTCAACGCGCTGCCAATATCGTTCAATATCGCCTGGTACGAGCAGAAGGCCGAACTCATCCTTCTGGCGCTGCTCTATCTCGGTTTCAAGAACATGAGGGTAGGACCTACCATGCCTGCCTTCGTAACACCGAACGTCGCCAAGGTGCTCATCGATAGGTTCGGAATAGGGTTGAACACAACGGTGGAAGCTGACATGAAGATATTGGTCGGATGATATCAGCGGATGTCATTACCTTTCTTGATGAAGGTTCCCTTCCTGTACTCGTCGAAGGCCTGCTCCAGCTCCTTTTGGGTGTTCATCACAATAGGGCCATACCACGCTACCGGTTCCTTTATAGGCCTACCCGAAGCGTAAAGGAACCTGAACTTCTCCTCCCCCGACGAAAGTTCTATGCTGTCCCCTTCCCCCAGGAGGACCAGGTCCTCGGCATGGACCTCTTTGGCCCCAACATTTCCCTTGCCTGAGAGCACGTAGATGAAAGCGCTCCTGCCCTCTGCCTCGGTGTGCAGGTACTTCACTCCCCTATCCATGGAAACGTCCATGTAGGTCGGGTCCACAGATACATCCTCTATGGGGCCTTTGACCCCGCCGAAGCTCCCGCAGACCAATCTTGCCCTTACCCCTTTTTGGAGCTCCACTTCGGGTATCCCGTCAGCCTTGACCTCCCTGTACTTGGGATCTGTCATCTTCTGAGATGCTGGGAGGTTCACCCAGAGCTGTGTCCCCCACAGATGATGGTCATGTCCTTTGGGCATCTCCTGATGGATTATCCCGCTGCCTGCGGTCATCCATTGTATGTCTCCAGGGCCTATGCTTCCTTTATTCCCTAAACTGTCACCATGGTCCACCCTACCCTCAATCATGTAGGTGACGGTCTCTATTCCCCTGTGGGGGTGCCAGGGGAACCCTGCCTTGAACTCGGCAGGGTCGGAAGAGTGAAAATCATCAAGGAGCAGGAAAGGGTCGTAAACGGATGTTTCCTTGAAACCGAAGGCCCTCTTGAGATGGACCCCCGCTCCTTCTATGGTCGGAACGCTCTTGGCGACCCTTTTTATTGACCTATGCTTGGTCATGGAAGTTCATATTCGGTTCGGAGATAGAAATAACTTGAGGTTGAATATTTAAAGGGAGTCCGCAGAGATTACCTTCGAATCCCCTTCTTAACGACCCTTACAAGCTCCGCGGGCCGATGACAGGTCACTGTATAGGTCCTGCCTCCCTTCGTAACTATCTTAACGCCTTCCTTGGAGTTCGCGATGTAGCCTATGGAGCCGTCGGAGCCGGACCTCCATCCCCACCCCATGAAATCACGGACCGCATGGACCTCCATAGCCTGGATGGACCTGATATCAGAGAAGAGAAGCGTTCTTCCGATAGGACCATAATAGAACCATACCGTCTTATCATCGGCTCCTATATCGAGCTTCCAGAAGAAGAGGAGTGCAAGGGATAATAGGAGCACAAAAGGCAGCATGATGAGGATGAGGACAATGTCCATCAGAACGAAGGAAACGACTAGTATGAAAATGTTCATGGGGACAATGATCCAGATGAGGAGGTTCATCCTGACCGAGTCAATGTATGCAGGTCTACCCCTCCTTTCAGACATACTGCTTATAACGGTCCTTTTGGGAGGGGTCCGCTCGGACCTATGCATCCTGATATATGGGATGTTGATGACGATGAACAAGGGGACGATACCTATGATGGAAACTACCATGACGGCAATGCCCAGGACCGTCTCCAGGGAAGGGAATATGAACAGTAGTCCGACCATGAGGAATACCGCTGAAAGATAGACGATGACAGCAATCCAACGGATGACGCTCCACCTCTCATTATCGGACAATGACATGAATGCCGTATAGGTCTTTGGGTATTCATCATTACTGTCTCTATAACAACCTCATTAAATGATAATAGCGCTCAGTGATCATTTTTTTTTGAATTGAAACAATTACCTTTAAAGAGCCGTACTATGGTTGTACCACAATTGTTATTTATAGCGAAACCTCTAATAAATCATAGTATAGCGGTGGTGTATCCCTTTGCAAAATGAAGAGGAATTGGTCAATAGACAGAATAGTGCAATCAGAGTAAGAGGCGACTATAGGGAGTTCGTAGACCGCTACTCCCTCAGACCATTGAAGGAAAAGGATTTCCTCTCGAGGAACTACAAGAGGCTGTTTCTCTTCCCCTTCGTTTGCATCCTTCTGGCAGTGCTGATAATGTCGGGGTCGAAATACCCAAACGCTCCCCATGAGGACCGAGAAGATTTCTTGAACGTGATAAGCGACGTCCAGAACACAGCGAACCTCATATTCACCATCGGTGTCGTATCGCTCAGCTTCCTCTTGTTCATAGCACCGTTCTTAGACCTCGATTTCCATATAGCGATGAAAATCTCTCTTCTAGCCCTAGGCGTCTTATTGCTGGCGCATTTCCTCACGGGGGGCTTCAAGTTCCAAGTCCTATTCGGATAGAGGTGGTCAAATGAAGGATGTCCTTTGGATAAGCGGGATCGTGGTCATGCTTGTGATCGTGACGCTAGCAGGCAACATCTTCCTCCAAGGGGATGAGCCAGCCGACCTGATTGAAGGGCCAGGGGCAGAAACCCCGGGGGACGGTACTACCCAGTTCAAGACGTTTGACTCCTTCTCCGATATGAAGGACTTTATAAACGAGAGCAAGAAATTGGGCGGCGAATACTACTCGTACCCGAACCTATACTACGACCAGTATTATCGCGATCATAATAGTTCTCTCAGCGGAGAGAGCGCTCATTGGGCAGATAGCAGTGCAGACGCGGACCCTGCATCAGCTAAGAACGATGGATCGTCAGATTATTCGACAACGAACGTCCAGGAGGAGGGGGTGGACGAAGGCGATCTCGTAAAGAACGACGGAGGGTATGCATATATTGTATCGAACGACCGCCACCAGGTCTTCATCGTGGATGTATATCCACCCGAGAGCTCCAACCTCGTCTCAAAGATCGAACTTGACGAGGAGATGGTGGACTCTCTGTACCTCGATGGCGACAGGTTAGTGGTCATCTCTACCTACGGGAAGCAATATCACGAATATTGGAATAACTATGAATATGGTTACTACTCACAGAAAAGTGACCATGGGATCCGCGTGAAGGTCTACGATATCACCAGACGGAGCGAACCGGTATTGTTCAAGAAGAATGAATTCTCAGGGTATCTCCTGGATTCCAGGATGATCGGGAAACAGCTCTACCTGATCGGTCGTCAGTTCGATGGTGAGATCATATCTCCATCGGACCTACCGGTAAGCGTAGAAGATGTACAATACCTGGACCGGCCGGACGATCGATTTACCTATACCCTCGTCGCCTCGTTGGATATAACCGAGAAATATGGCGATCCTCTGATCAGGACCATGTTGATCGGATATTCATCGGAGATCTATGTCTCGGAAAGGAACATCTACGTGACACACACCGCATACGGCAAATGGGTCGATCTCATCGAGGTGGAGATCCAGGAGGTGCTGGTACCGATCCTCCCAGAAAAGGAGAGGACCGAGATCCAAAGGGCGATGGCCACAACCTCATCGTTGGCACAGAGGTTGCACGATGTCGACGGAATAATGGATCGTTATCTGGACAGCCTCAGCGGGGCAGAGAGGGATCGTCTCTATGACATATGGAGACAGAACAGGGAATCCTATCTGGAGGACCATAAGCCCTACCAGGAAAGGACGGCGGTACACCGTATCTCGCTTATAGGCGGATCGATCAATTTCAAAGCGAGCGGGACCGTCCCCGGATACATACTGAACAGGTTCTCAATGGGCGAGTACAACGGATACTTCCGATTGGCGACGACATTGAGGAGTGGTAATATGTGGAGGAGATGGGAATTCAAGGGATCTGAGTCAAGCAATAATGTATTCGTCATGGACATGGACCTAAAGATCGTGGGGAACATAACTGGCATCGCACCGAAGGAGAGCATATACTCGGCAAGGTTCATTGGCGAAAGGGCATACCTCGTCACTTTCGAGAAAGTAGACCCGTTCTTTGTCATAGACCTCTCCGATCCGAAATATCCCAAGATCCTAGGAGAACTGAAGATCCCCGGATATTCGGACTATCTCCACCCTTACGATGAGAACCATATCATAGGGCTTGGCAAGGATACCGTTGAAGCGGAGGGAGGGGATTTTTCCTGGTATCAGGGAGTGAAATTGTCATTGTTCGATGTGACTGACATGAATAATCCCAAAGAGATCTCCAAGTTCATTTTAGGGGATAGGGGAACCTACTCACTTGCCCAGGATGAACCCCACGCATTCCTCTTTAGCCTGAAGAAGAATCTCCTTGTTATCCCGATTGCACTCTACGAGGTCACCGATCCTTATCCGGAACTTAATTCATACGGGGAGTACGTCTGGAACGGAGCGTACGTTTTCGATGTCACGACCGAGAGCGGTTTCGTCCTCAAAGGAAGGATCTCACACTCCGAGACCTACCTTAAAGAGGATGAATATTATGAAAGCGATGGGGATTCAATCTATCGTTCTTTCTATATCGAAGAAACGATCTACACCATTTCCCCTATGATGGTCAAAGCTTCTAAAATGGGATCTGTGGAAGAGGTATTCCATATCTATCTCCCTTATACTGAGTCAAACTTCTACCAGTATTACGGATAAGCTCTACCATAAAAAGAATCATCACGTAATTGGAGCTTCAAAAAACGTTATCATAAAAGGGCCATAGGTCTTGGAAAGACTTTGCTTAGAAAAGCATATAGTACGGTTTTCCCGACTTTTTCTTCCTGACTTTATTATGAATTATGAGGAATAAAAAGAGCCACCAGAGGGATTTGAACCCCCGACCTGCTGATTACAAGTCAGCCGCTCAACCGGGCTAAGCTACGGTGGCAGTTGTTTTTAACATCCTGGGGATGGACGTGACTTACTTGAAGTTTTTGGCACACTACTGCGGCTGGGAAACCTCGTTCAGGGGGAACTTCTCCTTGGACCGCTTGAGGGCAGTTATGACCGGCATCTCCTGGCCTGTGAGATAGCTTATCAGGGCCCCACCTCCGGTCGATACATGACCGATGTTCGTCAGTTTCAACTGTTTTATGACCTGGTTCGTCTCCCCACCGCCCATCACGGAATACCCCTTCGAATCGTTTATGGCCCTGAAGAGCTCGAAGGTCCCCTCTGAGAACTCCGGTTTCTCGAAGACCCCGGCCGGACCGTTTGCGATTATGGTCATGGCCTCCTTCAGAATGTTGGAGAACTTGGCTATCGTTTCGAGCTCGATATCGTGGATGGGGTAGGCGGCCGGTAGCTTGTCAAGGGTGGTCCTCACCCTCTCACCGTTCTTGTTGATCGCCATGTCCTCAGGGTAAAGGACCTTCCCCGGATGCTGTTCCAGCATCTTCCTGCACTTTTCGAGGAGTACATCGCATTCCGGTATCTCGGACCTGATGAAGTTCACATTGGGTATGCCAAGGTCATAGCCCGCAGCCCATTGGAACATGGACCCGACAACCCCGACCGTCAATAGCTTGTCTATGATACCTGAATTGAGCAGATGCTCACCGACCTTGATGGAATCGTCCACCTTCAGTCCCCCCAACAGGGCCACTGAGGGCCTTGCGGGCTCTTCCATCACCCTTACAAGTGCCCTGAGCTCGTTCTCCATGCTGGGTCCGGCGCAGCTCGGTATCGAACCGCAGAACCCTACAAGTGTGGGCTGGGACCTGTGGACCGCAGAGAAGGCATCGTTCACGAAGAAATCGCAGACCTTGGAGAGCACCTTGACTATATGCGTCCTCTCCTGGGTCTCTATCGGCGAATCGTCAAGGTCCACGTCCTCTGCGAAGAACCTGGTGTTCTCAAGAAGGATGACATCACCCTTCTTCATCTTCGCTATCGCTTCCAGGACCTGGGCATTGAAAAGTCCATCAATGAACGTGACCTCCCTGTCAAGGGCCTTCGAAAGGGCTTTGGCATGGGCCGAAAGGCCCGTAAAATCCTTCTTTCCAGGCCTCGATTGATGCGCGAGCAGGACGAGCTTGCATGCTGGCAGCTTCTTGATGGAACGGGCGTGTTCCTCTATCCTCTTCATCGACAGTATCTCCCCGGTATCGGGGTTTATGGGGGAGTTCATATCCACCCTCATCAGGACCGTTCTATCCTCTAAGGGAAGGTCCTTGGTCGTATAGAAGGGAAGGAGCATGGGGGCACCGCAGCCTGAACGATGGGGGGATTTAAATCCTTTTTTACTTGAGGCCACCCCCCCCAAATCAGAATGGACCATTGAAAGGTTAAATACGGAAAGAGGACTTATGGGAAAATGCATCCCGGGTGAAAACTATGGAACGCGAGGGGGCAAAGGAGGCCCATGCGCTGGACCTCAAGGAGAACCTGGTCAGGAGGGCCTTGGCCCTGACCATAGACCATGCCATTCTCTCTGTCATATCCACGCTAGTTGGCGGGTTCATCATCGCCGGGATATTCTTCGGCAATCCTCTAGCTGTCTTCTTCGGACTGCCCGCAGGCTTCCTATTCAGCTCTTCCAACTCCATGGGCGCCGATCCGCATCCATTGATATACATGATCGCTC
The DNA here is from genome assembly GCA_025457865.1 of Thermoplasmatota archaeon. Lineage (GTDB taxonomy): Archaea > Thermoplasmatota > Penumbrarchaeia > Penumbrarchaeales > Penumbrarchaeaceae > JALOTP01. The sequence continues at coordinate 2,286 of JALOTP010000061.1, read as the reverse complement.
TCACAGTGGTCTTCTTCATCCTTTCGCTCCTTTACTTCTCCTTCCTAGATTCCAATGGAAGGAGGACACCTGGCAAGGCGGCCATGCATCTGGAGGTCCTGACCGAGCAGGGCTACTTCCCCGGGTTCGTTGTGGTCATGAAGAGGACCCTCATAAAATCCATCTCCGGGGCGATAGGGGGATACTTCCTGGGTCTGTTCGGTGCTGGTCTGGCCATGGGCGTGGCTTCGTTGACCGACCTCCGATCGTCCCCCTCCAAGAAGGGCGACCTGAGGCAGCGCAGCTCTGAGGTCTGGGCCGGTACCGTGGTCCTGCTGGAGGATGAGGACGCTCCATTCGGTTCGATATCCGGTTTCAGTGGTGATTGGAAGAAGGGAAGGGAGGAGAGGGAGAGCAAGCGTATCAAGCTCCCATCCTTCGGCAGAGGGGAAAAGGGCCCTGGTGTTGAGAAGAAGAGGATGAGGTTGTTCTCGAAGAAAGAGAAGGTACCGGATGGGACGGAACCAACGAAGGACAAGGAAGAAATGGTCCCCGTTCCCCCTCAAGAAGAGGCAGTTAAGCCCCAACCTATCGAGAGCGACCGCACCAAGGAGCTGGAAAAAGAGGAGGCGGTCCTCAGATTGATGATCGATCTCGATATTGACGAGAACAGGGCCAGGGCGCTTGCTGATTCTGGCTACCGCAGGAAAGAGGACCTTGCCGAGGCCATACCTCAGGACCTATTGATGGTCAAGGGCATCAACCCGACCCTGGCGAAGAGGATGATCGAACGGTCAAGGACACCCTCGCCGGAATGATACCTATCTGCCATTAAAGGACCCTCCCCATCTGATTTTATATAGGGATTGATGCTTCGAGGGGCGAAAGCGTTCACAACCAGGCATGGGCCGGTAGATCAGCTCGGTAGATCGCCTGCTTCGCAAGCAGGAGGCCTCGGGTTCAAATCCCGACCGGTCCACTTTATTCTTTATGGATCATAGGCGTGGACCTCAAACGCAATCGATTTCTATCGTCACTTGATAGTGTTCTCGAAATCGATTGCTAATATAGCTGAGACACGCCAAATAGGATTGTTCATTGAAGATGGTCTATTTGGCTGGACCTTTGTTCCTTGTTTACCGTCTATGAATTGTCAGAACAAAGGTCCCGACCGGTCTGGATTTGAACCTGTTATATCCGGCGTGGACCTCAAACGCAAAGGTTCACTATCGTCAATTAAACAATGAACCCGTGAACCTTTGCTAACATTGATCTCATACGCCCAAACCCGTTCAGTTGATGATCATTGGGTTTGGGCTGGACATCTGGAGTTGGATTATCGTCACTTCCCTGACACTCCAGATGTCCCGACCGGTCTAAATTGAACCCGAGGCCTTAGACGTGGACCTCAAACGCAATCGATTTCTATCGTCACTTTAAGGTGTTCTCGAAATCGATTGCTAATATTGCTGAGACTCGCCCAAATCTGATTACATAATGCTATTATGATTTGGGCTGGACCTTTGGAGTTGGTTCAACGTCAAATACTTGACTCTCCAAAGGTCCCGACCTGTCCAGATCGAACCCGAGGCCTTAGACGTGGACCTCAGACGAAAATATCTCTGAGCTTGAAAATTGAAAAAAGGGGAGGTCCATGGACCTCCCCATCATATCTCCGATCTCGCTTCCTATGCTCATATCATATGCCTTTTCTTCATCAACAAGGCTATACCAACTATGATGACCATGGCGAATATGAGGATAAGGACCACGTTCACTATCGGATCATCGCCAATGACGTCGTTCACAATCGACGAACCCCTGACCCTGACGGTCCTAGTAAGGACATTATCGTCCCCCTCGCCTCCCTGGACCTCGATTATATCGTTGTCCGGGTCTATGATGACTTTGAGCTGATGTTCGCCGGCCTCAGCAACCCAAGTGAAGACGACGCTCTTGATGTCATCACTATCGTTTTTAAGGACCTTCAGGGTCCTGGTGCTCTTCTCGACTCCGTCTATGTAGAGCCTTATGTCCACATCCTCAGCGGGGATATCGCCGGTGTTGTGGACTTTCACCTGGATGGTCACCATCTCCCCGACCCTGGCAACCGCATTCCTGGACCTGCTCCCACCGGAAAGGAGCATTTTATCGTCGAACTTCATGTCCGGGAAGAGGAGCTCGAGGAACAAAGTGGTCACTTCGAAGTCCTTCTGACCGCCCACACCCTTACCGGAGACGTCCACGGAGACTATCTCCGAGCTCGTCTCGAAATCGGGGGCCTTAAGGACCAAATGTAGATACGCC
>JALOTP010000060.1 GCA_025457865.1 Thermoplasmatota archaeon | reverse complement strand
AGCAACTTGGAATCGAGCCATCCGAACCCGCTGACTGATTGCGGGTCGTCAAGGTCGGCGTTGAAATTGAGATCTGATCCCCAGGGGTATGAACGTTGCCAGCTGGAACCTTCCCAGGACGGTCTATCCATATCCTTCACAAGAACATTGAACCTTGATATGGTGATCAGTCCAACAGTTCCGTTCAGGTCCCTCAGCTCGAGAGAATGCATCCCTGCATCAAGATCCAAAAGAGGGTCTGAAGTCGACCAGCCGAAGGCCCATTCATAGGTCATATCGTTATCATACGGAACCTTCCAGGGATTCAACTCATTTACGGAGCCTTCAGAATCCTCATCCGTAACCATCATTAGGTCCTTTGCATTGAGCCCCTCTCGTGGGTTAATAACGCACCCTATCAGGTTATCAAGGTTAGGGTATCTTTCTTCAGATACAATCCCGTTGAAAAAACCATCCTCACTAGGACCAAATGGGTTCACCACGATCGTGTGCTGGTCACTATTGTCCGCTTCTAAGACCTCGAAGACCTTGATCCTCATCTTTACCGTCGTCCTTATCCCGCACCATTTTTTGAGGCTCAGAACAACCTTTTCATTCCCTGTCTCCACAGGTAGTAGATATGGTCTTGAACGGGTGATGAAAGCGGTCACTACCCCCGTGCTGTCCCTTTCAGTATAGAAATGGTCCAGTACAGCATAGATGTAACCATCGTTAATGTTTTCACGGAACGATTCACCCGTTAGGAACTGTGTCTGTTCCTGATAAGAGCCTATCAATTCCGCAGAGATAACATATTTCCTACCGCCTAAAGGATGCTCAATGCCGCTATATTCGCCCATGAATTCTGGAGCATTGCCCTGGAGGTTCACTATCATTAACTGATCATCGGATGTGACGGTGAACTTATCGGAGTTATAACTTCCAAGATCGGATATCACCCTGAGATTGAACTCCTGCTGCCATGCATTAAAAGTACACATACCCTTATCGTCAGTGTAACCCCATATGGACGGGAACGGTACAGTGACGGGCGGAGGACCCTGATAAGGTCCTACATCGACATTGATATTGTCCATCATCCAGTGAGATAAAAGAACCACCCTGGCTCCGTCAACCGGTTCACCATTGTTGCTCATTACCATCACGGTCAACTTACCCTGGACCTCAGGGCTTCTATAACGCTCCCCGACATCGATCATCTCCCCGGTCCCCATCGATGCATAGATCCCCGAACCTCCTCTGTTCCCCCACCCCCACCAGTATGTCATATCATTGGCGACGACTCCACCTCCATCGGACCAGTAGTTGTCCCACTGCTGCCAGCCCCCGCAGTAGAACTCTGACCAGGCATGGTCCTCTCCCGGCATATTTATGCCCCTTGTGGGTATCAGAGCACATCTTGCGGCGGCGACTGTGAGGTCCTGGAGCTCACCACAGTTACCGTTATGGGTATGTGCGATCCTGACAGGTTGATTTGGCCTCTCATCGTCCAAGGATTCCTGCTGATTGAGTGGGAGCGTCCTCTCGACCCACTGGGAGACCTTCTCGAGGGCATGGACCTTGTGACCGACGGGATAGTTGAACTCCGTCCCGGCATCGTTGAAGCCAGCAGGATACTCGTAAGGCTGAAGGTCCCAGAGCACCTCGACACTTTTAAGCTCCTCTTTTAGGAGAGGTGGAGTGAAATCATCTGGATAATAAACATAGCGACCGGTGTAGTCGGAAGGGTATTCTGGTCCGGTTGGGTAGCTGTCATCTGCATGCTCGTAGAGGTATTCTCTCCAGAACCGGCCCCCGTTCTCTGGGAGCTCTGATCCACCGCTCTCGGGGTCAACATAGGCAACAGGCTCCTCCGTTATCCTTGGATGTACTATGCCCCAGTAATAAGCATCCATGGGTATCTCCATCTGCTTGAGCGTTCCCCCGGCATCCACCCAGTAGGATGCGGTCGTGTAGTAGTCATCACCGCTGTATTCCTTTAAAAAAACATATTCGAGCTCGGAGTCCCTGGAATAGATGTAATAGGCGTTGTCGTTGAATATGTTGGCAAGACCGTTGTTGTAGAGCATCTCCGGTGGCGTATATGCACAGGCAAATCCTATCTCATCACGATATCTAGCATCGTTGGGGGATATGATGGAATCGAGGTATCTCTCTATCATGCTCTCATTATAGACCATCACCCTTCTATCGAACACAGAGTGGTAATCCTCAAGCGTTGATGGTGGGATGACCGTAGATGAAGGGGCCCAGTAGGGAGGGGACATATCGTCATCATGGTAGTTGATGTATTCAGGCAAGAAGGTGTCCCTGGTTCCAAGGACTAGGTCTGGAGATGTGTCACCGTCAAGGTCGAATGGGGCTGGGGTTATCGGGCCTTGATGGTTTATGTTCTGAAAATAGTTCGGAACGAGATTGAAGGTTCCCAGCTGACCTGGTGCATAAGCGAACATCTGCAATGAGCCGTCCCCACCACCGACCACAATATCGGTCTGTCTCTCAGAATTATTTGTCTGTCCAGGCCAAGACCTCGGTGCAGAATAGTTCAGGGTCTGCATCAGGTTCATCATCTTACCTTCTCCAAAAACACCTGTAAAGGCATTACCATTCTCATAATAGGCAATAGCCACGTTCCACATATTGACCCTGCCGTTCCTGCAACCTATCAGAAGGTCAAGTTCATAACCATCGATCCCGATACGATACAGCTCATATGATTTGTAATACCAGAGGACCGTTGGAGAGAGATGGTCCTCGTAAATTGAACCAGCATTGACACTTAATGCAATCTCCTGCCATCTTCCATATTCGACCGCCGGATTCCTAAGGAAATGAAGGAACTCAGTCTGGTCCCCATAGATGATATCCCCATATGGGTCACCATCTATGCTGCATATCTCGGGACTTATCCAGTCAACCCCTTCGGGAGAGATGACATCGGGGCAGTCGAACCCACCTCGGATGAACACAGGATACCCCGGCCCACCGACGTTCTTGTAGAAGTATAATGACCCATCAAGCCCCACTACCATGTCCTCATCCCCGTCCCCATCTAGATCTCCGAAGCTCGGGATGAAGTTGAACCGGAACGGATCTGTGGTCGATGGAGCTCTATCCACAGTAAGCTCCTCTGAACCCGCCTTGAGCATGTTCCTGACGAAATCGTCCCTCATCCAATCCGGTAGAAGGTCCGCTGCCTGCCCCAGTTTGCCGTACGTGAACTCAGATGGACCTATGTAACCTTCGAGATAAGGGTCCGAACCGTTCGGGAGGACAAGCCGTGTCTCTCCCCCCGGCGGGACCTCGATGACCCTATCCAGCACCAGTTCGGCTCCGGAACTGTCCTGTCTGGTATCCTCTGGGTGCATTGGGTCTGCTACCCCATCTGCTGGAGCATCATTGAGGGGGGGTATCAGCATCAGCATCGCTACAATGACCATGATGGCCGATCTTACCTTCATCTCGGGTCCCGTCCTCTGTATCCATTTCTTATGTAATGATATTATCTATGGAGAGAGTGTAGGAACCCTTCCCTTTCAGAACCCTCTGAATACCCTTGGGACCTTAGAAATTGGATCGGGCCTATAGCAATCATTATATATACCTAATAAAAAAATAAAGAACGTTACTGCTACCCTTTTATACAATGGGTTTTGCTCATTTGTTCCGGGGTTAAGTGAGAGGCGGATTGCAATGTGATAGCTCCTCGCTCTCGGCTTCAAACCTACCTCGAAGGGCCGGTCCGTCCGGCCCGCATTTCCTTCCTTGGCATGAGCAGCTTTTTAAAGCATGATGTTCCCTTAAATATCTCCAGTGTCTTCGACCCATAATGACATCGAAGGACCCCGACTGCAGGCCGAAAGGCGATTGCATCTACACCCTCAAGTTCGACGATGGCGACCCGTCGAAGAGGGACTCCTGGGACGTTTACTTCATGAACATCGCAAGACAGGTGGCCTCACGGTCGACCTGCCACAGGAAGCATGTCGGTTGTGTCATAGTAAGGGATAGGACCATCCTTTCAACGGGTTACAACGGTTCCGTCAGGGGCATGCCTCACTGCGATGAGGTCGGCCATATGATGGAGAACGGCCACTGCACGAGGACGAACCATGCCGAGGCTAACGCCGTGGCCCAATCGGCGAAGCACGGCGTATCCCTAGATAAGGGTGAGATATACATCACAGCGAGCCCATGCTGGACATGCTTCAAGCTGCTAGCGAACTCCGGGATACGAAGGATCATATATGGTGAGTTCTACCGTGACGACAGGATCTTCGAGGCAGCCGAGAACATAGGGCTCGAGATATGTTATCTCGATGAGAAGAACGAGCTGAAGGTATTGGTCAAGGTCAGCTGACTGCGGTCCATCAGAGCTTAAGTTCCTTGTTCTTTGACCTTAGGTCGGGCAGCTCCCTCTTGATCTTCTCTAGCATGGGTTTTGAGTCCCTGTAGTATTCATTAACGACCTTCGCCACTTCCTGGTAGTTGGTCCTATCCTGATATGCGAGCCACCGAAGGACATCTGCCCTGTTCAATATCTCGTTCGTTATCTCCTCTGTGGTCATACCCTCTCTGTCCATTATCTTCTCGTAGAGGTTCGAGTGCCCGGAGAACCGGAACTCGTCCTTCGCTGGGTTCCATGAATAGACCTTGTTCGAGATTATCTCCTGCGTGACAGGGTCCTGGCCCACTATCTCGGTCAGCTCCTTTATCCTCCTCGTCCTCTTGTTCTTGACCCTAACCTGCGCCTGGAGGATGACGAGGTTCAGACCCAATATCAAGATCCTGGGGATGTTGATGGGCGGGTTCTCCAACCTATGGACTATGGCCGCGGTCGAATCCGCATGTATCGTGGCATATGTGACCTGACCCGTAGCCATGGCCTGGAAGACGGCCATCGTCTCCTTTCCCCTCACCTCTCCGACTATCATGTACTCGGGCCTCTGCCTTAGGGCCGCCACGAGCAGTGTGTACATATCAATGGACTGCCCCGTCGTCTCCCCCTTCTTCTCCCTGGTCAGACCCGCTATCCAGTTCTGATGGGGGAGCTGCATCTCCCTTGTGTCCTCTATGGTGATTATCTTCGAGGAGGGCGGGATAAAGTGCGATATTGAATTGAGCGTTGTGGTCTTTCCCGATGCCGTTCCGCCGGAAACCATCATGGTATCGCCGTACTGGACCGCTAGCCACAGGTGGGCGGCCATCTCGGGGGAGAGTGTCTTGTAGAGGATCATGTTCACCATGGTGAGCGGGTCCTCCTTGAACTTCCTGATCGTGAAAGATGAGCCCCTGGTCGTTATCTCCTTGCCGAAGGTGGCGTTCAACCTTGACCCGTCCGGCAGTGTAGCATCGAGGATGGGGTTCATGAGCGATATGTGCTTCCCAGACCGCTGTGCCAGAGATACCACGAACTCGTTAAGTTCATCCTCGTCCTTGAAAACGATGTTCGTCCTGGTGTTCTTGTACTTCCTGTGGAACACGAATATGGGTACTCCGACGCCATCGCAGGAGACGTCCTCCATCTGCAGGTCCTCCATCATCACATGGATCCTTCCGTAACCCAGGAAATGGCTGCAGAGGTAGTAGAATATCTTCTCGAAGCTTACTGTGTCCACCATCCTTCCTGCAAGGGCCAAGTGCTTCCTCATCATACCGCGGAGCTTCATCTCGTTCTCTATCGGGTCGGAATCTCCCCTGTGGATGTCTATCGCCCTCTCGAGCGTCGTCCTGAGGTGGTCGTGGAGCTTCTGCTCGTCAGAGCTCAGAGGCGGTTCTATCGCCATGTACATGACGTCCTTGGTCTTCCTGTTCCTGATCATCCTGGTGTACGAATACCCCTCCCTGATGGGTTCGAGGGGTTCTATCTCGTCCCAATCATTGAGGTCGAGCGGGGGGATCTCATAGAGCTTGACGCCCTTCAGCTGCTCCCGGTCCTGTAGGGCTCTGCGGTAGCGGAAACGCTCCATGGGCTTCATCGCTGCCAGCTTATCATTGTCCAGCTCAGGTTCTTTGGCCCGCTTCTTTGTCCTTGGACCCTTTTGGAACAACCACCCCACATCCAGTATGGGCCTCTTCTTCCCCGTGGTCACGTCCTTGAGGACCACATCCTTGCCATCCATGGCTATGATGTCCTTTCTCTCTTTGACTTCCTTCTTCTCTTCGAGGCCGGTCATGTTACCACCCTATGTCACAACGGGGCTTTTCCAAATATATCCGTTTTCCTTTTAAAAGCTGTGTTATATATTTAATCATTGCCAGCGAAATCATCGGTGCGTAGAAAAGGGGTCCTCAGGGTCTGCCTGGGGATTGCCCCGAATTGCCCTTCTCGAACTTGAGCTCCATGGTCGAGCCTGTTGCCTTCCAGAGCTCGATGAGACCCTCCTGGAACGAGTGCGGGTCCCTCGTAATTATCCTGTCGACTATCTCGTCCATGCCCTGAGCATATCCCATCTCGTGAGAGGTGTAGCTCCACCCCGAGCTTCGGGAGAGGTCCAATCCCTTGACGAAGGCGTATTTGGCGGCCTTGAGCTTAATATCGTCATCGGGGAACCTTTCCAGCACCTTTGAGGCACCTGTGACCCCCCTTGCCATGAAAGCTACTGCGCACTGGTAGGCGAACTCCACCATCCTTGGAGGGGATATGGGCCGTGGAAGGGCCTTCATTATCTTGACCTCCTCGACCCTGAACTCGGCCTCCTCTATGACATTCATTGGTTGGTACCTTGGCACCGGCATGGAGGTGAAGACCTCCTTCGCAACGGACGCATCGCCCGATATGTCCTTGAGAAGCGGCTCACCGATGTCCTGCCAGAAGGGTGCCAGTATCCTGTTCGCCGAGGGTTCCGGTGCAAGCACTGGACCCTTGACAAGCCGGAAGAAGGCCTCAAGGGCCCTCTTCTCCCTCTCTCCGGGGGAGAGGGCCTTCATGAGATCGGTCCTTGAATCGTTGTAACAAACGTTGCCAACGACGAAGAGGGTCTTGCCAGCCTCTCGTAACAGTCCCTCATACCTGTCCCGTTCCTTTTCAATGAAGCGGTGGTCCATCATCTGTCCTTGAAGATAGACCTCACTATCCGTCAAGGCCTTGACCTTTCCGAGGCGCTTCCAGAACGGCTCCTTGACCTCTACCTTAGGGGGCGGATGGCAGATGCAGGCCTTCCCTTTCCTGCAGAGCGGTTCCACAACTGCACCCACCTTGAAATGGTCCGATAATTTCTCTGTGGCCATATAGGATGCACAGGTCGCGAACATGTTGTCCTCGTTCTGTCTTGCGTGGGATAGGCTCCTAGCTAGTTCTATCCCAGCGCTCTCCCAGGTGACCACCATATAGGGTTCCTTCCAAGCTTCCCTTGAAGATACGACACGGGGATCTAGGTCCGGTGAATGTATGACCTTGCCGGTCCTTTTCATACCTGCTCCCAACCTCCCAGGGAGGGCATCCACGACCTCTTTGGGCGGTTTAGGGTCCGAACCCGTGCAGATGACCTCATCCTTGGTCACGAAGAGGAAGAGCTTGTCCTTCTTTACCTCTTCAAGGTAAGCGAGCATCTTTATCTGCGGGTCCTCGTAGTTCTGGATGCCTGCAAGCTTCTCCTTGCTGGTCTCTCCCCTGAGAGCATATCCCACATCACCGTAGGGCGATTTCAGGACCGCAAGGAACGGTATCTTCTCCTCATGGAGCAGTAGGAGCGTTCCCGCATAGGCCCTTGCAAGCCTGTCCCCTTTCTTGGAAGCGCCCTCAAGGGCCTTCCTATCGTCCTTGAAGGACTGTATCTCCTTCAATCTTCGTTCGAGCTTTTTAAAGTATGGAACGTCAACGGTGCATCTGGGTAAAGCAAGGGAAGGGTCCTGGGAGAGCCTTACCGCTCTCCTCTTAAGGTCCTTCTCAAGCCCTTTGGACGCTGTCCTGGCCCCTGTCCTTATCCTGTAGTTCTTCTTTCCGACCACGATTACCGCTCCCGTATTGTCCCTGATGATATTTCAATATGATTGGGGAGGATGTTCCAGAGGGGGGTATTAATTATATATATGAGTTATGGATTTCTATAACCGGAGAATATGCTTCCCCCACAGCTCATCATCTGCGAGGAGGTGCTCCCTCAGGTCAGGAAGATGCTCGCAAAAGAGCTCTACGCATCAGGGTCCTCCCAATCGGAGATCTCCTTGAAGCTGGGGACCTCCCAGGCCATGGTCTCGAAGTACCTAAAGGACAAGGATGGACCCACGGCCTCCATTAGGCCTATGGTAACTAGAATGACGCGGGAGCTAGCCGCAGCAGCCATCTCGGGAGAGGATGTCATAGGGCTTACGGACAGGTTCTGCAGGAGCGTCGACCTCTGCATGGCGGAGGGGATGCTGGCAGAACGTTACAGGGAGCGTTTCGGTACTGAACCGCCGTCATGCTGCTTCGGACCGACCGGTCCCATGACCGAACGGTCCAGACTGCTCGATGAGCTTTCCAGCGCCGTCCTTTTCCTGAAGGCCAGACCCATTCCCGGTCTCATACCGGCCGTGAAGCTAAACATCGCCTATGCCCTCCCGGGCGCAGGGACCAAGGACCAGGTCGCTTCATTTCCGAACAGGCTCCCGGACCATAAAGGCACCATAGGAGAACCCAGACCTCCCGAGTTCGGCGCTTCCAACCACCTCTCGTCGGTCCTATTGGCAGCATCCAAGGGTCGGCCCGGCATCTCAGCGGTCATGAACACTAGGAGCGGCCCCGATGTAATGAACGCTATAAGAAAGATGGGCGAAGAGGCCTCTGTCCTTGACAGGAAGGAGCATACGCTGGAGGAATTCCTTTCCGAACCAGGGACCCTGGAAGGTGATCTCGTCATCGATCCGGGCGATTTCGGTATAGAACCATGCCTCTACATCTTCGGCCCTTCTCCTCTGGAGGTCGTCCATAGGGCCTTTGAGGTCCATCGGGCATTGATGATGAAGGAAGGAGGTAAGGACCAATGAGGAGAGCTGACGAGCAAGGCAGGATATCCGTAGGGACCATCAAGGTGTTTGTGACCGTTACCGTCATCATGATCATCGTGGTCGCGGGCGCCTTATATGTCCTCAGGGACCGCTCCGACCGCGAGGGGGACCTGGTGATATTGGCCTATCCCAGCTTCGCAAGCTACGGTCTTGGACCGGCGGCCATTGCCCTCTTCAAGGACAGGACCGGTATGGACATCACCTTGAGGACGCCCGGGGACGTAGGGACTTTGATAGATGTGCTTAACAGGGAGAAAGGTGACCCGGCAGCTGACCTGGTCATTGGTATAGACAATTCCATGCTCCATAACGCCCTGAAGCTCGGCCTGCTCGAACCCTACATGTCCAGAAACCTTGCCAGGGCGAACACCTCGCTCATATTCGATCCTACGTACCACGTCACACCCTACGATTACGGATATATCGCCATCATCTGCAAAAAGGAGTTGATGGAGAAGAGGGGGCTTCCTTACCCTGACTCGGTCCTTGACCTTTCCGATCCCGTTTACAGGGACCAGCTCCTGCTCATTGACCCGGCCACATCTTCCACAGGGGCCTCATTCCTGATCTGGGCCGCTGCCGTGGCAGGGGATGAACTGGGACCATATCTTGAAGGCATTTCCAGGAACGCTCTGAACGTCTTTGCCAGCTGGGACGCGATGTACACGGCTTATCTGAACGGTGAGGCGCCCATCGCCATATCGTACGGCCTGGATACGGCGTACGAGCTCGGCTATTACGGTGAGAGCGGAACGGTGACCATAGTCCCTGAGAGAGAAGGTTACAGGCAGATAGAAGGGGCTGGTGTGGTCAAAGGAGCTCGGAACCGGGATGCCGCAAGGGAGTTCATAGACCTGATGCTGGAGGACGGATTCCAGGAGCTCGTTGGTCTCAATGTGATGCTGCCGGTCGTCCCAGGGGTAGAGGTGAATACGACCTATCTCGAGCATGGACGCTTCGCCCTTGAACATGTAGAACCGGACCAGAACACCATCGCGACAGATTACCCAGGTTGGCTTGAGACATGGGACGATACCTTCTCCTGAACGGTAAAGAGCGGTGCTTATGATGAAAGACGGCCCCTTGAAAAGGTACGGACCCTATCTGGTCCTGCTGCTGCCCTTATCCTTACTCATGGCCTATCCAATATTCTTGGTGATCAAGGAGGCATTCCTGGACGGGTCCGGAGGTCTGACCGTAGAACATATCCGATGGGTCGTCACCGATGATAGGGCCCGGGGGGTCATCACATTCACGGTCCTGCAGGCTCTCGCATCTGCTGTCATCACAGTCGTGCTTGCCGCGCCGGGGGCCTACCTGCTCGCCCTCCATGGAAAGAGGTCGAAACAGTTCGTCCTGGCGCTTTCAACCATTCCGTTCGTCCTCCCCCCGCTCGTCCTCGCCATGGGGTTCATCCCGCTGTTCGGGAACACAGGGTACCTGAACGGCATTATGGATGCCCTTTCCGAGATCACAGGGACCCAGCTGCCCCACCTTGGACTGCTATACACCAGATGGGGGATCCTGCTCGCGCATATCTTCCTCAACTTCCCTCTTGCCCTCAGACTGCTGTACCAGCGCATGGCCACATTGGGTCCAGGACCGGCCAGGGCTTCCCGGTCCCTCGGAGCAGGGCCTATAAGGACCTTCATCAAGGTCATTCTCCCGGAGCTATGGATGCCCATCGCTGCTGCGCTGTCACTGGTGTTCACGTTCTGTCTTCTCTCGTTCGGTGTCGTACTGGTCATAGGCGGACTTGAGAATGCTACACTTGAGGTCGAGATCTACAGACAGATGGTCGGCCATTTCGATGGACATAGTGCAGGGGCCCTGCTCCTGGTCGAGCTACTTCTTTCGATGGGGTCCACCTTGCTCTTCCTTGCGGCCTCAAGGAAGGCACACCCGGCCGTCACCTCGGAGGTTTATCCGATCGGTCAGGTCTCTCCGCTGACGTGGAAGGGGCGCCTGCTCTCCGGCGTCTATGCGGTAGTGATCTCACTCATCATCCTTGGTCCGATGGTATCTGTCGTCATCGGCTCGCTCTCATCCGGGCTGGGTACGGGAGGCGACCTCACGCTCTCTTGGTTCGGCAAGGTCCTTTCAAGGGAGTCAGACCCCATTCTGGGAGCCACACCCTTCGGCTCTGTCGTGAACTCACTGGCCATCGGTATCATTTCGACCATCTGCGCACTTGTGATAGGGTCCGCCATGGCAGCCCTCCTGGACAGCGAACGCTTCCGGGGCAAGGGTGCAGTGGATGCGCTATTGCTCCTTCCCATAGGTGTCTCGACGGTCTCTTTGGGCTTCGGTCTCATATCGGCATCTGTTGCAGGCCCCATCGACCTTCGAGGTTCATGGCCCATAGTCGTCATAGTGCACACACTGATATCCTATCCGCTAGCAGCCATGGTCCTCCTTTCCGCCAGAAGGGCCGTTCCTCTGAACCTTGTGAGAGCTGCCAGACTGCTCGGTGACAGGGGTCCGGAGGTCACTTTGAACATCAGGCTCCCGCTCATGGCCCCGGGCATTCTCACAGCTGCCGTTCTTTGCTTTGCCATATCCATAGGCGAGATGGGTGCGACCATGATGGTGGCGCCCTCCGGGCTCACCACCATGCCACTGGCCCTATACAGGTTCATTTCCGGGGGCAGGGACTTCGGTGCGGCCTCTGCCTATGCCGTTATAATGCTCCTTGTCACCGTCGGTTCATTTCTGGTCGTCCAGTGGACGGTCGGGCTTTTAAAAGGGTCGGGGGTGGGACGGTCGGACTGAAGCTCTCATCCGTCAGATTCTCCTACGTCAAAGGGAAGGAAATCGTCAAGGACCTTGATATGGAGGTAAGGACCGGTGAGCTCTATTCTCTCCTTGGAAGCTCAGGTTCGGGCAAGAGCACCATATTGTCTTTGATAGCCGGATTTCTCAGGCCCATGACAGGCAGGGTGGTGCTGGATTCTGTGGACATCACAGATATGCCTCCTGAGAAAAGGGGGGTGGGCATGGTCTTCCAGGACCTTTCATTGTTCCCCCATATGTCGGTGCTCTCGAATGTGATGTACGGAATGAGGGGCAAAGGGTCGGAAGAGAAGGGAGTAAAGAGGCGGGCCATGGAGCTTATTGCCATGGTGGGGCTTGAGGGGATGGAGGAGCGGTTACCTCACCAGCTGTCGGGTGGGGAAAGGCAGCGGGTGGCTCTGGTGAGGACCCTTGCCCCTGGACCGAAGCTTGTTCTACTTGATGAGCCCCTTTCCGCTCTTGACCCATCGCTGAGGACCGAGCTCAGAAAGGAGCTCTGTACCCTCCTAAAAGAACTTCGCACAACAGCACTCTATGTCACCCACGATAGGAGCGAAGCCTTGTCCATTTCCGACAGGATCGGTCTTTTGCAGGATGGGAGCATAGTTGAGCAGGGAGACCCCGAAAGCATGTATTGGAGACCAAAGCGATCGAAAACGGCTTTGTTCATGGGCATGAACAATTCGCTCGAGGTCAAAGGAGCGTCCAGGGGTTATTTGTTGACGGACCTCGGCAGGGTACCATGGTCAGGTCCAGCCCCAAAGAGACTGGGATTCAGACCGGAATCTGCTATCGAACCAACAGGACCCTCTGAGGGTCTATCGATCAAGGGGAGGGTTAGGTCGTTGGACTATAATGGAAGGGACTGGATGGCTGAGGTCGTGACCGATCGGGGAACGTTCATCATCAGTTTTAATGGGAAGAGCGAACTGACGGTGGGAACGGTGGTGAAGCGGTCATTGCCCTTCAGAGAACTTTGCCCGCTCGATAGTGATACCTAAGGGATGAAGGAAGCGCCCTGTTCCTTGCTCACCCTCTTGAAGAAATCGCAACCCAGACAATTCCTGTCCATGTCCGACCAATGAGGGAGCGCAGGGCCGACCCCCTTCGGTTCCGGAACCCTCCAGCAGCATCTTCCTCCGCCCTGCCCCCCGTTCTTGCCGTCAAGGTCGTTGAACGAATGGGTCGGGCATACGCCCTGGGACAGTGTATTCAAGCCGCCGGGCTCTCTGCCGCATCTCCTGTACTCCCAGCAATTCGTCGTCATCCTTTGGCCTGCCTATCATTTTTTTTTAAGAGCACTATTCGTCCCATAATATCCTTTATCCCTAATTTCCTTCCGTGAGCATCTTTGGACCGACGTTAAGAAAGAATGCGAAAGGAGCACGTAATGATAGTCAAAAGATAACAAAGTGCACCCGTCGGGATGTTCATTCCATCCTATCAACAACGTTGCGACCAGGAAGGAACGCCAGCCCAAAAACGGTATTAGGTTCTTTTCGATCATTTTTGGGCGTGTCAAATCTTTATCAAGCATTCTTTTCCAGGAACGATGATCGATCGACGCTAGGAAAAGAATGCGGGAAGGGAGCACGTAAAGATAGTGAAAAGATAACAAAGTGCTCCCGTCGGGATGTTCCTTCCGTCCTATCAACAACGTTGCGACCAGGAAGGAACACCAGCCCAAAAACGGTATTTAGCTCTATTCGATCATTTTTGGGCGTGTCTCATAGTTGTCGAGCATTCTTTTCCAGGAACGATGATCGATCGACGCTAGGAAAAGAATGCGGGAAG
>JALOTP010000059.1 GCA_025457865.1 Thermoplasmatota archaeon | reverse complement strand
GCATCATCCTCATCATGAGGAAGAAGAGGAGGAGGAGGAAGATGAGGAAGAGGAAGAAGACGTGCCTCCGGTGAAGAAGAAGCATCATCCTCATCATGATGAAGACGAAGAGGAAGAGGAAGAAGAGGAGGAGGATCAGGAACCTCCCAAATTTAAAAAAAAAAGGTTCTAGGACCGCCTCCCGTTGAACCCTCAAGGAAGCAGGGAACGAAAGAGAAGCAGATCAGATGCTGGAATTGCGGTTCAAGTATGCCATTTTCGTCGAAGAGATGCCCGGATTGCGGTGCAGGAAAGAAGTTCAAGGACACCGATTCCGATACATTCGATTTTAAAAGGCCAGGCGATGTGGGGTTCAGCGAGAAGGATGCTAGCGCCGGCATGTTCAAAGCCCAGCCACCTACAAAGAAAAAGGGTGAGACATGTCCGGTCTGCGGGACCCCTATGATGTTCAAAGATCGGGTCAATTCATGGTACTGCCCCGAATGCAGGTCCTTCTTCTAAAGGTCGATCAGACCTTGCAGGAGCCTTACGGAAAGGTATGACAGGGAGAGTCCGCACCCGAGCCCTGCGAGCGCTCCGGTAATGGTCCTTAAAAGATTATTGGATGTTCTCAAGCCGAAGTACTGCGTGCATCCATCAACGACCAAAGGGCATACCAGCAGGACGAATGCTATTGTCATCGTCAAGGCCTCGAAACTTAAGATCAGAAAGAGGGGTATCGAAAGAATGGCCGAGATAAGGAACAGTGGATAGAAAGCTATGCACCTTGCGCAGAGCGGCAGGGCCTTCCCTCTGACCCTGTAACACCTATCGGGGTCTCCATGGCACAATAGGCCAAGGAGAGTGCCCCTATTGCTCTTCGAGATAGACCTGTCCATCATCACTACCTGTCCTGCGGGTCGGGTCCTGTCAAGGTTCTGACCCTTATCTTGGGTCTCAATACGTGAATACCCCAAAATGTATTTATAGGCATTAGTGGGTTTTTTCCTATTGTCCAGATGTGATGCCCTCAAGGGTCCATTCCAAGTTCGGGGGCTTGCTCAAAGGAGGAAGAGTATTGACCGCCAAGCTATTTCGCGTGAGCATTGCACTGTCCTTGCTCCTACCTGCCCTGTTATCGACCATCATGGTCACCACCACCATTGGCGTTCCCTCCAGCGGTCCAGTCTGGGCGTCGGAGAACGCGGAACTCCTCGGCAGGGACGATGCGATGAGCATCTGGGGCTCTGTCCTTTATTCTGGTGGGGGTACAGGCATAGGAGCTTCGGTGGCAGGGGGGGACCTGGACGGGGATGGGAGGGAGGACATCATCGTGGGCTCCCCTGGATCGACCCTTGGGGTCGGCGGGGGGATCGTTATGGTCTTCTTTGCCAGGGACCCGAGCGAGATGCATACGCTCATGGCCGAGAGGGATGCCGACCTCATGATAATGGGAAGGGACACGAACGACAAGTTCGGTTCGATCGTGCAGGCATATGACCTGGACTCCGATGGCCTGGATGAACTTGTCATCTCGGCACCCTATGCCGATGGATTAGGGAATGCGAAGAGGGATTCTGGCGAGGTCTATATCGTACAGGGCCAGTCAAGGGCATCGTTCGGGTCGAGAAGGGACCTGGATAACACATCATTGCTTGGACACATCTATGGAAGGGACCCAGGTGACCACCTTGGTGCCTATCTCAGGACCGGTGACCTTGACGCTGATTCCGTTCCCGACCTCGTGATCTGCAGTGAGGGTAGCGGGGGAAAGATCGAAGCATCTTCAGAGTTCGAGAACGAGGCGATCGGTTCCTGGGAGATAGAGGTCATCAAAGGCTCGGCCTCAGGCCTGGGCGAACTGGACCTCACAACCTCGGGGTCGATGGTCCGCTACTACGGGTCCTATGTCGGAGCGTCCGGTTACGCACAACATATAGGGAACGGTCTCGCCCTGGGAGATTTCGACGGTGATGGGACCGATGATATCGCATTCTCATACTTGTTCAGTGGCACTGGCAGGGTATGTCTGTTCAAAGGCGGCACCTCTTTCCCAGGTGTGGCTGCAGGGACCACCATAACTGTCGAGGCATCATCTGGCTTCAGCCCCAACATGAGGTTGTCACTAGGTGTTGACGGCCTCAAAGAGGCCAAGCTCTCCCTAGGTGATATCGATGGGGATTCAAGGCTTGACCTTTCTGTCGGAATGCCCTTTGCTCCCGGTTGGGACCCGGAGCGGTATTATTCGGGTCAGGTCGATGTATACCTGGGAAGACCCCTTACCACCCCCCTTGCGATAGGCAGGTCATCAGCACGGACCACTGTGTTCGGAGAGGATTCCTCTGACAATCTAGGCCGATCGCTCTGCCCATGGGACCATGACGGGGACGGAAGGGCAGAACTGATCATTACAGCCCCCGGTTCGGACGGAAGGTACAACCTTCTGCCGGATTCGGGAGAGGGCATGGTTCTGGACCAGGGTTCGCTAACACAGAGGAACATCAACGCATCCTCTGTGTCGAGGCATATAATGGGGCCTTCGGTTTTCAGCAGTTCCTTCAAGGCCGTATCCCCGGTCGATATCAACGGTGATGGCAAGGATGAGCTCCTGGTATCATCCCCGGGAGCGATGATGGGGGCCGGATCCATAGGGCTGACGAGCCTGCTCATGGAGGGAAAGGTCATGGACGGACAGTTCATAGGGGGTAGCCCTGCATCGAAGTTCGGGCACGACTCCCTCATGGAAGATTTCGACGGAGATGGCTATCTGGACGTTGTTATTGCGAGCCCGTTCAGCGGCAACCTTGGCCAGGGTCAGACCTTCCTCTTCTTCGGCGGGCCTGAAGGTTGGTCCGGGAAGCACTACGCATCCTCTGATGCAGACCTTATCTATGAGGATGCTCCCGAGGGCTCCGAGCTCGGTTCGAGGCTCGCGACCGGAGACCTGAACGATGATGGCAGACCCGACCTTGTGATAGGGGAGGCCATGTACTATATCCAAGACGGGTCCTACTATCCGACATACCACCCTGACGGGGGATTGGTAAGCATCTACTGGGGCGGCTCCAGGAGCTACATGGAAGGCAAGGCCCACAAGGAGATCTGGGGTTACCTTGTGGAGAGAGCGGGAAGGTCCATCACCATCGGCGACCTCAACGGGGACGGGACCGACGACCTTGCCTTCGGAGGGCCCTATGACGTCGGGGACCATGGATTGGGGCGCTACCATGCCGGGGTCGTTTACGTCTTCTTCGGCCCCATCAGTTCCACCAGGGAGGTGAGCGCCCAGTGTGATGTGAAGATAGTAGGGGCGCAGGACAACGACCTACTTGGGGAGAGCCTTTCCTGTGGAGATATCGATGGTGATGGTATCGATGACATGATATTGGGTGCGCCCAGGGCCGATCCCGGTTCGGTCACGGACCAGGGCGCCGTCTACATCCTGAAGGGGAGGTCCAGCTGGCCGAGCGTCATGGACCTAAGGAGCGGGTACGACCTGCGTGCGATGGGAAGCTGGCCCTATGATAAGCTAGGGACTGCATTGGCATCCGACGATGTGGACCTGGATGGTTATTCGGAGCTGTTCATGGGTACACCCAACTCCGATGCCTACGAGAGGTCCTACCTCGACGGAGGCACCCTATTCCTCCTGATGGGCTCCACCCTGGCCGCATCCCTTGACGGAAGGACCCTCACCATGAGGAACGATGTTGACATTGCGGTCCATGGCGACCAGGCCGGTCAGAACCTTGCATCCGACATAGACATGGGCGACCTTGACGGTGATGGTCGTCCAGAAGTATTCATAGGGTCCCCGGGTTGGACCGACCCGTCGAGCCAGCAGATGACCGGATGCATCCATGTCCTGACGAAGGCCATGTTCGACATGGGCCTTGTCATCAACTCCACTTCCCTCCCCCGGATATCAGGTCTGCCTGGCGGAGCTATGGGGGGTGGTTCGGTATACTGTGCAGATGCGACAGGCGACGGGAGGGTCGACCTATTGATAGGGGCTCCCGGCGATGACCCGTTCGGGACGACCGAGAACCACGGGTCGACCTATTACTGGGAAGGCAAGGACCTTACCTACAGGAACCCCAGGGCCGGGCCTTTGGCGGTATCGACCGATATCTCCTACTTGTCAGATGGTCTGAGCGTTCCGGTCCTATCCGCAAAGGAGGGGCCATATATCCTTACCGTCCCCGCAATGGACGATGATGGTGCCGAGAGCATTAGCTCGGTCTCCCTGGAACTGTACTCTGATTCCGGTCCCGGTACCTCCGTGCTTCGTTACGATGCCGTCCAGTCCCGCTTTGAAATGACATCTACAGGGGTATTCTCTAACTCTGGGGTCCTTGACCCCGCCCTCTCCACCGCACGGTCGGACGGCTTCCAGACGCTTCTGGTTGATTTTGCGGTCACCTTCGATTGGAGGCTGCCCAGCGTGGACCTCGTCCTGACAAGGGTCCTTTCCGCTGCGGGCATGCATGTGAACTACTTCAATCAGGAGTTCCTGCTGGACAGGAACGTTTCCATAGGCCTCGACGGTCCAAGGGTCCTTGAAAGGAGCGGTACATATTCCGGTGGGTGGTTGAACGGAAGCTCTGAGATATCCATCACCAACCTCACGTTGGTCCATTCCCTATCGGGCATGCCGTTGTCCTCAGGGGCATCGAACGGCATCCTGCTCGGTCTCTACGATCCATCGGGAAGACCGCTAGGGGCCTTCGAACCTGCACCGGGAGGGTACTTCCTGAACTGGACCGGGATCGGTACCGACCTTGATGGGAGCGCTCTGTCCTTCCACATAGGGCCAGCAGCCCTTCCCGCCCAGGCGTCCTGGGGTGGTAATTTGACGGTCCCACTCTCAGTGGACACCTATCCGCCTCCAGGCATAGGTTCGTTCAGGGTCATACCCGACGGCAGGGAGAAGGGCGAGGGACCAATGGACGATGACAGGACGGTAGAGGTCTGGTTCGAACCGATAAAGGACACAGGGTCCTCAGGACTATCCCACTACGTCCTTGAGGTGCGTAACATGGACGGCGGTCTTGTAAGGACCCTTCCATCGGTCCAGCCGGGGGACATGCTGGTACTGGACGAAGGAATGCTGAACCTGACCTTGTTCGCAGTTGACAGGGCCGGGAACAGTGGGCCTCACGAGTCCAGGATGCTCCTTGTGGACCTAACGGGCCCGAGCTTCTCAGGTCCAAGCCCCCCTACGGACATATGGTTGAAAGAAGGCAACTTCAAGCTCTCGGTGAAGGTCCAGGATACCGGTTCGGGCCTTGATCCGACCTCTTTCAATTACAGGATATACAGGGGAGATATCGGGGTCCTAACGGACTGGTCGAGGGTCACATCCTATTATGAGGTCCTGGGAGGCTATGTCCTCAACGCTACGCCGGCCAGATTCCAGTCAGGTTCCAACTACATACAGTGGTACGCCAAGGACACAACGGGCTCTGAGTCCGTTTCCCAGCCATATCCGTTCAGCTCGGATATGACCCCGCCCATCATCAGACCTGTGGACAAAGGCCCTATGCTCAGACCCTCAGGACCATTCGAGGTGAAATGCCAGCTCGAGGACATGCTCTCAGGATTGGACCTTAAGACCCTTGCCTTCAGGTCATCTATGAGCTCTGGTATCTATTCCGCTCCGTGGACCAATGCCGACCAGACTGGGTCTGCCAAGGTCGTCGTCCACTCCATGCTCCTTAGCCCCGATTATATCGGAAGCGGATATCTCCAATGGCGGGTGAGCGATAACGCCGGAAATGACGTCGAGAGCCCGCTGGTCAGCGTATTCGTGGACAGCGAGAACCCCTTGTTCAGGTCATTCGAGCCCAACGGGTCCGAACCGCTGAACAAGCGCAATGTCCAGGTGGCAGCTTACATCTACGATGGCGGGACCGGTCTGGGTCAGACGGATGTGGAGGTATCGGTATCCACCATCAGTGGGTGGGTCGCCAACGGCGTTGGCGGATTTACCCCCTGGACCCGTGCTGACACGGTCGAGGACCTCGGTCTTGGCACCTTCAAGGCCTCATCGATGGTCCTGTTCGATGAGGGCCCCTTCAATCTGGTCAGGTTCAGGGTCAGAGATGGGGCTGGCAACGGCTGGGTCATATCCGGGACCGTCCGGTTCGAGGTCACGGTCCCTGTGATCGACCTTCCGCCCATCGCTCTGTTCAGGACGGTCCCTGTAGGGGACCTCCTCCAGGCCGGGGAAGTATTGATGTTCGATGGTTCGGCTTCGTACGACCCCGAAGGGAGGAACCTCACATACGAGTGGTATTCGGACATTGAGGGGTTCCCGATCGTTGAAAGGCTCGGGACCGGACCTGAGCTGAACACGACCCTGAGGACCATCGGGGTCCACAGCCTATACCTTGTGGTCTCGGATGGTACGCACAGGACCGAATCCGAGAGGATCAAGGTCAAGGTGACCGCCCCGACAGGCACGGGACCTGAGGAAGGTGGGGGCGAGGGCATCTGGGACATCCTCATGGACTCGCTCCTACTGATCCTGGTGGCACTCCTTATAGGTCTCTTCATAGGAGGTGTGATAGTGGCTGTGGTCCTTCGCAAGGACAATGAACGGCCGATACCGCTCGAAGCAATGCCCGTTAGGGGCTTAAAGGACCTATCGGAGGGATCGCCTGTCTGTCCGTACTGCGATGCCGAGGTGAGGCTCTCTGACGAGTACTGCATGAAATGCGGGAGCGTCTTCACGGCCGAGGACAAGGAGAAGATGGCATCAGGCAAGGGGAAGAGGACCAGCGAGAAGCTGGGAAAAGGAGGGAGGGGAGGGGCAGGCCTTCCTCCCGTCGAGGACGGAACCGATGACGAAGGACCATCCGAGCCCTCTTTGGAAACCGAGGAGGCCTGGGAAGATGAGGATGTTGAGACACAGGTCCCAGGACCTGTAGAGGACCTTGATATGGACGGGGACGCCGAGGAAGCGTTCGAGGAGCTGGAGGAACTGGACGAGGTCCCCGATCTGGACGAAGAGGACCTTGAATGGGGGGTGAGGAAATGATGGACCGGACCGTGGACCGTAGGACGATGATATCCATGGCATCGGTATCGCTCCTGTTCCTTGTCCCGCTCGTCCTTACCATTATCACCGGGAGTAGCAACGGTTCCATTGCGTTCGAACAGGACAGGCTCGTCAATCAGGATGTCACGACCGCAAACCAGGACAGACCTGATATCGCATCATACCTGAGCGATGTGTACATAGTATGGCAGGACCGGAGGTCCGGTGACTGGGATATCTACTGTCGGGCATCCCATGATGGCGGAAGGACCTTCGGTCAGGATGTAAGGGTCGATGACACATCGACCAACAAGCCCACCTATGATGATCGCACGATGCAGGAATCGCCCAGGGTGGGTGTGGACCCCGACGGCAGGGTCCATGTCGTCTGGCAGGACGACAGGGAGGGAAGACCCCTCATCTATCATGCAAGTTCCACAGATGGGGGTTCTACGTTCTCTCCTAACGCTCTCGTATCGTACTTCTACAGTGGTAAGCAGACCGACCCCGACCTGGCCATATCGCCAGAGGGCGATATAGGCATCAGCTGGGAGGATGACAGGGACAAGACGACATATAGCCAGATCTACGTGGCTGTTGCACCTGCGGGTTCCTCGTTCTCCAGTGCGGTGAAGGCGAGCGATGCGGCCGGGAACAAGGTCTGCGTTGACCCCGCCATGACGATGCCCGGCAGCGGGCGTCTCCATGTGGCTTGGGCCGACAACAGGAACAACAATTCGGACATATACATGTCAAGCTCCTTCAACCTGGGTGCGAGCTACTCAAAGAGCATCAGGGTCTCGAGGGACACCTCGGAAACGGAACAGGAGCTGCCTGCGATATCCTCCAATTCAACACATATCTATGCAGCATGGAAGGACCCGCGAACGGGGAGCGGTGACATCTACTACACCTACTCCACCGACCGCGGCTCGACGTTCCTTGCGGAGGGCTGCATCCATGCATCCGACACAAAGGGCTACCAGTACCAGCCGCAGATCGATATGGACGCCTCAGGCGGGGTCCATTTCGTCTGGACGACAACGCCTGGCAGGTCTGACCAGAGGTCCGATATCAGGATGGCGGTACTGAGCGGGAACGGTTCTGTGAGCGAGGTTGTTACCATCAATGAGGCAGTACAGGACACCTCTCAGGACCAACCCACGCTCTGTATTACGGTTGCTGGCAAGACCATTGTGGTCTGGACGGACGACCGAAGGGGTAACAAGGACATCTACATGACAAGGACCACAGAATCGGGGGAGAAGGGTGCGTCACCTCAGATAGTCGACCCCAGGGTCAGTCCCGAGATAGGGGTGGTTGGAACCAGGTTCACGTTCGCTTTGACCTATGTCGATAATGAGGACGACCCTCCCGAGCCAGGATACCCCAAGGTGGAGGTCTTCTACAAAGGGATAGGCTCTGACCCAATAGAGTATCCAGGACAGCCTTTCTCCATGAACATGAGGATGATGCCCGCCCCCGATTTCGATTACACCAACGGCGAGACATACCTGTTCATGCTGACCCCTGACCGCCCTGTGGAGCTCTACCACCGGTTCGTGGTCAAGGCCCTTACCGGGAACAGGAGCTTGGTCAGAACCGAGATGAAGGTAGGTCCAAGATTGGATTCGATAGGCCCAGCCTTCGGTCCGCTGTCTCCGCCATCGGGGATCTGGCAGCTGAACAATATCGTTCAGCTGGCCATCAACATCTCTGACGACCTATCCGGGGTGGACCCGTGGTCCACATACTATCAGCTCTACAATCCGGTATCGGGGTCATGGGAGCCCTGGCAGAGAAAGGGTGATTCATACCCCACTGGACCGGGATCGGTCAACTACAGGGTGAACGTGACCTTCAGGGAGGGCAGCGGCAACCTCATAAGGTTCCGGGCCAAGGATATGATGGGCAACGGAGCGCAGGGCAGGGAATATTCCGAATCGGCTGCGTTCCCGGTCTGGGTCGATGTTAGCGGACCGATGTTCGAACTGGAATCTCCCATTCCGGACGGGGCCCTCTCCGAGACGCTGCTTGAGATCACCTTGCGGGTCAAGGATGGGGGAAAAGGGGTCGATCCATCAAGCGTTGAGGTCACCTATACCATTGCCGGGACCGAGGCCTACGGGCCATGGAACGGTCTGGATGAACTGAGGGGCGTCATAGCGGAGGACGAGGAGGCCGAGGGTGAGTACCTTGTCAGCTTCGACCTGTCACTCGGATATGGTTATTCCAATTACGTCAAGGTCAGGGCCAGGGACCTGCTAGGCAACGAGGCGGAGTCGGGCGACATCCAGTTCACCATACTCGAGGACACCACGGAACCTGGGGACCGTCCGCCATCGCCAGTGGGGTCAGTTCAACCCAGGGTCTCAGGCTCGGTCAGGCCCCATATAACCTGGGCCCAATCGTTCGACCCCGACGGGGACCTTGTCACCTATTTCGTTCGCATCCTGGATGTTTCCTCCGGTCTCTCCGTGGTCGATTGGTCCCATGTAATGACCGGGGAGACATTCTATGACCCCCCAGCTGACAAACTGCTCTCTGCTGGGAGGAACTATCTGGTCCAGATAGTCCCGAGCTCCATCGGTGTCAATGGTGGAAGGTTGAACGGAAGCCTCACCAACTCCACCCTGACGGTCTCGACGGATGCCAACACCCCGCCGGAACCTGTCAGGTCCATGAGCCCGAAGGCCACCTCCGAGTCACAGCCAGTCCTGAGATGGGAGCCATCCATCGACCCCAACGGGGACGACGTCTATTACTTCCTGAGGATGGGTTCGTACACGGGCGGGTCAGATATCACCGATTGGGTCTCTCTCCTCAGAGATACAAGGTATGCCGTCCCCAAACCTCTCAGCGTAGGGGTCTATCATATCGACATGATATGTTCCGACGGTAAGGATTTCTCTCCCATATCCCATTTTTCCCTGTCCAAAGGGATATATTCGCCACATATAGAGACGGACAGGACGACGATCGTCCTTTACAAGGGCAACAGCACATCGGTCAACATCAAGGTGACCAACAAGGGGTTCGCCTTCGACAACATAGCTCTGGAGCTGACCGGACCTGCAACGGACCTGCCGACCCTCGACATCTATCTGGAGAACGGCAATATCGAGCTATCAGCGTTCTCAACCAAGAACACGACCATGAGGATAGAGTCCTCTCCGGACGCTAAACCTGGATTGTACGTGATGAACATAACCGCCCGCTCCCTGGACGGGGTCTCAGGTTACACAAAGACAGTAACGGTCAGGATAGTTGATAAGAACAACCCCGATGGGGCCCCGACCGATGACGATGAGGGTGACAGCAGGGACAGGCTGCAGAACTATCTGGTCTATGTTCTGATCGCGGTCCTTGTGCTCATCATAGTCGCAATGCTGTACGGGTATTACATGGTCGAGAAGCGTCAGAGACTGCAGGAGGTCGAGACCGTACCCGTGAGGCAAGCCGCAAGGAGGCGGGACATCCCTCCACCAGAACCCGTCATGGAGATGGATTCTGGCAGGAAGGACAAACCGGAGCTGCCTCCGAAGAGGGGGAAGAAGGCAAAGGGCAAGCGCAGGAAGGGTCGGGAGTAGGCGGGTCCGTCAGCTCCCGTCCTTCTCCCTCAGGTCCTTCCTCTTGATCTTACCGGAGATGGTCTTCGGGAACTCCTGAACGTACTCTATGATCCTAGGGTACTTGTAGGGAGCTGTTATGTTCTTGACGAACTCCTGTATGTCCTTTGTCAGTTCTTCCGAGGGCTTATATTCCTTCCTGAGGTGGATGAAGGCCTTGACGACTATCCCCCTCACCCCTTTGGGGTCCGGTGCTCCGACCACCGCGCATTCAGCTATGGCTGGGTGCTCCATTAGGGCCGATTCGACCTCGAACGGGCCTATCCTGTATCCCGATGATTTGATGACGTCGTCGTCCCTTCCGACGAACCAGAAGTAGCCGTCTTCGTCCTTGTAGGCCCGGTCCCCTGTGAAGTAGAACCCGTGCCTGAAGGCCTTCTTCATGGCATCAGGGTCCTTCCAGTACTCCTTCATCAGCCCGGGAGGGTACACATCCTTGACGTACAGGGCTATGTTGCCTTCGGTACTTACTGGGAGCTCCTTTCCGTCATCATCGACGATCCTCACATCATGGCCCGGGGTGGGCTTTCCCATAGAACCGTACTTTATGGGCATGAAGGGGAAGTTGGAGAGGACGCAAACGGTCTCGGTCTGACCGTAGAAGTCATATATGTCCAGGCCGAAGTTCTGCTTCCAGATCTTTATGACCTCGGGGTTCATGGGCTCCCCCGCGGACATGCAGTGCCTCAGGTTCAGCTTGTATTTCGTAAGGTCCTGCTGGATGAGCATCCTGTAGACCGTTGGCGGGGCGCAGAAGGTGGTGACCCCGTAGCGCTCCATCGCTCTGAGAAGTCCGTCCGCATCGAACCTTCCCGGCGTTTCCCACTGGATGATGGCGGCCCCTACTATCATCTGGCCGAAGAGTTTGCCCCAGGCGGCCTTGGCCCAACCTGTCTCGGAAACGGTCCAGTGCAGGTCGCAAGAGGTCAGGGCCTGAGCGAACCTTGCGGTCACCTCATGACCTAAGGGGTAGGAATGGGTATGGAGGACCATCTTGGGCTGTCCGGTCGTCCCGGATGTGAAATAGAGGAGCATGGGGTCGTCGGACCTTGTAGGTTCGAGCTTGCTCCTGTCGAGCTCATCTTGAGCACCGTAGATCTCGTCCTTGTAGTAGAGCCACTCGAGAACGGGGGCATCGACCACCATCTTGTGTTTAAGGGTCGGGCATTCGCTAGCTATCCTCTCGACCCGGCCGACATGGTTCACGTCGGTGATGACCATATTGGCCTCGGCCCTGTTGATGCGGTATTTGATGTCCTTGGATGTCAGAAGGACCGTTCCGGGCATGGGGATGACCCCCAGCTTGAACATACCGATGAGGACGACGTACCACTGGGGGATGGATTCCAGCATGACAAGGACGCGGTCCCCTTTCTTCACTCCAAGCTTGATGAGGACGTTCGCGAACCTGTCGGATAGGACCTTCATATCATAGAATGTATTGTACCTCGATCTCTCGCCGTTCCCCAGGATGGAAACGAGGGCGAGCTTGGTCCTGTCCTCGGCCCACTTATCGACGACATCGAAACCGAAGTTGTAGAATTCGGGGACCTCCCACTTGAACTCCTTGTAGAGCCTGTCGTAGTCCAATTCATCGACCGTCCTGCAAGCGCCTGTCTGGACCATTCTTTTTACCCCCGGGGATGTGAACTAGAGCCGGGTCCATGTAAAATCTGTCCATACTTAACCGTTGCGACAGAATGGTACAGCAGGACAAGGATCGGTATAATGTGGCATGGGGCTGCGAAATAATATCCGTACTCTACATTATGCAGCGTGAAGAGAAAAATATTTCTGGTTGGAAATCCCTACCATTTTTTATGAGGCAGCCCATATTATATCCCAGTCACTTCATCATGAGGAGGGTGTTCTAAATTAATGGAACGATGATTGGAATGAAATGGAAAAAGGAGTCAACCATAGCGATTATCGTGATGTTTGTAATTATGAACTCATCAGGATGCATTGGTGTTTTTAAAGATAAATCAGAGAAAAAAATTACTTGTCTAGACGCATATGATCTGTTGCGGAAAGAAGTTGATACAAATGCTTTGATGCTAGTTAGAATAAATTGTGAGGGTATTAATAATAATGGATTAGCAGAGTCTTGGTCGTTCACCTTTAGAGAAAAAGTTAATGATAGTATTGAATATGTAGTTTGGAATGTTCATTCAAATTCGACAATAATTGAGTCAATCCTAAGTAGTGATTATTATGCTTATTATGATGGTAATATTTATAACATAGGATTGGATTCGGACGTTCTAGTGAAAAAATCAAGGGAATTGCAGGTATTCAAGAATTTCAGTGAAAATAAAAATAATAAAAGAGTCTATTTAGTTCATCTATCATATTGCCCAGAAGAAGAAGATGGACTTTGCGTTGTACTATTGACATATGAAGCTAGATGGTATTTTGGGCTTGACGTTCATAGGACTATATACATATATTTAATTTCGAGAGATGGAAAATTATTATATTATGAATGAAAAAACCAACAACTAATTCAATCCCAATTTCATTTACGCCGTTGAATATAGGGCCGATTTACACTGTAAAAAGAAAATTCACTCTTTAGGCAATGAGAAATCACCAAAGGGATTCTCCTGTCCTTTAATTATCTCATTTTCCTGTCCGATAATCTGGTCTGTGACCTCAAGTTGGGAATATAGATTTTCTTCAGGACCTGCCTTATTTTTATCATCTATAGAACCATCAAGAATATGTGTGTCTTCTTCGTCTTCTTTTCTATTCTTCAATATAATTATTAAAGCTATCATTGCGATCATTATAACAATAGTAATAATTACAGCAATGATAATTGGTATTGTATAGGATGAAGATTCATTATCGGGGCTACCATCAATAACTCGTTCCTGAATAGTAATCTCTTGAATTATTTCAACTGATTCCCCTACCCAGTCAGTGATGTTCAATACGATATTGAATGTTCCTGCAGGCAACGAGAGATTGATCATTTCCCCTTCCCCGAGCGTACCGGTTTCAAGTGTGCTCCATTTGTACGTAAGACTATCACCATATTCAAGGTCGGGATCGGTAGCATTCCCTCTTACAAACTGGCTCG
>JALOTP010000058.1 GCA_025457865.1 Thermoplasmatota archaeon | reverse complement strand
GACGAATAGGAAGAGAGCGGTGATGATGGACGCCGGAACTATCAGCTCCATCAGATAGACCTCGGTCCAGGCATAATAGATGTAGAATGCCAGGTAGGCTATGACGATGAGTAAGAGGACCACCGACACCCTTTCCGGGACCCTGTGCCTCCATGTCATTGAAAGGTCTACTATGGAGGTCGAGATGGCTGAGGCCGAACCGCAGAGAACGGCCGCTACCCCACCAAGGACCAGCGAGCCGGTCCCGGACCAGATGATGACAAATGATACTACGGCCCCTGTTACTGACCCCGCTAGCCTGGTCCATCCGGTCCGCGGAAACAGGTGCGAGACATAGAGTAATAGGACCACTAACAGGACCGTAACGATCATGGGCTCTGACATCCCCCGGGGGACCATCGGTATGAAAGCGAGGGCCCCAAGGGCAGTTAAGTACCTGATGACCTTCCAAAACCTTTCTCCCCAATCCCCCAGCGCGAGGAGGCCTAATAGGGGTAGGATGAGGATGAATGGGAGATAGAGCCCGGTCAGGTCCGGTATACGGACCATGAGCTGCAATAGGACCAATCCGGTGACCTTGAGGAGCTGGGGCACGTTGGGAGCATTGTCCCTGGGCAGCATGAGGAAGAAGGCCGCTCCGGCGACCGGGACCAGATATGAGAGAAGTGTGTTTATCTGGGGTTCTCTGAAGCAGATGAGCGTAAGAAGGAACAGACCCGCCCCCAACAGGACGAAGGACCCGAGCTGGCTGTCCAGTCTGTCATCGAGGTATACGAGCAGGACAGCGCCGACGCCAGTGTAAAGGATGACGTTCCATATATCAAGAGAGAGGGTCGTGGTCGAGAAGGCAACGGCCGAACCCAGGAGGAGGGCGAGCGATATGCCGGCCTTCTGAGGTTCAAGGCGGGCAAGGAACGGAAGGATGGAAAGGAGCGGGACCAGTGTCACTATGAATATCTCCATTGATGAGGCCTCCCCGTCCAAAGCCATCCTTATGAGTGCAGGCCAGAGCAGACAAGAGGTGTATATGACCCTCCAGATGTTCCTGTGAAGGGAGGACAGGAGGACCAAGCATCCTGCAAGGAACGGGACGAGTAGGGGAAGGGACTTCCAGATCGTTGGTTGGATGGCATACAGTGCAGAATCGAATGTCGAAACGGTGGAAAGGTCAATTGCCCATTCCTGTGTCATGTTGGGTATATTGAGGAAACCCAGTTCTAACAACCGGTCAAGGCCGAAAAGTGCTGTGAAGGTCCCTATCCCTATGACCATGGGCAGGACGAAACCGGCGCCATAGACAAGGGCCTGCTTGGCTGCCTTGAAGGGCGAACCCCTGTTGACCCAGACCAGTCCGGGAACGATGAATATAGGGAGGATGAGCGCGGACCTCCTTGCGAAGAAGGCCACTGCGACCAGGGAACCGGCAAGTAACATGGTCCACCACCTGTCCCGTTCCATGCCGTCTATTAGGAGGAACAATGAGACAGTGATGAAAGCCCAAGCGATCGGCTCTGAAAGGGCGACATGACCATACCTCAGAGGATAGGGGAGAACGGCAAGGAGAAGGGTACCTATGAAGGCCCATTTCCTATTGCCTGTGACCTTAATTATGATGAGGTAGAAAGCGGACATGATCACCCCCCAGCAAAGGACCGTGAAGAGCCTTGCACCGAATAGAGAGACCCCGAACAGCTTGAACCAACCCGACAAGGCCAACGGGTATAGCAGGTAAGCACCTATCTTGCCGACGATGAAGTCCAGCGACCTGCCCAGGACGAAGTAATAGGCATCGTAGGAGAATATCTCCTCGTCCGCCTGGAGGAACATGAACCGTGATAGAGCGGCCCTCAGTGCAATGCCCAACAGAACGGCCACGGCAGCAGGCCAGTGCGCCATTGTTCTCTTGATCCCGTCCCTGACCTTTCCCACGCATCTTGGAGGGACGATATACTATTTTACGGGTTCGGAGGACCGAATGACCTGTGTCAAATGGACCATGGGCCAACATCGTATCCTTTACGCCATGGTCAAAGGCTAGGATAGAGGCCAGTTGATAAGGTGATAAGGAATTTATGAGAAATAAAGCCCCCATTAGGCATTTTAACGATATTTGAATGAAAAATTATATATATTCAAAATTAAATGGCAAGGCCGAGGCTGAAAACATGTCGAACCTTGGATCCGTTAAGGTCATTTACATGGCCGAGGGAAAGAAGAAGAGCGCGACCGGTAATGCAGAGGACATGGGCTCGTTCATAAAGGTGAACCTGAACCCGTCAAAGAGGAGATCGAAGTTCAACACCATCCTGCTCCCATGGCACAATGTAATCAAGGTCATCGTGATGGGTTGAACTCATAAAAGATAGATCATAGTCACCCCTGTTCTCAGGGGGTATTTTTTTAATTATAATTATGATTATATTTTAATTTATAGAACTCATCTTGGAAGCTGCATATCATCGGGAAAGATCCTGTACTTTCCCGTCCTCTCTGTAAGACAATCGGGGCAGGTCATACCGAGCTCTCCTAGGTAAACAGAACCGCATCTTCGACATTTCCTGGGAATTTCGCTCATGGTGATGCACCTGTCGGTCCACCTATTACGGAACGTTATTATCCTTACGGTGTCGTTTCTAAAAAGGGAGAAAATGAACCGATTGGTCCAAGATGGACCAGATGCCACAATGGCTAGACTTAAATCCAAGTTCGTTGGTCCAGGTATCGTAGATGCCTAACAGGGGGTAATTATAATGAAAGTCACAAGGATGTTAGCTCTGGTATTGACCATGCTCTTCTTGGGTTCGAGCCTCACGGCCTTAAGCGGGGCCGTCGGGGAATTTGGAAGCAGGATCATATCTCCCAAGATAGCGACCCTTCATGTGAATGTGACCTATGGTAACGGTTCGGCCGCATCCGGAATTTGGGTGTATGTGTATAATTTGGATAGCAGTACGTGGTCCACGAGCTCCCTAAACGTCACGGACACATGGGGCAAGACGACCGTCATCATCAGGGGATACGACATAGGGCCCTGCTATCTCCAGGCCTCGAACTCAACAGGGGAACTCTGGGTCAGGCAGGAGCTCTACGTGGAGCCCGGAAGGACCTATTACAGAGACATAGTCCTCACCCCAGCGCTCCCAAGGTCCTATACGATAGAAGGGACCGTCCGGTACTTCTCGAACGGGACCGCCATCAATGGGGCCTATTATTTGGTCAACGGAATGGACAAGCTAGGAAGGGATAACGTAAAAACAGGCTATACCGGAGCTGACGGGAGGTTCTCTGCCCAGGTAGCCATGAGCAATTACGGCTATTCGATCAATGTCTATTATGGCTCGTTGATCGGCTATTCCAACCACGTGTTCATTAACAGCACACAGACGACATATACCTTCGACATCAGGCTCCGGGACCTATCCGGAACGCTTCCCCTCAACGTAAGGTTCATTGACGACCGGACGGGAAAGCCAGTTTCGAACCCCGATATTTACATAGCCGGGACCGCTGCATTCAGGGACCATTTACCCTACAATTACTGGTTCTGGCCCATAGACCCTTCCGGATGGGTGAACCAGACCCTCGGCCGTGGTGAATATTTCTACATCATGGATTCAACCAGATACACCGCGAACTGTTACATAAGCTATGAAACGATAGTAGGCGTGGTAATGAACGACACACCCATCACCAGGGAGTTCAGGATGACCTTCCCAGAGGTTTTCAGGAACATTACCGTTAAGACAAGGGAGAAGGGTACAGGGAACATTGCCTCAGATGTGTTCATCACATCATCCACTGTCAAGGTCCGGGGTCCCGAATATGATATAAGTTCAAGGTCAAGGACCTCCATCAATTCCACGGGAGAGAACAAAATATCCCTCATACCCGATAAGGGGTACACACTTGATGTGGCAAGCTACGATTACAAAACAACCCAGATCGTTCTTCCACCAGGCCCTATAGGGGACACGGAGGTCATCACGGTGGAGCTGGAGAAGATGGATGACCCGGTCCCTGGGTCAGGCACGGTCTCCATCCTTGTCAAGGACCAGAAGACGGGCAGACCGCTGCCTTATTATTCGGTAACAGGGAATGGTCCATCGGTCTATTTCTATGAGGAGACCGCTCCAGACGGTTTTATAAACAGGACGATACCGGCCGGACATTACGATACGATAGAGATATACGGGAATTTGGGAACAGGAATGGTCGAGGATTTCACCATCGCCGACGGTCAGACCAAGACGTTGACCATACTGCTCACAGATAGAAAGGACTTCGATAGGACCCCCTTCTATCAATACTCTTTCAGGGTGGTGGACGAATCCGGATCGCCTTTACCCAACATTTACGTGCCGGTAGTGAGGTACTATGGCGGAGGTTACGACTCATTTGATTCCTATTCTGACTCAAACGGATTGGTCCACTTGACGGTCAGACCAGGAACATACAATATAATGACAAGTATGGGCTATAATATCTATGATCCCTTTTCCGGTCTAAGGCAGCATAACACAGCACATCGGGACAATCAGATAGTCGTAAATGCCCCAGGCGGGGTAGGGCCGGATGTAACGCTCTATTCGAGCTACCCCTTCACGGAGGTCACGGGGGCAGTTAAGGACCTCAAGACGGGCATGTCCCTCCACTCGGCCTATATATCCATAACGTCAGGGAAGGACATCGGAGGCGGGAGCAGGGACATGATGTTCAGGGACCTGGATGTCGTCCACATGACCTATTCCATCTTTTCGTTCTCCAACGGCTACTTCAGGCTTTATGGTAAGGACACTATAGCATATACCTGCACCCTGGACGGATATTTCCCCAAGGCTGGCGTGTTCTCTTCCGGGTCAAGGGCATTGAACCAGAACATCTACCTTGAACCCCTGCTTGCCAAGACCACTTACATCAACGGGACCCTGATGGACTATCTGGGTAACCCCAAGAGCGGGAAGATCTATGTCCATGACCTCGATAGGGAAGATTATCTCGTGAACAATACCTCCACCGGGAACGACGGTCTCTTCTCCATGGGCGTCTATCCTGGCAGGTTCAGGATAGACTACTATAACGATACCATATCGGAGTCCATGGAACTCACGGTCGGTTCAGAAGGCGTGGAGAACCTGCAGCTCATGCTCACGCCAGAGACCCTGTTCTACGGAAAGGTCGTCAACTGGGAATTTGCTGGGATCGGGAACATATCGGTAGAGCTGTTCTCAGGGACGGATTTCGAGAACGGCGCTGTGACCAATGAAGAGGGCATGTTCTTCTTCACCGCAAAGCCCGGGTCATACACCCTTGTTGTAGGTGGATCGGAGCTCTATGACGGTTTCAGTGGCGGACCATACGTTGCGACCGGTTTCAACGAGTTCAACCTGACAATAGTCCTGGAGAACAGGACCACCGGCAGCGTCCTGGGCAAGGTCATAGGCGATGGTCCAACACCCGAACCCATCCCAGAAGCCAATGTGGTGTTGTGGGACCAGACCATGACCGTCTCATGGCCTGCCACATCGAACGAGACCGGGGAGTTCAGGATCGATGATGTGCCCTATGGAACCGGTTTCGTACTTGAGGTGGACCCGCCGATCTACTTGAGACCCGATGAGATCACTTCCAGGTCAGGTTATCTCAACACGACATACGGTCCTTTCAACCTTACCACCGCAGAGCTGAACGTTGAGGTCCACCTCGAATATGTGAAGAAAACACCACGTGGGTTCTACAACATCACGTCCTATTCACCCTCAGGTAATGATGTCTATCTCAATGAGCCCATAGTGATACATTTCTCCCATTCGATGAACGTTTCAACTCTGATCGGCAATATCACGATAGAACCGGAGCCTTCGGACCCGGCCATAGAATGGAGGGACGACAACAAGACCCTGATAGCCACCCATTCCGGTTTCCTCCCCAACACCACCTATAGTGTTACGGTCCTTGGCAATATCCTCTCTATCGAGGGTTTCA
Organism: Thermoplasmatota archaeon; assembly: GCA_025457865.1. Lineage (GTDB taxonomy): Archaea > Thermoplasmatota > Penumbrarchaeia > Penumbrarchaeales > Penumbrarchaeaceae > JALOTP01. Next base: position 18,933 of record JALOTP010000058.1, on the reverse strand, counting down.
GACTGTTCGGGTCAGAACTTAATTGGAACTTCACGACCGGGACCGAGAACATGACCTGGATGCTCGACGAGAGCTTCATCGAGGTCGCCGACAACGGGACCGTAAAGGCAAGGGTCTCTGGCGCCGAGAACCTGACCGTTTACATGGTGATAATTGGACTGGGCTCATATGAGCTTACAGAGGGACCTGCAGGGACCTACAGGACCACCATAGATGGTTCCGAGTTCGAATGGGACACGGTCTACAATTATCATTTCTCGGACACCGCAGGCGGACCCGACAAGGCACCCACATTGTCCGGTTCCTTCAAGGTCCCTATGGGCGAACTGACATCCATCAAGGTGACCGTGAGAAACAACATGGATTGGGACGTGGAGGCGAAGGGATCGCCCGGGATGAACATCTATATCGTCATTGATGGAGTAGGGTCTTTCAAGTTGGTAGAAGCGTCACCCGGGGTATATGAGGTCCTAATAGATGGTGAAAATTTCAACTGGTCGCAGACCTACAGTTATCGTTTCAGCACCACTTCTGGAGGGGCAGCCCCGTCAGGATGGGGTAGTTATTCAGGCACCCAGAAGATGCCTAAGGAGAAGAAGGAGATCGATGAGCCACAAAGCTATTGGGTGTTCTGCTGCATAGCGGCATTCATCGTCATTCTGCTCCTCATCTTGATAGTCGTCATCGCGTTGGTAGCCAAAAAGGGCAAAGGCAAGGAAGAGGACAAGGAAGAGGCGGCGGGTTGGGGCGAGGAGTGATCCACAAAAGGATTCTTCCAAATACCTCTTAGGTCCGAACTCATCAGGTAGGTTAAGGTCGATCACTGATAGACGACTATGGAGTGGTATAGACCGGTCGATGGATATTTAACACCCTTGAAGGAATCACTCATAGGGGTCAAAATGGAAAAGCGCATCAGCGTTGCATTGCTGGTAATATTACTATCAATCGTTCCGTTCATAACCGGTTGTCTTGACCTAGATGACATTTTTGACGATGAGGAGGAAGAGTTCGATGACGGCACCGTACTCCCATCGACCACAAAACAGCTGGACGGTCCCGACCTTGATGGTCTGATAGCGGTCTCAGATGATAAGAGGGAGCTTGTCTTCGATGATGAGAAGGGACCATTGCCCTCCATCACCGAGGATGATATCCTTTCCATAGGGATCAGCGAAAGGACACCATACGGTCTCCTTCGGAAGGTATCATCCATTAAGAGGGACGGGAGCAGGATGACGGTTCGCACGACCCAGGCGACCCTTGAAGAGGCCGTGAAGAAGGGTAGCATCCGCCTGAACGAGAGCATCGGTCAGGAGCAGATGGAACTTATCAGCTCCCTTCCAGGCGTTACCCTGAAGAATGGACCGACCCGCGCAGGGGGGGACGGAATAATATTCACCGATGTGGTCCTTCATTCAGGAGAGGGCGGGAAGAGGACTGTGATAGGCGGCAGGATCGACCTGGATCTTGACATCATATTCGACCTTGACATAGATTGGTTCCAGATAGAGGAATGCAGGTTCGGGACGGTTACGACCTTCACAGGCGAGCTCAGGTTCGATTCGAATGAAGAGCTGAACCTTGACGAAAAGTTCGAGGTGGCGAGCTTCTCCTTCCCTCCGATACTGATACCCATTGGAGGGATAGTCGTCATCTTCGTACCTACACTCTCTCTGGTCATAGGGGTCAGAGGTACAGTTGAAGCGGGATTGATGATGGAAGCGGTCCAGAACACCGTCCTTGAAGGCTACGTGGAGCATCCGGATTGGGAGCCAATTAGGGAATACACCGCCAACTTCGAGTTCAGTACCCCGGTCATAGGTACACATTGTCTGGTAAGGGGATTCGTGGGCCCGGAGCTTTCCCTCCTCATCTACGGGATCCTAGGCCCCTATCTGTCGGTCCATGCTTATGTCGAAGGGGAAGCGTTCATGCAAGCTGAGGAGCGTTCATGGTGGCTCTACGGGGGGATGGAGTTCGGGATGGGCTTCAAGGTGGAGGTCCTGGGAATCAAGATCAAGGACTGGAGCGACCCCGATATCGTCGATCTTAGGAGGCTCATATCATCAAGTGCGAACAACCTGGCCGAGGGGTGGGAGGTGGAAAAGGTGGACAATATCTATTCGCTAGTACGTCCAGTTATGGTCCTAGGGAGTGTTTCAGGACCAAGGATATTGTACCTTTCGGTAACGGATGATGGTGAGGACTTCATGCTCAAATATGCATACCGGGAGGATGGGACCTGGGCATACATCGATATTGCCAGGTTCATAGAAAATGACCTCTATGACCTGGTCCAAACACAAGATGGTACGGTCCATTTGGCATTCTGGAAAAAGGACGTTTCAGGGACCACCTCCTTCACATACTGCACAATAAAGGATGATGAGGTGTTCAAGCAGGACATTTCCGACCCTGACCTACTCGGAAGGAGCGTAAGCGATCTGGTCCTGTTGTTGGACAGTGATGGTAGACCGAACCTTTTCTATGAACTCTATTCTGGTGAGGCCCTCGATCTATTCTATAAGTTCGAGGAAGGTATGATAAAGCGCGCTGTATCGGAGGATGGTTCCTGGAGGACCGAGAGGATCGTTTTCGAAGAGAACGTATCCATAACTGGTATGGATGCTGTGATCGATAAGGACTCGAACGTTCATCTGACCTACTTCAAGTTCAATTTAGGTGGGGTCTATCAGCAGCTCATCCATTCCATGTCCGGTCCAGGTGGTTGGACCGAAAATACCCTTTTCGAAGAGGAACTTTTCTGGAACGGTCCATCAGATTCCATCATTGAGCTCGGTACGGACGACGCTCCGACCGTACTTTTCGATGATAATAATGGGACCATGCACCTTACCAGATGGAAAGGTGGAAGATGGGTGATGGAGGAGATCGTGGACATTGAGCATCCCTCCCCATGGTCCCCATCCCTGTTGGTCCTTGGGTCCGGGACCCCTTGCGTGAGCTATATCAATTCAAGCGGCAAGATGGACAATGACCATGCACTGAAGTACGCTCTCCTCAAAGAGGGAGGGTGGACACGGGTGACTGTTCTAGAATGGACCAACACCTGGCAGTTAACGGGCGGGACCTCCTTGGTCGAAGGACCGGACGGGACCGTGATGATGGCCTTCAACGACGGGAGATACCTCAGGCTCGCAAGCAGAAAGGCATAGATCGGACGTCGATCACTGTACAGGCGGGGGTCTGAGAATGTTCGGAGAGAACGTCCCGTCCCCGCCATGCGGCGGACCGTAGTTCGGTCCTTGAGGCGGACCCCCGTAACCGTACCCTCCCATGGGCGGAGCCGGCTGGACCGGTTGGCTCGGGGGGTAGGTAGGCTTTGGTGGGTACAGGTCCTGAGGCCTGTTCCAAGGGTCGGGCATGACCTCCTTCTTCCTCCCCACGACAAGCCCCACGATTATCAGTATCAGACCGACAAGCATCAGAAGGCCGCCCAGGCCTGGAAGGAATAGGCCCATGCAGCAGGAAGCTACGAAGGAATCAGAGAATGTATTTTCCCACAAGATGATGGAGAAGTCGGTCAATGTGACGTTTACTTCGAATACGATGGTGATGGTGTATGTGTCCAGTAATGTAAGGTCCAGTTCCCTTGAGTATGGTGTCATCCTGCTCTTCTGGGACAGGACGGACGATTCCATGCTGTCCTCAATGGTCAGGTCGAACAAAAGGACCCACGTTGTCCTCGAGACGATATCTATCTTCGTCCCCAATGAAGAGTCGGGGGAATAGTCGTACGTGAAGGTCCCGGCCCTGGGAGAGTTGAAATCCGCCTCATTTGCGACCTCTTCGTACACCTGGTCATTCAATGAAGAGCCGCCTATGGCAAATCCTATGATGACAAGTAAGAGCCCTACCGTGAATAATCCAATTCCCGTTATCAATGTTGGTTTGTTCATTCACTTTCCCTCCTATCCTGGGCCTGGTGATAGCTATTTTATCGAGGGGATCAGGACCAACCTCCACTCGTAGGTGACGTAGCCGGATATCTGGGGTGACCTCGTGGTAAAAGCGAGACCGTCCCCTGCCGTCGCGTTGAATATATTGAATTCCACCGGCGGTTCAATAGGATCTTCCAGGTCGAAAGGGACTGTGGCAAGCGAGATCCAACTCATGGTCTGCTCATCCCACCCGAACGTCTCCTGCTCCCCAGCGATCTTCGTATCGATCGAGAGGGCCACGAACTCGTCAACGCCCCTGATGATGACCACCCCGGACCCACCGGAGAGGGATAGGGTGCCGGTCTCTCGCTGCCGCATCTGACCACCTTCGATCTGAAGGATGTCGTCCGCATCGTATATCGCAGGCGTTCCCGGTGTTATGCCTACCTTTCCATCCTTGGATATCCTTACGAAGGCCTGAGATGTCGCCTCGAACGAAGGGAAATCCCTGGAGTACGTGATGTCCAAGGTCCCTGTGTAGTCCTTGGATAATTGAGCGGTATCATCGTCGTCCTCTTCTTCTGACCCCGGCAGCTCCACACAACCGATGCAAAGCAGCAGGGCGGTCGACAACAATACGGCAAACAAGCAGCCTCTATCCATCATAGAATCCCCCTAACACCTCCGGTCCAAATACCATCCAACCCTTTATTGTTCCATATGGTATTAAAAATGATATGCTGGTCTATCGGGATTCAACGAGAGCAGACAAGGTCGCTCGACTTCATCTTGCTTACTGCACTTGCGGGCCCGATCACCATCAAACGGTCCCCCGAACGGAACCTGTATCCCGGGTCCGGTCCCAGAACAGGGCCCTTTCCATGTTTGACCCCCAGGACGGTAACACCATACTCCTGACGGAACCTCATGTCAGCTAGGGTCCTTCCTGACAACTGGGGGTTCTTGGCCACGCTCAACTCAGCGAGCTGGAACCTTTCGGTCCTATCCCCGGTCTGCATGTCCTGGACCTCGTTCAGGATCCTCTCTGCCATCTCGAGCTTGTCAGGCAGCCCGACGATGACGAGCCTGTCTCCCTGGAACAACCTGAAATCGGGGCCCGGGTCGTTGTTCACCATCCCGCTCCTCTTGACTGCTAGAATGGAGACCCCGGTAATTGCCCTTAGCGGCAGGTCCCTGATCTTTCGACCGGCTGTTCCCGGCCATCTGTTGAGCAGTACTTCCTTGAACGATACAGCGCAGTTGGCATCCTCCGGTAGCATGTCCATCATATGGGTCAGTGATTCGACCGCTTGTTCTGAAGCATCCCTGAACGGACGGAAGATGAGACTGGCCCCCTTCTTCTCGTAGATGCGGGCCTCCCTCTGGTTCACTGCGGTCAATGCGACCTTTCCCTTAAATCCCCTCAGTTTCAGGTTCTGAAGCAATGCGAGGTTGAGCTCCAAGACCCTAACGGTCGATACGACCCATTTGGCCTTGTCAATGGGCAAGTGGTCGTTTATCTCGGAATCGGCTATATCCCCGTAGAGGACCGGCACACCCCTGGCCTTCCAGCGTTTCAGGACAACCGGGTCATAGTCCACAGCGATCAATCTCTTGTTCCGCCTGAGAAGGTTCTCTGCGATCTCGCTCCCGTACTGACCCAGACCGACCAGTATGACATCTGCCCTCTGGGCATCGTTCATGGAGTCTATGGCGATCTCCCTGAAAGGGTTCTTCCTCTCGAATATCTTTAAGGGGCCGGAGAAGACCCTGTAGAGCTTCTCCGAATAGAGGATCATGTAGGTGGAGGCGAATATTGTCACCACCCCGACAAGGGTGACTACCCCCATGGTCTCCTCGGAGATATGGCCCAACCCCAAACCAAGGGTGGCAACGACCAGTGAGAACTCCGATATCTGGGCGACCGTCAGACCTGCTAGGAAACCTGTCCTCCTTCTGTAACCCATGAAGCCCATGATCGCACAAACTATGAGCGGGTTGCCTACGAGGACGAAGATGGATAGTATGATCGAGGTGCCGATCTTGGAGCCTACCGCATCCCAGTGGAGGTGCGTTCCAAGGCCTATGAAGAAGAAGAGCAGGAGGAAGTCCCTAAGACCCGTGAGCCTTGCACCTATGGCGTCCCTGTAATCGGTCGAGGCAAGGGATATGCCAGCAACGAAGGCCCCCACCTCCTTGGTGAACCCGAGGACCTCGCTCACGGAACCCAGTATGACGGCCCATGCGATGGCAAAGAGCGCCAGGAGCTCCTGGGAGCGTGCCAGTTGTGCGGTCAGGCGGGGGATGACGAACTTCCATACAAGACCGACGAAAAGGAGGAAACCTACCCCCTTACCAGCCATGATAAGATATGTTACAAGCGGGGCCATCCCTCCGGAAATGTCCGCTCCGAGCGTGGTAAGGGCCACCAGGGCAATGATGGCGACTATGTCCTGTACGATGAGGAAGCCGAGAGCTATCTGGCCGTGGAGGGAGTCTATCTCCTTCTTGTCAGAGAGCAGTTTGACGATTATGATGGTGCTCGAGAACGTCAGGGCCACGGAGACATAGAGGGCGCTGACAAGGGACATCCCAAGAATTATCGTGATAATGAAGCCTATGATGCTCGTGAACACGATCTGACCTAGTCCTGTCGCCAATGCGACGGGGCCTATGCTCTTGATCAGGTGGATGTCGAGCTTTAACCCGACTATGAACAGAAGAAGGGCAACACCTATCTGTGCAAGGAGCTCGAAGTTGCCCTCCGAGTCCATCAGCCCCAGCCCGCCGGGACCAGCTAGGATACCGGTGAGAAGGAACATGATGATGAGGGGCTGACGGAGCCTCTGTCCTATGGCTCCAAGGAGTGCGGCAAGGCCGAGGACTACGGCAATGGAGAAGAATACGCTGTCCGGGAACATCCTTCGGTACCCCGCCGGGAGGCCCCCGGCGTCACTTCATTGCGGGTCTCCGATATATTGGTTACTTAACCGTATGCCCAGGACTATTCCTCTATATCGTGGGTTTTTGGCCTTTTAATGGCATATCCCACGACGGCTCCTATGAGCAGGGCCGCAAGCAGTATACCGACACCTGCAATGGGCGGGATGCCTATGCCCTCGACCTTCCTAGGGGCCTTGGTGATCTCGACCCTCTGGTAGAAGGAGACCTTGACCGTGTAGGTCCCGTTGGATTCGAGCTTGACGGGCTCATCAAGGGACCCTATCTCGTTCCCTTTTGGATCGAATATGATCGCATGTGCCGCAGCTATGTAGATGCTGTATTCACCCGCTTCCGGGAAGTTGAACTTGACCTCACCGTTCTGGTCGGTCTTTCCCTTTGCGATACCTGAAAGTTCGACGTTCAGGTCCTTTATGGGTGTCCCGTTATCCTTCTGCACGAACCTCATCGTAAGATTCAGGGGTAGCGGGATGGGTATCTTAGGCATCAGATAGAAGGGTTGATAGATGTTGTCGCCAGGTAAGAGAGTTACCGTCGCGGATGATGCCCCGTAACCCGATAGGGAAGCTTTGACATAGTAATCGCCCGGCGATAGGACCTGTTCGTAATAACCGGTGACATCGGCCGTGAGTGTGTATGTCAGTATGGTCCCTGGCATTTGATATATCTTCACTGCCGCCCCTGAGGCGGGAGCGTAAGAGAACAGCTTGAAGACCTTCCCGTAGAGGCGGGCCATGCCCTGCTGGCCCTCTTTCACGGTTATCTAGCGAGGTCGATGTGGAGACCGCGCCGCCGGGGAAGAGGTGATAATTGACCTCAACGACCACATACGATGGATGGAACCCTGAGACCTGCCAGGTCGAGAACAGGTAGATGGGCGGGGAGATGAACAGGCCAGAGACAGGTGTCACGCTGTTGTAATTAAGAGAGCCCCCTGTAAGGCCTATATTGAAACCTGAAACGGGATCGCCTGTACCCTCCATTATCACCTGGCCGGCTATTATTGCCGCCTCCCTATCCTGTTTCATGATGAAGTCAACGTGCCTAGACTCGCCGGGAATGACTGTACCGGACCAGGGTGCAATGGAGACTGCTCCGGTCCCCCAATCGTAAGATTGGATGGAATAACCACCAACGGCAAGAGGCATGAGGGTGAAGTTGCCTGGTGAGACGATCTCGTTGTAATGGCCCACCACATCGGTTGTGGAGAATAAGGTGGCTGTCCCGGTCATCTCAAGGATGCCGCACGAAGGAATGGGGGTGCCGCCGATGGATGCGGTATAGACATATCCCCAGATCCTGGTGCTGTTCTGGGGTACCTCCTTCTGGACCGTTATCCTCACCCACATGACATTGGGGATGGTGAGTCCGAACATGATGGGGAGCGTAGATGAGTTCGAATGCGGTCCCGACATGAGCAGCCAGTACTCGACATCGGAGACGAACAGCGAGGGATGGTGGCCGTTCAAGGTCCAGTTCCCGGGCCCCCAAAGAGGCGAGAAGATGAAGAACCCGCTCGAGGGTGTGGTTGTATAGAGGGTTGGCGTAGAAGGCCCTATCGCTTCCAGGTCGAACCCGGCCACGGGGTCACCGGTACCCTGCATGACCACCTGACCGGCTATCACCATGGACTCCTTGTCCTCCTTTATTATGAAGTCAACGTGCCTGGACTCTCCCAGTGACACGGTCCCTGTCCAGGGCCCCCAGCCCCAAGCACCTGTCGCATGGTCGTAGTTCATGAGCGAATACCCGGTGGGCGGAAGAGCGACAAGGGTGTAGGTTGCTGGAGAAACGTACTCAAGGTAGAACCCTGTGGGATCGGTGGTCGAGAAGGTGGTCATCACACCGGTGATATCGAGTATGGGACAACCTGATAAAGGTAGCCCGGTACCTGCATTGGTCACATATCCCCAGATATTGGTCTTCTCATTGTTGTCCGTCTTGTTCATGAACAGCTTCAGATGGTTCACTGTCGTCGTGGAGAGCGTGAACGTTGCAGATGGAGGATGTATCCCAGTCCCAGGGTGTATGGAATAATCGACGAATATGTACCCCGACCTGACACAGTTCACCGAGTAGCTACCCCATGCAGGGATACCCACCCAAACGTGGATGTTCGTTGATGGTCCGGTGCTCTGCGTATCGGAGAACACACCGGGGTTGTTGAGCATGATGGTCGAATTGTCTATCGCATTTCCTGTCGTCTTTTCCCATGAGGAGGCGATGACGACAGCGTACCTCTCCTTGCCCTTCTGCATGTAGAGGTCCTGCCTGTATATCGTTCCTGTTGGGACGTTCACCAGGGTCGAGACGGGGTAGTAGCCCGAGGCCATGGCGCCGACCAGATGGTCCTCATCGCCGGGGAAGTCCATTATCGCATAGAGCCCGGCTATTCCCAGCACATTGCTGTTGACGGTATGTGGAACATCTGTGAACACAGTGGCCGTCGAAAGCGGTATGCCATCCCCGTAAACGAAGCCCCATAGTATCGTCCGGTTCTCCGTCCCCTTCTTGAGCTCTAGGTCAACATAGGTTATCTGGCCCCAGTTGACCGTTCCGGAAGCGGTGCCTGGCTCGTAGGAGGACGAAGCGGCTATCAGAGAGTAGGTCCCCGCGTTGGGGCCTATGAAGAAGTAGAAGCCAAAGGTATCTGTTGATGTCACAAGGGTCGTCGTACCATCGGTTGCTATTACCGTTGCCCCTGCTATGGGAGACCCGTCCGAGACATCGGTAACGTTCCCGGCAAGTCCGCTGTTGTGCATACCTGTGTACTTCAGATGGAAATCGTAGTAAACGACCTCGCCCGCAAGCACAGTGATAGCGCCGGAATGCACCGGGACATGCCCGTATGCGAAACACCATAGGAAATGATCGCCTGGGGCAACCAAGGTGTAATATTCCCCTATCAACGGATCGGATGTCGTGTGGACATCGACGAGGCCGGGAAGGGCGGCCCCTATAGAGGTCTCGAACCCTATAATGGACTCCCCCGCATCGTAGGGTGGATCATAGACATCCAGGAAGACCCTTCCCTTGATGATGCCTTTTGTCACAGGTTTGATCAGGTTCAGCGAGAATTTGTATTCGGTAGCGTTCTTCTGGAAGTCAATGACCATGCTTGCTGGCTTGTAGCCATCTGCAAGAACTGTCAGGGTGTGGTTGCCGAAGTCCACGTCCCTGAAGGTGCATCTCCCATCCTTCTGTGTCGTCCAGGTGACATCGTCATCTATCCAGACTATCGCATTCTCGATAGGGACCTCTGAGGATGAAACGACCAAGACATTGAAGAACCCCGTTCCCGCCCCATCGACCCCAGAGGGCAGAACGGACAATCCCATCATCACAACGCACATTATGGTTAGGATTACGACTGATTTAGTGTTCATTGTGGACACCTACCATCCAGAGCGATTGCTCAGGGTAATCAGTTTTTTAATAGGTTATTAATCTTTGTTCATTAATATCATAGAATGAAAAGTGATAGGATGTTCACATTTGATAGGACCAGGGACAGTAAAAGAGGTATTGATATCATGAGAACACATATCTACCACCGATGGTACAACAGATAAGGGAATTTTTCTTTCCATTGAACAATGATCCATTCAATGTACATAGCATACGCTGGAGAAGGGCGGATGGGAATAAAAAAGGTCCAACGAAAGATAATTAAAAGAAAGATCAATACTTAAAATGGATAGGTTTGGTGTTCCTCATGGCAGAGAGCAGTACTGGTCAAGGGTCATGGGGGCCCGGCTTTGATGTTATTAGGGTTTTTCAGTCAACCAAAGATGCCCGTTTTCTTCTTAGGGACGAACATCGACTGTATGGTGCTCTTCTTGAACTCGAACCCAACCTGCCCGGTCGTAGCGTATTTGTAAAGGACCGCCATTAGGATCCCTTTGAGGGCGATAAAAACTGCCCAAAGGACTATCAGACCGAGCGTTCCGATGGCCAGGATAACAAAGAACAGGGGCCAAAAGATGCTTGAAACCAATAGAAGAACTATCCATAGAACGATATAGACAAGGAAGAATATCGCGGAAACAGCACCTAGGCCGAAGTTAACTACAAGTGCCTCTCCCCATGTCTTCTTGAGGATCTGGAATGACCGCTTGACGGCCGTGAAAGGTCCGACGTTCTCCGCTGCTATCACTGGGACAACGAAATATGTGAGTATGTTCCAGGCCATCCCTAGTAAGCCAGCTATGATCCTTCCGACCTGTCCCATCCTCTCTCTTATGAACTGCAGGATGAGACCGATGGTGGCAGCAAGTAGGGCCCAGCCAAGTATGGGGCCTATGCGGCTGAAAGCTATCTTGAACCCGTCCGAGAAGATAGGGTCCTTGCCGTCCAGCCTCATCCTTGCGCAACCGACGATGGCGACGTTGCTAAAGATGGCAACGAAATACATGGCCACGTACATGGCCCAGATGAGGGCCATTGTCAAGATAAGGACGGGCAGGCTCATGGACTCCGATAGTGCTTGGGCCAGGAAAGCGAATATGAACAATCCGAAGAATATCATGAGGACAACACCCATAGCAAGCATCGAAACGAGAGGATAGATGACGAGCATCTTCTCCTTCCCGAGCACTTTAAAACAGGTCTTGAATATATCCCAAGAGTTCGATAGCCTCTGAAGGAACATCATCCAAATATCACCCACCCCTCGATGCTTATTGGGATATTAATCCTTATGTTCCAGTTATGAAAAGGATCGCTCGATGATAGAGACCATGTTATCGATCGGTCGAACTTATCCTCAATGATAGAAAAGAACGATAGACCGGTATGGGGGGACTCTGGATATACAATAGATGGAGGTGTATGTTTCCGAGATGACCGGTCTATCGGCAGGTGATCCACCTGCGAATAGAGGTTGGGATAGGGTCCATATAAGGGTTTTTGACCCATTATCAAAGTCCGATAGATTTGCTGGATATGTTATTTAAAAAAATGTTCAGCATTTATAATGGTCTAAATACCATTTTAAGAAATTGCTCACTCCGTCCTCTATGGACACCTTGGGATCGTATCCAAGGAGTTCCTTTGCATGGTCGATATCCGCGCAGGTCCTTGGAACATCCCCCTCCTGCATCGGTAGGAGCTGCCTTTGGGCCTTTTTCCCTAGGTGCTGCTCAATGAGCTCTATGAAATAGGTCAGTTTGATGGGTTTGTTGTTCCCGAGGTTGAAGACCTCATATTTGAACGGTCTGTCCAGGGCTGCCACCGTCCCCTTGACGATGTCGTCTATGTAGGTGAAATCCCTCTCCATGTTCCCGTAATTGAACACCTCTATCGGTCTGTCCTCTATGATGTTCTTGGCGAACTTGAAGAGGGCCATATCAGGACGGCCATAGGGGCCGTAAACGGTGAAGAACCTGAGCCCTGTCGTGTTCAGACCGAAAAGATGTGAATAGACATGGGCCATCAGTTCATTGGACTTCTTCGTGGCAGCGTAGAGGGAGATAGGGTCATCCACCCTGTCCTCTTCCGAGAACGGTGTCTTCTCGTTCCCACCGTACACGGATGAAGAGGAGGCATAGACCAGGTCCTTGACCTTGAACTGTCTGCAGGCCTCAAGGATGTTCATGGTCCCGACGATGTTGGAATCGATGTAAGTATGCGGGCTCTCTATGGAATACCTCACACCTGCCTGTGCGGCCAGATGACAGACCTTATCGAGATGGTTATCTTCGAACACTGAGAACAGTCTTTTTCTGTTCCTCAGGTCGGCCTTGTGAAAGGTGAAGGTAGGGTATCTCTTCAGCATCTTAAGTCTGGCCCGTTTCAGAGAAGGATCGTAATAAGGGTTCAGGTTATCATAGCCAATGACAGCATACCCTCTTTCCAGGAGGTACTTTGAAACGTGAAAACCTATGAAGCCAGCGGAACCAGTTACTAGTATCTTGGGCATGATCATCTACCTTGGCAACCAAATGTCCCTTTATAGATTTTGAGGTCATTGTTCTGATGAAAGGGTATCGTTCATTCTTCGGGAGCGGTCCCATCATAGGTCTTTGGGGCCTCAGTGGTCCCTTGGTCCGATGGAACAGCTACTTCGGGTCCTTTCTTACCGTACACTACAAGGAAGATAACTATCACTATGACGGAACCAACTACCAAAGCGATGACAAGGTAAAAAACGGGAGAATCGAAGATGGATGTCCTATTCCCATCTCCGGTCTCATTCCCTGGTGGGCCGTCATCATCATCATCGTCCGGAACTGGGTCATCGTCATCATCGTCCGGAACTGGGTCATCGTCATCATCATCTGGTAGAGGGTCATCATCATCATCATCAGGATCATCTATAGGAGGGCTCGGGGCGAGAGGGATGGACCCGTTCCAGATCCTAATGGAACCGTTCGTTAGTACTTCAAGGCCGAAAGGTCCTACTGAAACGGTCTCGTTCAAATAAGCGAAGCATGAATAGTTACCGGGCGCTATCCCTTCCAAGAACTCAGCATAGCCCATATCGGTCGTGGTAGTTGTCGGAATGATGCCGAAATGAGAATTGTATGCATCAAGAGGTTGAAGGGTGACTGTCGCTCCGATCAGATGTGGACCGTTATCGAAATTGAAGGGGCCTATCATCACCGACACGTTCTTGGGCGGTGGTGGAGGAGGCGGTTCGGGTATGTCCACAACGGTTATGTTCACACGGTCCTCCAGGCTCCAGAGGCCAAGGTCATCCATTACCGACAGAGTGAGATCATAGTGTCCAGACGTCAAAGGAATGAATGTGGGGTAGGCAGGATAGGTCTCGTTCAATACGACCGCTCTGCTTATGCAGGTCCAGTTGTAAGCGGTCACCAGTCCGTCCAGGTCGTAGCTCGAGGAACCATCAAGGATCACAAGGGAACCGTTTAGGACCGTATCATCTGGTCCTGCCAAGGCTACCGGTCGCAAGTTGATGAACGGCTTTTCTACCAGGACCGAAACCATATCCTCAGGGGACCATGAGAGGTTGTTATCCATCACCCTCAGTGTGAAGGTGTATGTACCCTCCTCTACAGGTAGGAACGTAGGATGTGAGCTGTTGGAGTTGTTGATGAACAGACCGGGTTCTGTTGTGCAAACCCACTCCCATGTGACAATGTACCCATCCTGGTCAGAGCTCTTGGAACCGTTAAGGGTCACTTCGGACCCAAGTAGGACCCATTGGTCGATACCAGCATCGGCCGATGGGGGAAGGTTCTCCCAGACCTCGAGCACGGTCACTTTCACCAGGTCCGGTTCCCTGCTCCAGCTCTCGTTATCGTCCTTCACCTTCAATGAGAAGGTGTATGGCCCAGTGGAGTTCGGTATGAACGATGGAAATGGGCTGTCCAGGAACGAGAGGGTAAGCTGGTGGTCGGTGCAGGTCCAGTTGTAACCTGTAATTGAGCCATCAATATCAAAGCTCTTACTACCGTCAAGTGCGACCAGGGAGTTGTTGTACCTGAAGATATCGACCCCGGCGTCTGCTACAGGGGGGTCGTTCGGTTTGAGGACATCTATGATGACCATGTCCTCTTTGGCCTTGTTTGACCATTTCTTGAACGAATCGTTGACAGCAAGTGTGAAGGTGTACTTGCCTACCTTGTCCGGGACGAAACTTGGGGTTGCGTTCTTATCGTTCGGCATTAGAGCAAGGTCGCGGACCATGGAGCCTGGTGGGTACTTGGTGATGTTCCAGTCGTAGGAGAGCAGGTTCCCCTTGGGGTCGCCAGTAGGCGCGAACTCCGTATCATTGCTCAGTGTACCGTTCAGGCGAACGGTCTTACCAAGATAGACAATGATATCCTGCCCCGCATTAGGGATAGGTGGGGCATTGGTCACAGTGATCCTGACCTGGTCCTCATCGCTCTTATTTGACCATTTTCCCGTTGTGTCCTTTACCGCGAGGTTGATGAGGTAGTTGCCCTCCTTATCGGGCTTGAAGGTCGGTTTCGCTATCTTATCGGTCGTCTTGAGAGAAACGTCCCTTATCAGGGACCCTGTGGGATATGAGGTTACATTCCATTCATATGTGAGTATGGTCCCGGCCGTATCGCCTGTTGGTGCGTCCTCCGGGTCGGTGCTTGCTGTCCCGTCCAAGGTCACTGTAGAGCCAGCCTTCACGGTCTGATCATTGCCTGCCTTGGGCTTGGGTGGTCTGTTTACAGTTGAGAGCTGGAGGTTGGTCCTGTAGACCTTCACTCCATCACCCCAGGTCGCAGCTCCAAGGTCAAGGTCCTTGTCACCGTCAAGGTCGAAGAAAGCAGACCCGTAGATGGTCATGTTGGTGGGCAGACCCTTGTTCGTGACCTGGGACCAGCCGAACCCTTTCCCGGGTTTGTTGGTGCCGTTCCCGAGGAAGAGGTAGAGCCCAGAACCCGCCTTAGGAGCTAGAAGGTCAAGGTCTCCATCCTGATCTATGTCCGCCAACTGAACCTGGGAGAACCTGCCGCTCGTTCCAAAAGTGGATGGGAACCCACCCGTAGGTGTGGTCCAGGAGAATGATGTGCCGCCTGCACTTCCCCCTCCGTTCCCTAATAATATCTTCATACCATTGTCCTTTGTGCAATAGATGATGTCGGTGTTGCCGTCGTTGTCCAGGTCGGCCATGGCAACACCCATCATACTTCCGCTCGTAGCCGTGCTCGGGAGGGAACTTGTCCTATCGGTCCACCCGGTCCCGTCCGATTTCTGCGTGAAGATCTTCATCCCCGACGAACCGTAACTGACCCCGGCTATGTCAGGCAGGCCGTCGTTGTTGATGTCCTCCACTGCAAGACCAGTGTATTCCCCTGAGGTGGGAAGACCGCTGGAATAGGACGTCCAACTTATGGGCGAGGCACCGTTGCTATAGTAGACCTTGATACCGTAGGTATCCTTGTTCGAATGTGCAACGGCCATATCAAGGCCTGATCCCTTCGTGAAGTTCTTTAGGACCAGGTTATTGAAATGACCTGAGGTCACAGGCGAGGAGATACCGGAAGTCGACCAGCTGCCTGAGGAGTATTCCCATGCACCGATACCATCAATAGTGCCAGCCGTTGCACCCCAGCCCTCGTCGCCTGCATAGAGCTCTATCTTGCCGTCCCCATCGGCGTCACCGAACGCAAGACCTCCCCAACCATCGTAGGTGGGAAGGCCTGAGGAGGCCGATGTCCAGTTCCCCTTCCCATCTCCCTTGTACACGTAAACCCCTTCGGTCTCACCAGGGCTGTAGTCCCCACCACCGAATGCAAGGTCCGGGTCATTATCCCCGTCAATATCTCCAGTTGCAAGGAAGCTGAAGTCCCTGAAATATCGTTTGCTCTGTGGTAGGCCCTTATCATAACCTGAGTTGAAGTTGTTCAGCGTTCCTCCCGCTGAGGGGGCAGGGGAAGAGATGGTGTCAGAAGTTAGGACCGATGGTCGATCGGTCATTTCCTCTGAATTGGAACTGACCATAGGCAGACCAACGATAAGTAACTGGAGAGCAAGGATGGAACTCAATGACAAGAGCATGGGTCGAATCATCAGATCACCTTTTCAAGGGAATGGTCCGGTATTTATTCTCTAATAGGAAGGATCGGTCTAGGGGTTTAACAGAGGTGGAACCCCTTAATATGTTTTTCATGGGAATCCCCACGTTAGGCTCTGAACGAGGAATATCACACATTGGGTATGGATTATATAACAATTTTTAATAAGTGCTTATGATTTATTAATCAATAATATACATTATAAAATTATACTTAATAAATAAATGAACAAAATGTACATATTTGTCAGTAATACGTACATATATGTGCATGATTGTAGAAATATATTGGGGATAATTATTTATAAATGTAGTATAATGGGTTGTTGCATCCCGTTCAACGGAGATTGTCCGGGGGGACACGATGAAAGAAAGAACCCGACCATATCTATCCTACGATGTTCTTGAGGTAGAGAGAGATTCATTGCTCTCGAACTTGGATAGCGTCGGACCCCAAGATCAGTTCGAGCATGATATGGGCTCAAGGAACATCCTATTGTTCAGGTATCCTCACCAGAAAAGACCTTTAAAGGCCTCATCGTGAGCCGAGGATATCCTCAGAACATAAGGAGATCCACATAAATTCATTTTGCATTAGAAACCATTTCCAGGACTATCTTGAATATCCTATTGGAGACAACGTTGAGACCTGATAGCATTATGGCTGAGAACATAGAGAAGCCGCCAACGATGATGAAAAAGGAAATGATGTACAGATAGCCGATGGGTAACAGGTTCTCGTCAGGGAAGGCATATCTGCCCCAGATGACGAAACCAAGGCTTACGAGGAAACAGAGGAACGAAAAGCTGCCGAAGAACCTTCCGGGTTTGTTGAGCCTCATGACCCTCAATGCCTTGGCTAGGACGGTAAGGCCATGGTACCAAGCTGTTTGAGTGCTTGTGTTCAGGTCCTTGTAGGATGCCTTGATACCGACCTCTTTCCATCTGAACCCGGCCTTATCTGCTAACGCTATCATCTCGCTTTCTACTGCAAATCCTGACTCTGAGGTGGTCAGCAGGCTATCCAAGGTCCTCATATGGAACGCTCTGAAACCGGATTGTGAGTCCCTAATGACCTTAGAGAGAGATAACGAAGTGGTCGTGGAAAGGATCCAGTTCCCGAATATCCTCTTGAAGGGCATCTCTGAAAGACCCTCCACATGATGCCATCTGGACCCTATGGTGATGTCCACTTCTCCGTCCTTTATTGGTTTGATGAGGGAAGGTATGGCAGCAGGGTCGTGCTGTCCGTCACCGTCTATGAAAACGACGATATCGTAATCGTTGTCGTTCGCCCATTTGAGGCCAGTGAGCATGGCCTCGCCCTTTCCTTTGTTCACTTTATGCCTGACCACTTCCGCCCCGGACAGCTTTGCTACCAAGGCCGTCTTGTCTGAGGACCCATCATCAATGACCAGTACAGTTCCAACATATTTCTTTGACAGCATCACGACTGTTCCTATCGCCTTTTGTTCGTTCCTTGCTGGTATTATTGCTAGCACTTTCATCTTTTTCCACCTAACTGACCCATTTCTTGATGGCCTCCACCCGCTCGACGAGGACGTTCAAAGCGTTGAGCATGAGCCCTGCAACCATGAAGAAACCCCCTATCATGATAAGTGCCATTGTTAGGATCGCAGGGAAATAGTTAAGTGTGTTATATTGATAGAAATAATCGATGGTGTAGATCCCGGTCCCGGTGGCGACAAGCAGTACGAACAGACCCAATCCACCGAATACGGTCAACGGATGGGACCTAAAGAAATATGTGATGGTCTTAGTCGGGTACTTCCAGAATGACCTTATGAAATTCCTGCGGACCTTCTTGGAATTGAGCCGGAACCTTTCACTCACATTCTCTACTTCTAGCTCTCCCCTGGATGAAAGGTCCATCATCTTCTTCTCTACGTCGTAACCAAAATCGCCATCCATCTTTGTGAGAAGGCCTCTATCCAAAGCCCAGCAACCGATGCCTCTTGTGTTCGATACCGGAAGGATGTAAGCGGAAGCGAAGAGGTCCTCTTCCTTGATGCTCCTTGAGATAAGACTTATCGCATCTTCGGCATCATTGCCTCCCTTGAGGTCAAGTATCACGAGGGTCCTTACGCCTTCCTCCTTCCCGAGGGTCAGGGCTTCCTTGACAATAGCGCTCCATGGTTCTGGGTCTAGATGCTCCAATATCCTTATCCTTAGGGACCTGACCAGCTCTATAGTTCGATCCCCTGAGCAGTTATCGATGACGGTCAATTTAGGGTCTATGCCAACCTTGGTTGCCAGATAGAACCTCAACAATTGTAGGGTCGATACTATCTGGACCTCAGAGTCCTTGCTGAGGATGACCACCATTATCGAACTCTTTTCGGGAGGCATCAGGACACTTACAGTTGGAGCACCTGAGGTGATATATGGAAGTTTTCATTATTTTGCACGAAAAAAAACAATTACACTATACAGTTATTTAAGCATAATATATCATTTTTTCTTCTTTTTACCGCAATCCTTCTTTAGAATGAGTTCGGAAATGTTCTTGCTCTCCTCTTTAGACCATTCAATGTTATTGATGAGCTC